>JAEULI010000146.1 GCA_016793845.1 Sphingosinicella sp.
ATCCCGGTGACGAATGCCGCAATCAGGAACACGGCGAGGAAGTTCCGGAACGGCTTGTTCGCGAGGATCGCGCGAACGGTCATACCCGCTGTCGTCCGGGTCGGCAGGGGTACGCTGGAATCAGGCACGAACCACAAGGCAAGACCCGTCGTGAGCGGCAGCATGATGCAGATCGCGGCGCCGACGAAGGCCAGCGTCTCGCCGGTGAACTCGGTTGTCGGGAATATCGGCAGGAACGGTGCGAGCAAGACAAGGATCATGCCGAGCGGCGCTGTGAGTGCCGCCACGCTCGCGACAAGCGTGCGCTCCTCATAGGTGCGTGTCAGTTCCGCCATCCATGCGTGGTGCGGCACCATCATCAGGCTCCAGCCCAGATAGACGAGCGAGAGCGAGACGAACAAATACGTCCCCCCCGCGTTCGGCGGGGGGGTGTAGAGATACCATGATCCAGCCGAGGCAACGACTGCGCCGAACGCGATCCACGGCTTGCGGCGGCCGAAACGGGACCGTGTCGCATCGGACCAGTAGCCGATCAGCTGATCCGCAAACGCATCCGTGATGCGGGTGAGGAAGAGCACGGAGCCGAGTGTCGCAAGCGTCACCGCCGTGCTCTTCGCATAGTACAACGGCAGCACGTTGCCGAGCGGCGCCAGGGTCATCGACGACGGGATGAGCGGCAGGAGGAAAACGATGATCCTGCCGAGCCCCAGCATCTGACCCTGAGACGGAGATGCCACGATCAGAAGGCCTTGCGCAGCGTGATACCGATCGTCCGCGGGCGGAGCGTCGTTGTTTGCAGAGTCACGATACGGAAGGAGGTGAGCGCCGGACGTTCGTCCGTGAGATTGTTCGCGAACACGGTGGCGCTCCAGTTATTACCTTCAAGACCGATACGGGCATTGAGGACACCATAGTCTCCGATGCGTGTATCCGCGAGCGGCGTAAAGGTGAGATAGGACTTGCCGACGCGTTGATAATCAAGCCGCGAAACAAACTCGATTTCGTCCTTCACCGGCACGCGCAGCTGCGCATAGGCGGAGCCCGACCATTCCGGCGTGGCCGGCATACGATCGCCCTTCGTGCCGAGGCCGGCGGTCGTCTCGTCGAGTTCGGCCTCGATCCATGCGCCGGAAAGGCCCAGTTCGAGCATGTCGGTCGGGCGCGCGGACAGCTCCAGTTCGATGCCGGCGCTGTGCGCCTTGCCGGCGTTGCCGATCAGCGCGAACCCCGATGGAGACGGCAGCGGCACCTGAATATCGGTCCAATCCATATAGAAGGCCGCGGCGTTGAGCGTCACACGTCCATCCAGAAACTGGGCGCGCGTGCCAAATTCATAGTTCCAGAGCGAGTCCGACTGGAAATCCGGCGGCAGGCTTGCCCCGGCGAGCGGGTCTGTCGGATTGACGCCGCCAACACGGTAGCCCTGCGATGCCAGTGCATAAAACAGCAGATCCGAGCTCGGCCGGAATTCAAGCTGAACCTTGGGCGTGAAGCGCGTTTCCTTGGTCTTGTTGCCAACGATGTAAGGCGACCCAGAACCAAGGACGATCGGCGTGACACCGGCCTGCAGCGTTTCGCGGCGGAACTTCGTCTTGAATGCACGCCCGCCGACCACGATCGACCATTCGGGTGCGAAATGCCAGGTGAACTCCCCGAACAGCGCGAGCTGTTCCGTGCGCTTTTCGACATCTTCCCGCAGCACGATGGGGCGCAGGTTCGGCCCGGCTTCGTCGAGCGGTACAAGGAAATAGGTACCGAAGATGGGGTGATCGAACAGCTCGGGGTTGGTGACGTCGTTGAAGAAGCTGTTCTTGATGTGCTGGTAATAGGCACCCACGATCCAGTCGGTATCACCGCCGGTTTTCGAGGCCAGCCGCACTTCCTGCGTGAAAACCCGGTCCTTGGTCTCGTAGAAGCCCTGCGACGTGTTCGGGAACGATGCGAAGCCGAACATCGCCATCGTGTTGACCTCACCCGTCTCCGCATAAGAGAAATCGAGGTTGCGCTTGCCCCAGAGGTAGGATGACGACGATGTCAGCTTCGCGCCGCCGAAATCGTAGTTGAGCGTGAGATTGGCGACCGTGATGGCGTCGTCGAGTCTTTCTTCCGTCGGATAAAGCGAAACGAGATCGCCGACGTCGCGGCTGTACCGGTTGGTTGCGGCATCCGATTTTGTCGTCTGGCGGATCAGCGTTGCGGTTGCATCGAAATTCTCGCTGAGTTGCGCCAGGACCGAAACACGTCCGCCCCAGGTATTCTCGTTGTTGATATTGTCTTTTCCGAGGGTGATGTTGTCGATGTAGCCATCATCCTGACGCGTGTAGAAGACGCCGCGCACAGCGAGCTTGTCGGCGATCAGCGGGACGTTGAGCATCGCGTTGATACCGAAATTCTCGGCGCCCTTGTGCGTGGAGGAAAGCGTGCCTTCGACCGTCGCCGCAAAACGATCCAGCTGCGGCTGGTTGGTGATGAAGCGGATCGCGCCCCCCATCGAACCGCCGCCGTAGAGCGTGCCCTGCGGGCCGCGCAGAACCTCGATGCGTTGGACATCGAACAGCTTGAGGTTGAGCTGGGCGCCTGCAGAATCGGAAACGATCATCTCGTCGATGTATTGCGCGACCGTTGCCTGCACGTTCGAGGTGAGCAGACCCGATTCCGCGATGCCGCGCAGAACCGGCTTGACCTGTCCGGGGCCGGTATCCGTGAAGCTGAGGCTCGGCACCGTTCGCGCGAAGTCGGTGATGTCGGAAATCCCGGCCCCAACGATGTTGGCTTCAGAGATCACCGAAACCGAGGATGCGAGATCCTGCAGAGAGATATCGCGCTTGCCGGCCGTAACGATGATCTCGTCCGACTTCGATACATCCGCGTTTTCGGCTTCCGCGCAAGCGGCTGTGGCCCATAGTCCCATCGTCAAACCCGCCAACAGCGATGCACTGGCCAGCGACGCACTTTTTTGAATCCGCACCACTCCAATCCCCCTTTTTGTGATGGGGAAAGAATTTTCTGTTTTCACGAAAATGTCAATTATTTTCTTGTTGAGCAAAAAATATGCTGCCAGCCTCTGAAAAACTGGCATGATGGATGAGGCAGGCGATGCCCTGTCATCCCCTTCCGCCGCATGTATCCACCGTCAATTCCCCCGATGCAGACAATATCATGACTAATCCAAAAATCTCCGGAGGCGAATCCGAATCAGTGTTGCCGCTGATCCTCTCCACCGTCGCATTCACCTTTGTCTGCTACTTCATCATCGGCGTTCCGATGGCCGTGTTGCCGGGCTTTATCGACCGGCAGCTCGGCTTGGGGCCGCTTATCGCAGGACTCGTGATTGGTGCGCAGTATGTCTCCACCATCCTCTCGCGTCCCTATGCCGGGCGACTATCGGACACCGCAGGCGCGAAGGCGACCGTGACGTGGGGTCTCGCCGCCTGCGGGGCGAGCGGGCCGTTCCTGCTTCTTGCCGATCACTATCAGGACGCGCCGGTCACGAGCCTTGCGCTTCTCGTCGCGGGCCGCCTCATTCTCGGCATTGGTGAGAGCTGTGTCGGTACAGGCGCGATCGCATGGGCGGCGGGTCGGCTGGGTGGCGATCACGTTTCCCGAATCATGTCGTGGAATGGAATCGCCACATACGGCGCGCTGGCCGTCGCGGCACCGCTCGGCGTCTGGATTGCCGCATCGGGCGCGGAGTGGCGCCTTGCGCCGCTTGGCGTGCTCACGCTTGTCGCCGCGCTCGCCGCGATGATGCTGGCATGGTCGAAGGCGCCCGCGCCGCTGGCGCCCGGCATACGGACACCCCTGATCCGGCTGGCATCCCGAATCGCGCCGCACGGCCTCGCGTTGGCGCTCGGCTCGTTCGGCTTCGGAACCATCATGACCTTCGTCACGCTGTTCTACGCCCAGCACGGCTGGAGCAATGCGGCGCTTGCGATCAGTGCTTTCTCCGCGGGATTTGTCGGTGCACGCCTGCTGTTCGCGGGCTCGATTCCGCAGTTCGGCGGCATTCGCATCGCGATGGTCTCGCTTGCCGTGGAGACCGTCGGCCTGATCGTTCTGGCACTGGCAACGGACGCGATCACAGCGGCGGCCGGTGCGGCGATCACCGGCCTTGGATTGTCGCTTGTCTTCCCTTCGCTCGGCACGGAGTCCGTCGCGATGTTCGACGCGCCCGATCGCGGGGCGGCGGTGGGCGTGTTTACCCTGTTCCTCGATCTGGCATTGGCCTGCGCCGGGCCGCTGGGCGGCCTCCTTGCCGGGTCCGGCGGCTACCGCTCAGTCTTCCTATGGAGCGCGGGCGCCTCCGCAACTGCGTGCCTCATTGTCACAGCGGTGCAGGTTTCACGGGGAAGGCGCGTTATTTCGCGAACAGCGAAGCGCGGTCCTTGAACGCTTTCATTTCGATGGCATTGCCCGAGGGATCGAGGAAGAACATCGTCGCCTGTTCGCCCGGCAAGCCGACAAAGCGGATTTGCGGCTCCATGCCGAAGGACACGCCTGCCGACCGCAAGCGCGCGGCGAGCGCGTGCCACTCGTTCCAGCCGAGAACCACACCGAAATGCGGAATCGGGACGAGATGGCCATCCACGTGTCCACGCGCTTCCGGGTTCGAAGGGTGCGGCGCCAGATGCGTGACAAGCTGGTGGCCGTAGAAATCGAAATCGATCCACGTTTCGCTGCTCCGCCCTTCCGGGCAACCGAGCAGAACGCCGTAAAACGCGCGCGCCGCTTCCAGATCGTTGACGGGAACGGCGAGGTGAAAAGGCGCGATCTCGGATGTCATGGATGGTCCTTTATGAACTGCTTGAGGCGATGGCGGATCAAATCCGGATGATCGTGGTGGACCCCATGCCCGGCGCGCTCGACGCGCAGGTAATCGACGCGCGCGTTACACAGCGAATCGACGAGCGCATCCGCCTCCTCGATCACGGTGATGGGGTCGTCGACACCGGCGATCACCAGCGTATCGCAGGTGATTGCCTTGTTGGTGGCGGTCAGGTCCATTGTCCGGCCCTCTCTGCCGGGCGCATAGAAATAGCGCAGCACGTCGAGATTCACCTCGACCGCGACGCGCCGGGGATCGGATGCCGGTGTGCCGACGGTGTAATAGCGCATACAATGCTCGGTGTAGCGCGTCAGTCGTTCGGGATCCCCCGGATCTTCCCAGAGCGCCACAGCCGCGGCACGCGCCTCTGCTCCTCCCAGAGCCGCCATACGCGCGATGATACGATCGTAGTTGAAACGTGCGGCGGTTGAATGCAGCACCAACGCGCGCGGATGATCGGGATGCCGCGCCGCATAGGTCTGCGCGACCATGCCGCCGAACGATGCCCCCATCACGATCGGCTTTTCGATCCCGAGCGCATCGCACAGCGACTTCACATCATCGGCCCAGCGCTCGAGCGTCCAGTTCCCCGGCACGCCACGGTCGCTGCGGCCATGACCGCGCTGATCGAAGAACACGAGCCGCGCGGCGTGTGCCAGCGGCATGTGAAAGCGGCGCAGATTGCTATGATCGTACCCAGGGCCGCCATGCAGCATGACGAACGACGGCCGGTCGACCAGTTCACCGTGCCGCGCGACGACGCCGGGACCGACGACATCGACAAACAGGCGCGTGCCATCGTCCACCGCGACCTTCACGGGCGCGCTCCAAGCGCGATCCAAACACTCTTCGGCTGCGTGTAAGACATCAGCGCATCGACGCCTTTGTCCCAGCCCTTGCCGGACTCCTTCCACCCGCCGAAGGGTTGGGTCATGTCTCCAGCATCGAAACAGTTCACCCAAACCACGCCCGCTTCGATCGCCGCAGCCATGCGATGCACCGCATCGAGATCGCGGCTCCAGATCGCGGCGGCGAGGCCGTAACAGCTTGCATTTGCCACGCGGACCGCTTCCGCAGCATCGGAGACGCGCAGCACCGTGACGACGGGGCCGAAAATCTCTTCGCGGGCAATCGCCATGCTGCTGTCCGCATCCGCGAACACCGTCGGCGCAACGAAATAGCCATTCAGCTCTGTGGCCCGCTCACCGCCCGCTGCCAGCCGCGCGCCCTCCTGCCGGCCCAGCCGGATCATTTCGAGTACGCGCTTCTGCGCCGCGCCGCTGATGAGCGGCCCCATGGTGACATCGGGGTCGAACGGGTCGCCCATGCGGATATCGCGTATTTTCTCGCTGAAACGCTCCATGAAGGCGTCGTGGATCGCTTCGTGCAGGATCAGGCGCGAACCGGCATTGCACACTTGCCCGGCATTGCCGAAGGCGCCGAAGACGGCGGCGTCGACGGCGGCTTCCATGTCCGCCACATCGTCCATCACGATCTGGGGAGATTTCCCGCCGCATTCGAGCGCGACGGCTTTCAACGTCGACTGCGAGACATAGAAGTGGATCAGGCGGCCGACCCGGGTCGATCCGGTGAAGGCGATCTTGGCGACGCGCGGATCCGTCGCCAGCGCTTGCCCCGCCGTATCGCCGCGACCGAGCACGACATTGAACACACCGGCAGGCCCGCCTGCCCGTACGAAAAGCTCGGCGAGAAGCAGCGCCGTCCACGGCGTCTGCTCGGCGGGCTTCAGGACCACGCTGTTGCCTGCGGCGAGTGCGGGGGCGGCTTTCCAGATCGCCATGTTGATTGGGAAATTCCACGGCACGATCGCACCCACGACGCCGAGCGGCTGGCGCAGCACGTAGTGGAGAACCGACGCGTCCGACGCGGTCGTCTCTCCGCGCAACTTGTCGGGAAGTTCGGCAAAGAAACGCAGCGCGGCAACGGCTTGCGGGATTTCGCCCATCACCGTGTCGCGTATCGGCTTTCCCGCGCACAGACTCTCGAGAACGGCGAAGCGTTCGGCTTCCGCTTCGATGAGATCGGCGAGTTTCCACAGCACCTCACCGCGTGCCCTCGGGGAACAGCGGCTCCAGATGCCCTCGCCGCAACGCGCGCTTGCGATGCCCACGGCATGGTCCACGATGTCGGCTCCGGCATCGGGCGTGCGAGACAGCGCCGAGCCATGCGCCGGATCGATAATCTCGATCGTTTCCCCGCCAGTCTGCACATAGGCGCCGTCGATGAAATGACCGGATGGTCTTGGGAGAGTGTCGGCCAGACCCCGCCAGTGAGATGCAGGCTTCATCCCACCGGCCTTTCGATCACAGCATCTGGATGGCGCATCATCGGGTCAGCTCCTCCAGAATCGGCGCTACGCCGAAACGCACCGGATCGGTCGCCGGCAGACCGTGACGAGCCGAAAGCGCATCGAGCAACGCACGCGCTTCGTTTTCCGGCAGCTGCATCGTGTTGACCGAAATGCCGACGCAGCGAATGGCGGGATTGGTGAGCGCGCCGAGTTCGGTGGTCAGGCGGATGATATCTTCGATCGCGGCGATCGGAGTGTTCACGCCGAGCATGGTCGTCCGTGTCGGCTCATGGCACACGACAAACCGGTCCGGTTGGCTGCCGTGGAGCAATCCGAGCGTGACGCCCGCGTAGGAGGGGTGCAGCAGCGAGCCCTGACCTTCGACGACATCCCAATGATCCGGATGGTTTTCCGGGCTCAGCGCTTCGGCGGCACCCGCCACGAAATCGGACTTCACGGCATCCATCGGAATGCCGGTGCCGTCGATGAGGATACCGGTCTGGCCCGTCGCCCGGAATGTCGCATTCATACCGCGTGCGCGCATACCGTCCACGAGCGCGAGCGCGGTGTATTTCTTGCCGACGGCGCAGTCGGTTCCGACGGTGAGCAGGCGTTTGCCGGCCCGCTTGTCTCCCGATCCCGTGGTGAACGGGCCTTCGGGGACGCGGAGATCGATCAGACGACGGCCATGCCGTTCCGCGAGAGCTGCAAGGCCGGGATTGTCGGCGAGGCGCATGTGCATACCGCTGGCGACATCGAGACCCTGCTCAAGCGCTTCGGCAATCGCGGGAAGCCACGTATCAGGCAGGATGCCGCCGGCGTTCACCACGCCGATCACGAACGTTCGTGCGCCTGCGGCAACGGCTTCGGCAATCATCATTTCGGGAAGGCCGATATCGACCTTGCAGGCGGGCAGCCGGTGTTGGCCGATACAGTGACCTGGCCTCCACTGGGCGATACCCGCGCCGGTCTTGGCGGCGATATCGTTCTGCGCATCGCCCAGGAAGATCAGATAGGGCGCCTCCACGGCACGCGTGGATGTCATGGCTTGGGGGCCTCCATGTCGCCGAGATGACGGAATTGTTCGCGCAGGGCGCGGTAGAGAATCTTGTCGAGGCTGCCGCGCGGCAGTGTCTCCACGACGACGAGATCGCGGAGGCGCTGAAGCGAACCCAGCTGTGTGTTCGCCCACGCCAGGATATCGCCCGTTTCGGCGACCGCATCCGATCCAGCGACGATGGCAGCAACGGGAGATTCGCCCCATTGCGCGCTCGGCACCGCGAACACTGCCGCTTCTGCAACTGCGGGATGGCGCAGTAGGGTCTCTTCGAGATCCGCGGCATAGATGTTGAAGCCGCCGGAAATGATCATGTCCTTCTTGCGTCCGGTGATCGTCAGGAACCCGTCTTCATCGAGCTCTCCGATATCGCCGGAACGGAACCATGCATCGCCGTTCGCATCGCGCCAGATCAGTGCTTCGGTCGCGACCGGGCTGTTGTTGTATCCACGCATGACGATGCGGACGCGGCCGAGGACCTCACCGCGCGCGCCGGTGGGAAGCTCCCGCCCGTCGTCATTAATGATCTTCACATCGCCGGGAGGTTCGGCGCGTCCGACCGTGCCGATCCGATCCGGATACGCCGCTGCGTCCAGCATGGTGAACGGTGCGCCCTCGGTAAGTCCATAGATCTCCATCAGCCCGCCGGGCCAGAAATCGAGAAGCGCGCGTTTCTGTTCGGACGGAAAATAGGAACCTGCGCACCACTTGCGCGCGGCGGGCGGTGGCGCGGCGTTCGCAGCGGCAACATGATCAAGAAGCCGCTTCACCTGTACCGGGACCATGAAGATGTCGTGCGGTCGAAACGCCGCGCACAGGTCGAGAAAGCCTTGTGGCGTGAACTTGCCGCCGATGTGGATGCAGCCTCCGGACCACAGCGTGTATATGAGCGCGCCCATGGTCCAGTTCGAATAGAGCGCCGTGGTCGCCAGCGTGCGACAGCCATCAGGAAACCCGACTGCGCCGAAGCGCAGCGCGGCGGCCGCGCGCAATCTATGGCTCTGGACGATGCCTTTGGGATGACCCGTCGTGCCCGAGCTGTAGATGACGTTGAATTCGTCCTCGATATCGACGGATACGGAGGGGCGCGTATCGGGAATGCTGGCGACGAACGCTTCGATGTCTGGTATTTCGAGGCTGACCGTCCGGGGTGCAGCGGAGCCGGCGAGGGGCCTCAGCGGATCAGCCGCGAACAGGATGCGTGCACCCGAATCCGCGATCATCGCCGTGATTGCCTCTCCCGAAAGCAGGGTCGGCAGGGGTACCACCGAAACACCGGCCTTGAGCGCGCCCACCATCGTTGCGGCGTAGAGCGCTGAACCGGGCGCGAGCAGCGCGATCCTGTCGCCCTTGGCGAGTCCGGCGGCAACAAGGGCATTGGCAATCCGGTTCGACAGTCGGCCGAGCTCACCCCACGACAGACTGTGGTTCGGATCGCGCAGCGCGGGGGCATCGGGCCGTTCCTGCTGGAAACGATAGATACGGTCGACGAGGGTCTCGGTACTCATCAGGACCGACCCAGAATGAGCGCGCTGATCGGGGAGGGGCCTGGCCCGCCGGTGACGAGGCAGAGCCCCGCGCCTGCAACCTGACATGTGGAGTCGCCCCGCATCTGCCGCACGCCTTCGAGAACGTGGTTGAGGCCGTGAATATAGGCTTCGGAAAGGCAGCCGCCGTGCGTATTCACGGGAAGCGCGCCGTGCGGCCACTGGGCCGCGCCGCTTTCAACAAACGGCCCGCTGCCGCCCGGATCGCAGAGGCCGAAGTCCTCCATCGCCATCATCGCCATGCCGGTGAAGTTGTCGTAGATCTGCGCAACATCGAGATCGCTCGGCAGAATACCCGCGCGCGCATAGAGATCGCGCGCCAGGGTTCGGGCCCCGGTTGTCGCATAAGCGTCGGCGGGCTGGTTGTGGGAACCAAGTGGCCCGCTCGACCAGTCGCCGCGCGCACCGTGCGCCGAAGAGAGGATCGGAACCGCCGGACGGCGCAGATCGCGTGCCCGTTCCCAGCGCGTGACGAGCACCGCGCAGGCGCCGTCGCTTTCGAGGCAGCAGTCGAGCAATTTCAGCGGATCGGAGATCGGACGTGAGGCGAGATAGTCCGCCATCGTCAGTGCACGGCCCTGCATGACCGCTGCCGGATTGCGCTGGGCATGGGCGCGGCAGGTGAGTGCGAAGTGGCCGAGCTGTTCTTGCGTCGTGCCGTGATCATGCATGTGACGCCGCACGGCGAGCGCAAGAAGCTGCGGCGCCGCAATTGCACCGAACGGATGAATGAAGCTCGCGTGGCGCCAGTTGGGGTCATATTGCCCGAACCGGCCGGTCTGCCCCTGTGCGAGGCTGCGGAACGCAACCGCGAAATCCGCCTGCCCCGTTTCCACGGCCATTGCCGCAAGGCCGACTGCCCCGCAGGAGCCGCCACCGCCGCCGCCCCATAGCATGGTGCTCAGGCGCACCTCGTCCACGCCCAGCGAGGCGGCGAGAAGCGCGGGCTCGTTGCGATCGTCGCCGAATGAGGCAAAGCCATCGATCTTGCGCGGGTCGACACCCGCGTCCGCCGCGGCGTTCAGGATCGCTTCGCCGGCGAGCTGCAATTCAGTGGCATCGGTGATGCCGCCCCAACGCGTATACCGCGTCTGGCCGATACCCACGATGCAGGGCTGGCTGCCTTTCATGACGCATCCCCTGCAGCGGTGAAGCGGGGAAGCACGACGCCCCTTTTCGGCTCCTCCCAGACAAGCGAGAGAGCCATCCCGATGCGAACCGTATCCGCAGGCACGCCGACCAGATTGGTGAGCAGGCGCACGTGATCGAGCGCCGGAAACTCCACAACGGCGACGATATAGGGCACGGCCGGGACAAGCGACGGATGGCTCGGATGATGGACCACGGTCCACGTGAACAGCTGGGCATCGCCATCCGCCTCGCGCCAGCGAACCTCGGTGGAACGGCACGCAGGGCAGAAGGGCATCGGCGGGTGCCGCACGCGGCCGCACGCCGCACAGCTCTGGAACATCAGCCTGCGCGCGGCGCAATGCGCCCAGAATTCCAGTTCCCAGGCGTCCGCCTGCGGTGTCGGTACGTCGGCGGGAAGGCTGATCATATGCCCCACCCTGTCAACGTCACATCGGCACGGCGAAGCTGTTCGATCGCGCGCGCGAATCCAGCCTCGACCCTGTCCCAATCTTCAGGCGTATGCACACTCGCGGTCAGCGCGCCCGGCCATCCGTTCACGTCGACACCACCCTCCAGCAAGGCCACGCGCAGCGCGTTGATCAGCGCTGCGTTTCGGGCGAGAAGCCCGGCCGCGTCGGTATCGGTCGGTCGCCATGCCATCGGATCGATCGCCTTCCCGAACGGATTGAGAAAAAGATGCGCCTCGGAGTGCGCGCCGTATGCGGTCCAGCCGACGCCGAGGTTCGCAAAGAGGCGATTCAATCGTGCACGCAGATCCGCCGCATTGGCGTTTGCCGCCAGGCAGGCCTTGCCATCGGCAAGTGCCGCAAGCATCGCCGCGCCCGCCGCCGCGACAACGGGGTTGGCATTGTGCGTGCCGCCATGCGCCACATGGGGGGCACCGCCCGGTCTGCTGACGCGATTGTCGAGCGCGGCCATGAAACGGGCATCGCCCGCGAGCGCACCGCAAGGCAGGCCCGCACCGAGAATCTTTCCGAGTACGACAAGATCGGGGTGAAGACCGAAAAGCGATTGTGCGCCGCCGGGCGCAACGCGGAAGCCCGTCAGGGTCTCATCGAACAGCACCGGTACGTCAGCCGCACGTGCTGCGTCGACGATTGCCGCAACGTCTCCCCTCGTCAGCGGCACTTTGCCGAAAGCGGCGCCGGTCGGCTCCAGAAGCAGCAACGCATAATTGTGCCCGTTGTCTTGAAGCCGGGCGGCAAGCGCTCCGGGATCGGCGGCGGTTTCGACTTCGACACCAAGGCCCGGCAGGACCCAGCCGAAGTGATGCCCATGGAGGCTGATCAGCGATTGCCGCCCCGTCACGCGGCGCGCGACGGCGACCGCGAGCGCAACGGCTTCGTTCCCCGATGCTGTGAAACGGATCTGCTCGGCGACCGGAACCAGACGATTGACCTGTTCCGCCCAGCCCAGGTCCGCCTCCGTGGTGGCACTTAGATGCAGTCCGGCACGGACCGCTTCCTCGATTGCCGCAAGCACGGGTTGGTATCCGTGACCGAACAGCAGCGAGCCGTTGCCGAGCGCAAGATCGATAACGGCGCGCCCGTTGGCATTCCGTTTGCGGCCAAGAGAGCCCGACCGCATGAATGGACCGGGCGGTTCCAGCTGCCGGAAATCATGACTGCCCCCGCCCGGCAGCAATGCAGCGGCTCGCCCGGCATAATCAGCCAGCGTATCCAGCACTGCTCCGCGGTCCATCAGGGTCATGCCTGCTCCACTGTCTGGTCGCCCGGACTTGATTTCTCCGGAGTCGCATCCGAACGATGTCGACGGGCTGATTACCGCTTGATATTTTTTTTGATCAAGGAGAAAATTTTCTATAACGTAAAAAATACTCGCAAATTGGGCCGAGACTATTCGGCACGCAGACAGCAAGGATGACCTTTGACAGTCGTGACAGCCGCTGGAGAACGCCGCTCAGCCTTGAACCCGCTTCGTATTCAGGCGGCGATGGACGCTGCCGTCAGCAGCGGCAAGCTCGCGGGTCTCAGCGTATCGGTGCTGCACGGCCCGCGGCAGATGGATTTCGTTCGCGGCGTCGCGGACTTGCAGTCAGGCCTGCCGGTTGGGCCGGATACGGTGTTCCAGATCGGCTCGGTCACCAAGGCGATGACCGCGACGCTCATCATGCAGGCCGCCCATCTGGGCCTCCTTGATCTGGACGGCCCCGCCGCCCGTTACCTCGGTGTTCCCCTCGGCCATGATCCGCGCGCGGCTGGGATCACGGTCGGACAGCTTCTCAGCCACAGCTCCGGTCTTGATGGCGACATGTTCGAAGATGTCGGTGCCGACGACGCCTGCCTCGAAAAATTCGCGCGGCTAGCGGAACGCCTCGATCTGATGAGCCCGCCCGGTCAGCACTACAACTATTGCAATGCCGGATATGCGCTGCTCGGCCGGATCGTGGAGACGGTGTTCGGCGACCTCTATGACAATGTTCTCAAAACCCGGCTTTTCGAGCCGATGCAGGCTGTGGTCTCCGCGAGTCTTGCCGAAGACATCATCACGCGAACGCTTGCCTCGGGCCATGAACCGGACGCGGACGGGAAGCTCGCGGTGATGCCGCCGGTCGCCTTCCCGCGCGCGCTCGGGCCTGCGGGCCTGACCGTATGGTCGAATGCGGCCGATCTCGTTCGCTTCGCCGCGCTCCACATGAAGCTGAAGGCCCATGATTTCTTCCCGGCGGAAATGGTGGATGCCATGCAGAAACCGCAGATCACCCTGCCGGACGGCACGCATTGGGCCCACGGCTGGAAGCTGATTCCCGGCGGAGACGTGATGTTCGTGGGGCATGACGGGGGCACGATCGGCCATACGGCGTTCCTTTGGTTCGCACCAAGCCATGGGATTGCCGTCGCGCTCTGTGCCAACGGAGACGGCAAGGCGGCGTTCCAGGAGATCGCCTGGCCGATTTTCGAGGAGGTCTGCGGCGCGGCACCGATCCTCTCGCTGCCGCCGTTCACCATGCCCGCGCGGCCGATCGAAGCTTATGCCGGAGCATATACCAATGCAGGCGTCACCATGACCGTCGCCGTGAACGGGACGGCTCTCGCGACATCGGCACACGCGCATCATTTCGATCAGCCGGATTCGCATTTCCCGATGCGTGCCATCGGCGGGGACTTGTTCCGCGCGACGATCGGTGACGATGATTCCGTGGTCACGGCGTTCTTCGATGCCGATGCGGCAGGGCGCCCCGATCTCTTCTACGCGGGGCGCCTCTATCGGCGCGTGAAGGACTGAACGATGAGCGCGCTTGCAGCCGCAATCGAGGAGGCGTGCGGGGCGGGGTCCGTTACGGCCGCATCGCTCAGCCTGCGCGGAATCGGGCGGGATGATCTCGATGTCGCCTATGGCCTTGCCGATCCGCTCCACGGTACGCCGGCAACACCGGATACGCTGTTCCACATCGGTTCGGTCACGAAGGCGCTGACCGCGGAACTGATCCACGACCAGATCGCGGACAACCGCTTCACACTCGATACGCCGATCACGGAGGCCGCACCGGAACTCCGCCGCATCGGCGGCCTTGCAGGCCGAACCGTCACGATCGGGCACCTGCTCAGCCACACCAGCGGCATCGACGGCGATATCCTGTTCGATGCCGGGGAAGGCGACGATGTGCTGCGCCGCTTCATATCGCGGATCGATACGTTTGATTTCCTGTTCGAGCCCGACACCGGCTTCTCTTATGCAAACATCGGCTACGGTCTTCTCGGCCGTATCGCGGAAAGTGCCGCCGGGGTTCCCTATCGCCGGATGCTGAACACCAGCCTGCGCGAACGGCACGGCATCCGCAATTTCGCAGTCACTGCCGAGGAAAGGGCCGCCGCCCCGCTCGCACAGGCGTATGACGGCGATCAGCCGGAATTGCTCGGCCCCTATTCCAACGTCGCATCGGGCACGATCCTGGTGATGACGATGGGCGATCTCGCCCACTGGGGATTGCGGCAACGCAGTGATCGCATCATGCACCAAATGGCCGTGCAGACACCGTTCGCACTGCGTTACCGCGGCTGGGGGCACGGCTTCATGATCTTCGCGGGCGAAGATGAAGCGCCGGTTTTCGGGCATGACGGCGGTACCGCCGGAACCTCCACCTTCCTGCGTATTCTACCGGAGGCTTCGGCAAGCTGGGCATTCGCCGCGACGGGGCCGGGCGCGCTTTCGCTGTACCGGAAGATCGAGCCTGCGTTGTTCGACCTCGTCGGGCAGCGCGCGCCGCGTCATCCCCAACCCGGCGGCGGCCCGCCGCCCGCATCGCTTGAACGCTATGCTGGGCATTATGCACGCCACAAGATGACGTTCGATCTTTCGTGTTCCAGAGAGGCGCTTCTGCTCAAGGTCGGCGGCGATTATGCATCGGATGTTCTGGACGGTGCCGTCCTCGTACCGCTGACCGACAGGGTCTTCGAAGCGCGGCTGCCGAAGGCTGGCAACGCCGCGATTTGGGCGGCCTTCGACGACTTCAGCGACAACGGTGCGCCGCGCCTGTTCTTCGTGACCGAGCGCATGGCTGCACGGCAATGAAAGTTTTCTGCGCGACGTTGATCCACGAGACGAATCACGCCTCTCCGATCCCGACGGCGCTACAGAATTATCGTGAGGATTTCCTCTATCTGCCGTCATCCGGCGAAGGTCATGATTGGCAGGGCGTCATGCTCGACGGCGTCGATTGGGGGAGCCTCGCGGCGGAACGCGGCCTCGATATCGCATGGGGTTTGCTCGCGGGTGCCGAGCCAAGCGCCCCGACGGACGCGGCGAGTTGTCGCCGGCTGCGCGACGAGCTGATCGACAGCCTGAAACAGGCAATGCCCGTGGACATGGTGGCGCTGTTCCTTCACGGCGCACAGGTGGCGGAGGGAGTCGACGATGTCGCCGGCGATATCCTCGCGGCCGTTCGATCCGTAACGGGGGTCGAGATGCCGCTCGGCGTGGTGTTCGATCTGCACGGCAATATATCCGGGAAGGTGGTGCAACATGCCGATGCGGCGCTCGCCTGCCTGGAATATCCGCACGTCGATTTTCAGGATCGTGCCGGTCAGTTGCTGGATATCCTGACACAGGCTGTGCAAAGCGGGTGCAAGCCGGTCACCATTCGCCGCCGCGTGCCGATGATCGGAACCTATTACACAACGCGCGAACCGATGCGGAGCCTTGTAGATCAGGCTGCAGCGCTGGAAGGCCGCGGGGGCATCGCGGCGATCAGCCTCGTTCACGGCTTTGCTGCCGCGAATACCGCCGATTGCGGGGCCTGCATTCTCGTTTGCGGAACTGATCCCGGCGGTGCCGAACAGCTCGCCGACACGCTTGCCGAGCGCTGGTTTGCGGAGCGCCTTGCCATCCGATCCCCCTTGCTCGATGCGACCGCTGCGCTCGACCAGGCTTTTGTGTCGAAGTGCAGGCCGGTGATCGTCGCCGATACCACGGACAACCCCGGGAGCGGGACGGCCGGCGACGGCACGCATCTTCTTCGCGCGCTGATCGAGCGCCAGCCCGACGTACCGGCCGCGTTCGGCATGATCTGGGATCCGATCGCCGCAGATTTCGCCTCCCGCGCCGGTGAAGGCGCGCGTCTGCAACTCCGGCTCGGTGGCAAGGCCGGCCACGCCTCGGGTGACCCTGTCGATCTGCTCGCCGAGGTGGAATGCGTGCGAGAGAATGCAACGCAGATGGTGCAGGGACGACCGCATCCGCTCGGGCTGACCGCGACGCTCCGGTGCGGCAATCTCCGCATTATCGTCAATTCCATCCGCCAGCAGGTGTTCGATCCTGCCTGTTTCGAATCGATGGGTGTTCGCATCGCTAAGCAGCATGTGATCGTCGTGAAAAGTATGCAGCATTTCCACGAACGCTTCGCGCCGATTGTGGGCGACATTCTTTATGCGGCAACGCACGGGGCGGAAACGACCGCCGCCAGCAATATCCCAAGGCCAATGTGGCCGCTCGATGAACCGCCCTTCATGGCCTTTGGCCGCAACTGGAGTTAAGATGCGTCTGTTCACCGCCACGCTGGCTCATGAAACCAGCCCCTTCTCCCCGATCCCGACGAGCCTGCAGAGCTTCAGGCGCGGCCTGCTGCATCGCCCCTCGCGCGGCGAAATCGTCGATGGCCGCCTGGAAGCGATCGAGTGCGGCCTCACCGCACAGGCGCAGAAGCGGGGTCATGACGTGGTTGAGGGGCTTGGCGCTGCAGCGACCCCGAGCGGCCTGCTGATACAAGCAGACTACGAGGCGATGCGGGACGAGATCCTCGATGACCTGCGCAAGGCGATGCCGGTCGATGCCGTCGCGCTGTTTCTGCACGGGGCGCAGATGGCGCATGGCTATGACGACTGCGAAGGCGATCTGCTGAGCCACGTTCGCGCGCTTGTCGGCCCCGATGTTCCTGTCGGCGTCGAGTTCGATCTTCACGGCAATGTCACGCAGGCAATGGTCGACGCCGCGACCTTCCTCGTCGCCTGCCGGGAATATCCTCATACCGACTTCCCCGAACGGGCGGCGGAACTGCTCGATCTTCTCGAACGTGCTGTCGCGGGGGATATCTATCCCGTCACGGTGATGCGCCGCGTCCCGGTGCTCGGCATCTTCCACACGACGCGCGAGCCGATGAAGAGCTTCGTGGCGGGCATGAAGGCACGCGAAGCCGCGCCGGGGGTGCTGTCGATCAGCGCGGCCCACGGCTTTCCCTGGGCCGACACGCCCCATGCCGGCACCGCAATCATCGTCACCACCGATGGCGACCTGCCGCTCGCGGAAACCCATGCCGAGGCGCTCGCTGACGCCTTTTTCGAAATCCGCGCAGAAGCCGGTGTTCCCGTTACAAGCGTCGACGCAGCACTGGATGAGGCGCTGCAATCTCATACGGGCCTCACTGTCGTCGCAGACACTGCCGACAACGCCGGCGGCGGCGCAGCCGGGGATTCGACCTACATGCTGCAGGCGCTTCTCGATCGCGGGATCGGCAAAGGTGCAGCGATCGGCATGATCTGGGATCCGCAGGCCGTGGCGCTCGCGTTCGATGCCGGAGAGGGCGGCGCGCTCACGCTTCGCATCGGCGGCAAGACCAGCGCACTTTCCGGGATGCCGATCGATCTCGATGTAACGGTGCGGGCGCTCACGGAAAACGGACGCCAGATCGCGTTCGGAACCGAGCAGCCGCTAGGGCGCATGGCACGCGTGGAGACCGCTGGGGGGCTGTCGATCGTCCTCGGGAGCTACCGCGAGCAAGTGCATAGCCCCGAGGCGTTCCTGTCGGTAGGGCTCGACCCCGCGACGCTCAAGCTGCTCGTCGTAAAATCGGCGCAACATTTTCATGCGCGTTTCCAGCCCATCGCGGAGCACATCCTGTATGCGGTGGCTCCGGGTGTCACCAGCGTCGATTTCCGAACCTTCGCCTACCGCCGCCTGCAACGGCCGATCTGGCCGCTCGATCCCATCACCTGTCGCAATGGGGCAGCCGCATGACGATTCCGACCGACGCGCAGATCGTCGATCTCGTCGCGCCCATCCTGTTGCGCCACGGCGTACCCGGCGCAGCCATTGCGCTGGTCACAAAAGATGGCGCGCGAACAATCGGCATCGGAACGCTCGGCGATGGCAAAGACAGCGCCGTTTCAGACTGCGACTGCTTTCAGATCGCCAGCCTGACCAAAGCCTACACGGCCACGGCTGTCGCCACGCTCGTCGCGCGCGGCGAACTCGGCTGGGATGATACGGTACAAACGCACATTCCGGATTTCAGACTGTACGATCCCCGCGTTTCCGAACTCGCGACGGTACGTGATCTGCTGTCGATGCGGCTCGGGCTGAGGGGGGAGGGCGTCTTTCATTGGGGACGCAATCACGAGCTTGGCGTCGAGGCGGTCCTCGAACGCTTGCCGTTCGTGCAGCCGGTCGCAGGATTCCGCGAGACGCTAACCTACTATAACCCGGCCTACACGCTGCTGGCGGATATTGTTGCGCGCCGTTCCGGCATGACCTTCGAAACCTATCTCGACGAGGCTGTTTTCACACCGCTCGGCCTTGCCGACAGCGTCATGCGTACCGGGCGAACGGAGCCGCTTTCAGGCAAGCGCTTCGCGATGCCCCACGTCGTTCTCGATGAGGGTGTCGTGCCGCTCGGAGAGTTGCGCTGCGGCGGGCATCTTGGTGAAAGCGGCATCTACTCCAGTGCGCACGATGCGGTCCGCTGGATGCAGTTCCATCTCGGCCGGGGCACGATAGACGGAAAGGCCATTCTTCCCGACACGGTGGCCGCCGAAATGCACCAGCCGCACGTGCTGGCCCGGGGCGCGCAGGCGCTCGGCCACGACTTCATCGCCTATGGCATGGGCTGGCAGATTCGCGACACATCCGGCGGTGCCATTCTCGTGCACGAGGGCGGCGAGTTCGGAATATCGAGTTACACGATCCTTCACCCAGCGGGGGGTACCGGAGTCTGCGTCTATCTGAACGCGAATGTCCCTGTCGCCTCGCGGAGTGTCGCCCACATTCTGCACGACATGATGGGCGATCTCCCGGTCAGGGATTGGGAAACCCGTTTCATATCGCTCGCCGATCAGGAACGGAGCGCCATCGCAGCCTATGCGGCGGCGGCGTTCCCGACGGACGGGGACGAACCGTCGTTGGCCGACATCGCGGGTGAATATGCCGATCCTGTTAACGGCGTTATAGAGATTCGTGCTGATGCCGAGGGTGTCGTCATGACCGTGCTCGACGGCTGGGTTTACGATGCCCGCCTCACATCACTTGGCGGCGGTACGTACCGCGTCCATTGCCATTACGCCGGAACCCGCAGCCTTGCCCGCGGACTCAACCTCGCCCGTTTTCAGAAAGGCCCCTCCGGCATGACCCTCAGCCTGCCTGGGCTGGGGACGATCGCCAAACGCTAGAACCCGCAGGTCTATTCGTCTCCGCTGGATGGCGGGGCGAGCGACTGGATGTTGGGCGTGTTGATGAAGATGATTTCCGCTTCTTCATCGGCATCCTGATTGAGGACGGCGTGCGGCATACTGGCGTCGAAGTACATGGAGTCGCCTGCGCGAAGAACGGTCGGCTCATAGTCTTCCGTGTGAACGATCACCGCACCGCTGAGGACGTAGATCAGTTCCTCGCCCGGATGGACAGCGAGCGGCCCGAATGCGGAAAGTTCGGACTGCTTCACCCGCGCCACGACGGGAACCATCGATTTCTTGGCAAGATCGGTGTTGAGATAGCCGTATTCGTAGTTGCTCGTCGTTGCGCCTTTGCGCCCCTCGCGCGGCGTTATGCTTCGACGGCCGCTGTGGCGTTCCGGAACCGGACGCCTGTCGCCGGTGAAGATCAGTTCCGACAGGTTGACGCCAAGACCGTCGCTGATCAGCATGAGCTTCGCGTAAGTCAGCTCGATCTGGTTGTTCTCGATCTTGGACAGTGTCGAGATCGACAGGCCCGTGCGCTCGCTCAGCGTCATGAGGTTCATTTTCTGGCGCCGCCGCAACTGCCGGATGTACTGGCCGACATCCTCTTCCTCGCGAACTCCGGGCTCTGCGGCGCGATGCTTTGCCATCACTGAACACCTTTCACCTGTGCTGACGAAGCCGCCAAAGTCAGCGTAATTTTTCTCGTTCGGAAATTATTAGCGGTTTCATTGCTGCCGGTAAACTCAAACCGGGAAGGGCGGCTTTGCGGTGGCCTCGGCCAGTACGGCGTCGATGAAAACGGCGGTCAGCGGATTGGCCTTGTCCGTTCGCCATACCATGCAGCGGTCCAGAACGGCTTCCGGATCGGACAAAGGCAGCAGGACGAGATCGTCGCGGGACGGCGAGATCGCATCCGCGGAAAGCAGTGCGACGCCAAGTCCGGCGGAGACGAAGTTTCCAATCATTTCCGTGGGATGGATGTTGGGGTAAAACTCCGGCTGAACGCCGGCACTGCGCAGCAACTGCATGAGGCGGATATAATAGCCGCTGGTCGGCGTGATACGCCCGGTCACGATGCGTTCGCCGGCAAGATCGCGCAGACCGACACGGGAACGGCACGCAAGCGGGTGGTCCCGCCCAATGGCAACGTACAAAGGCACGGTATCGATCAGCCGAACCGAAATCCCTTCGAGATGCGAAGGGGCGGGCGCGATGACAAACCCCGCATCGTAGCGCCCCTCTCGCACCGCGATCGCCGTGTCGGCATTGTAGTTCATCTCGAGTTCGAGGCGGACATCGCCGTCGGCGCTGAGAAATCGGGCTGACGCTTTCGGCAACAGGCCGTGCAGGAACTCGTCCGAATAGCCGATCGCAAGGCGCCCGGCATTTCCGTTCATCGTCAGGCGAACCTCGTCCACGGCTTCGCCGATGCTCGCAAGTATATCCTGCGCGCGCGGCAGAAAGGCATTCCCGGCGGCGGTAAGCTGCATACCCCGGCTGCTGCGTTCAAACAGTGTCGCGCCCATGAAGCGTTCGAGATCACGGATCTGGCGCCCCAGCGGCGGCTGCGCGATGCCCAGCTGTTCAGCGGCCGCCGAGAGGCTGCCGGTATCCACCACGGTCAGAAAATAACGAAGGTGCCGAAGCTCCATAAGCCGATCCCTGCCAGACCTTTAAGGTTCAATAGGCCTTCTTTTCTAGTTCTTCAATTTTTTTCTGTAATAGATAATTATCGAGGAATGAGCATAGAATCTCTTACTGGCGCGGATGCCGCTGCAATCGGCGCGCGCAACGCAGCCCTCATTCCGGGCGGGACAGCCTCCAGCGCTCGCTGGCTTGAAACGCCTCTTATCGTCGCAAGCGCAGAGGGTGCCGTCCTCACCACAATCGACGGCAAGCGTTTCATCGACTTCAACAGCGCTTTCGGCGCCGTTTTGCTTGGCCACTGCGATGCGGAACACAGTGACCGAACGTCTGCACTTTCGCGCGGTCTCGACATGGTCGGCATCGGATCCACACGTATCGAAGGCGATCTGGCCGAACGCCTCATTTCGCTGATTCCGTGCGCCGAGATGGTCGGCTTTTGCTGCAGCGGCACAGAAGCGACATTCCACGCCTTGCGCGTTGCCCGTGCGGCGACAGGACGGCGGTACGTCGTGAAGTTCCAGGGCGCGTATCATGGCTGGCACGACTATCTCGCCCGAAACTACATGTCGCCGGCCGGCCGCATCGGCGAAACCGACCCGCTCTCCGCCGGCACCCTGCCGGATGCCATGGAAGCCACGCTCGTCCTGCCGTACAACGATATTCCTGCACTCGAGGCGCTGATAGCAGCGCGCGGCGACGAGATCGCGGCAGTTATCATCGAGCCGATCATGCACAATATCGGCGCGATCGAAGCCGAACCGGACTTTCTCGCGGCCCTGCGAAGGCTCACCGAGCGCGCCGGCATCGTGCTCGTCTTCGACGAGATCATCACCGGCTTCCGCCATGCGCTCGGTGGTTACCAATCGCTTTGCGGCATAACGCCCGACCTCGCGACGTTCGGCAAGGCGCTGGGCAACGGTATGCCGATTTCGCTCGTCGCCGGAAAGCGCGCGCTCATGCAGCGCTTCCGGCCCGGCGCCATCGGCGGCGACGTACTGCTCGGCGGCACATTCAACGGTCATCCGATGGCCGTTGCCGCCGCGCTCGCAACCATCGAACGCATGGAGCGCCCCGAAAGCTATCCAAGGCTCTTCGCGCTTGGAAAACGGCTTGCGGATGGCCTGCAACACGCTGCGGACACGGCCGGCGTGACGATGCAGACGGCGCACTACGGCTCGATTGCCTGTCCGATCTTCATCGCCGGGCCGATGCGCCGCTACGAAGATATTGTCGACTACGATGCCGCTCGCGACCTCGCGTTCCGGCGCGGCCTTCTGGAAAAGGGCATGGCCTGTACCGCCACGCCGCTACGCCGGTTTGCGATCAACCTCGCCCATAGCGAAGCGGATATCGATGCCTTTTGCGAGGCTGCGCACGACGTCCTCCGCGCCTCCCACTGATTCACGCAACCCTCACCACGCGAAAGCCACCCGATGACTGTCTCTTATCGTTCCCTTCCCGGCCCCTTCGGCATTGAAATCACGGACCTCGATCTGTCTGCGGATCGGGCGCCTGAAACCCTGCGCGCCGTCGTTGAACTGTTCCACCGACACCAGTTTATCGTGCTGCGCGGCCAGAATCTCACGCTCCCGCAATTCGACAGTTTTACGCAAGGCTTCGGAAATCAGCGGCCGCATTTTCTGGATCACCTGCGCATGGATGGTCATCCCTCCATCCTGATGCTGTCCAACGTCTTCGATAACGGGCGGCAGATCGGCATCTATGAAGGTGCCTGCTTCTGGCACACCGATGTCGCCTATGAAGATCCGCCCAATAGCGCGACGATCGTTTATGCAATCCGCACGCCGCAAGGCGGCGGTGCTCCAACCTATGTCAGCGATACGTTCAGTGCCTATGACGCACTGCCCGAAGCGATGAAGCAGCGCATCGATGGCCTTGTCGCCATCCATCACTATGGGAACCGCGACGATCTCGACGAGAATTCGCCGACGGCAGCGGAAAAGCTCACCGAAACGCAGAAGCGGAACATCTCGATCGTCCATCACCCGGTCGTCATGCGCCACCCCATCACCGGGCGGCGGGCGCTCTACGGCGTTTCGGGAAGTTCGTTCGGCATCGTCGGTATGCCCGAGGACGAGGCGGTGGACCTGTTGCGAGAACTGGCCGCGCACGCGACGCAGGACTGCTTTACCACCTCGTTCGACTACAGCCCGGGCGACGTCGCCGCATGGGATACGTTTTCCACGTTGCACAAGGCCCCTGTCGTGCCGCGCGCAACACCGGAGGATGCCCATGCCCGCGTGCTGTGGCGCGTCAGCGTTACCGGCCAGTCACCCCTGGTATCCAAACATGTCGATCGGCAGGCGGCATGAGCATATTTTCCGCGCCCGATTTCGACGGCCACCGTCAGGTCAGCTATTTTCACGACAGCGGCACCGGTCTCAGCGCCATCATCGCCGTCCATGATCTCACGCTCGGGCCCGCTCTCGGCGGCTGCCGCATGTATCCCTACGCGAACGAAAACGCCGCGCTTGCCGACGTCCTGCGCCTCTCGCGTGGCATGACCTACAAGGCCGCGATGGCGGGCGTTCCGCTCGGCGGCGCAAAGTCGGTGATCATCGGCAACCCTCACACGGAGAAGACACCCGCAATGATGCAGGCCATGGGCCGTGCGATCGAAGAGATGGGCGGACGCTACATCGCCGGGGAAGACATCGGTACGAACCCGGCGGACATGGTGCAGTTTCGTTCGCAGACACGCTACGTGAGCTGTATCGATGTCGCGGACGGCGGCTACGGCGACCCGGCACCAATGACCGCGCTCGGTGTTTTCCAATCGATCCGTGCCGCTGGCAGGCACCGCTGGGGCAGCGATACGCTTGAAGGCCGCACCGTTGCGATACAGGGCGTCGGCAATGTCGGATATGCGCTTGCCGGTTTGATTGCGCGCGCGGGCGGTGCATTGATCGTCGCGGACACGCACCAGCCGAACGTCGATCGCGCGGTCGCCGATTTCGGGGCCGAAGTGACTGATCCCGGCGATATTCTTTTCACCGAGGCCGATATTCTCGCACCCTGTGCGGTTGGTGCCATTCTCAATGATGCGACCATTCCGGGGCTGCGCGCGCGCATCGTCGCGGGGGCAGCGAACAACCAGCTCGCCGAGGCCCGCCATGGGGACGCGCTTCGGAATGCTGGAATCGTCTATGTGCCGGATTATGTCGCGAACGGTGGCGGTCTCGTCTCCTGTGCGGCGGAATGGTACGGTACCGACAGGTCGCGGATCGAGCCGGATGTGCTGAAGATCGAGGACACTGTCGCCCGTATCCTCGTCGATGCCGATCAGGCTGGCATCGCGACCAGCACGGCCGCGGACCGCCTAGCCCGCGAGATCATCGCGGCGGCGAAGACGGCACGGGGGAAATAACCGCGTGGATCTGCAACTCCGGGGCAAGACGGCAATCGTCTGCGCCTCCAGCCAGGGCCTGGGCCTCGCCTGTGCCAGCGCGCTCGCAGCCGAGGGCGCGAACGTTGTTCTGAACGGCCGGGATGAAACCCGACTGTCCGAAGCCGTCAGTGCTGTCCGCGCCTTCGCCGGCGGGACCGTCACGGGTGTGGCGGCAGACATCGCAACGCCGGAAGGCCGT
The DNA here is from genome assembly GCA_016793845.1 of Sphingosinicella sp. Taxonomy (GTDB): domain Bacteria; phylum Pseudomonadota; class Alphaproteobacteria; order Sphingomonadales; family Sphingomonadaceae; genus Sphingosinicella; species Sphingosinicella xenopeptidilytica. The sequence continues at coordinate 25,054 of JAEULI010000146.1, forward strand.
GCCGCGCTGCTCGCAGCGTGTGCGGCACCCGATATCCTCGTCAACAACAACGGCGGCCCGCCGCCGCGTGCGCTCGATGCCATCGACGAGGAGGCCATGCGCGATGCGATCAATGCGAACATGATGATCCCGATCCTGCTCGCCCAGTCCGTGCTGCCATCGATGGCGCGACGCGGGTTCGGGCGGATCGTCAACATCACGTCGGTCGCCGTCCGCATGACCGTTCCCGGGCTTGCCGCCTCCACGGCAGCCCGTGCGGGCCTTACCGGTTTCATGGCTGCCGCGGCGCGTCACTATGCGGCCCAGGGCATCACCGTGAACGCCTTGCTGCCCGGCTATTTCGCCACGGCGCGCATCGACCGCGTGATCGAAGCCGCGGCGGAGAGCGGCCGGACCAGCATCGATTCCGCTCGCACGGCATGGACGGGGCAGATACCGATGGGACGGCTGGGTGACCCGGCGGAGTTCGGCACAGCCTGCGCATTCCTGTGCAGTCCGCTCGCGGCCTATGTTACCGGACAGAACATACTGATCGACGGCGGCCTCTTTCCGGGAGTGAACTGACATGGAGATACCGGGCCTCTATCCGCCGATCGAACCCTTCCGGTCCGGTATGCTCGGCGTCGATGCGCTCCATAGCCTTTACTGGGAGGAGTCCGGCAACCCCGACGGCGTGCCCATCGTCTTCCTGCACGGCGGCCCCGGCGGTGCCGGAGGGCCGGCCGTACGGCGCTTCTACGATCCCGCGCACTACCGGATCATCGTTTTCCACCAGCGGGGTGCCGGCCAGTCGACCCCGCTCGGTGAGGTGCAGCAGAATACGACGGTGCATCTGATCGGTGATATGGAGCAGCTTCGTCTCCACCTCAGCGTCGAACGCTGGATCGTGGCAGGGGGCTCGTGGGGATCCACGCTTGCGCTTGCCTACGCGCAGATGTGGCCGGGCCGTGTGGTGGCACTGCTCGTCAACGGCGTGTTTCTCGGCAGGCGTATCGACATCGAATGGTTCCTGCAGGCGGCGCGGGATTTCTTTCCCGAAGACTGGGACCGTTTCGTCGAACATCTGCCGATCGCCGAAAGAACCGACCTTCTCGCCGGATACCACGCGCGCATCTTCAACGAAGATGCCGATGTGGCCGAACCGGCGGTCAAGGCATGGGCCGCATACGAGGGCTCGCTTGCGGCGCTGCGCAAAGACCCCGCAGTTCTGGGGCAATTCCTCGATCCCGGCTTCGCGCTGGCGTACAGCCGCATGAATCTCCACTATTTCACAAACGATTGCTTTCTGAACGGACGGCCGATTCTCGAGAACATGCAGAGCCTCTCGCGCATACCCGGCATCGTCGTGCACGGCCGCTATGATTTGGCAACACCATATCGCTCCGCGGTCCGGCTGGTGCAGGACTGGCCGGCTGCGCGCCTCGTCACGGTCGAGGCGGCCGGTCACACGCGCTATGAAGCCGCCATTGCCGCCGCGCTTGTCGAAGCGTCGGATTCCCTGCGATCTGTGGAGGTGCGCGCGTGACCTGTTCGGAAAATCCTCCGATTTTCGACCCCGCCACCGAGCATCTCCCCTACGGGAAACCGCTATACGCAGTGCGGCGCGAGCGCAGCGTACAGGTGCCGATGGGTGACGGGGTGCACCTCTCAACCGATCTCTACTTCCCGGAGGGCGCGGAGGGAAAACTCCCAGTCATCCTGATCCGGACGCCCTACGACAAGCGTAAGTGGCGCATCGAATATTACGGCAAGCCCGGCCCTTACTGGTTTGCGAGCCAGGGCTATGTCGTCGCGGTTCAGGACAAGCGCGGGAAATTCGAATCGCAAGGCGTGTACCAATTCTGCGGCGGCGACGTTCAGGACACGGAAGACACGGTCAACTGGCTCGGCACGCAACCATGGTGCAGCGGCGCCATCGGCATGTTCGGCTGTTCCTATCTCGGCGAGATACAGGTTCGCCACGCACCCTTGCGCAACCCGCTGGTCAAGGCACTGTGCCCCCATGCCGCGGGCGGTGCGCTCAGCGCGGCGGACGGGCGTTTCTCCAACTCCGCCACGCGATCGGGTGGCACAATGGAACTGGGCCAGATGCTGGCGTGGTTCTACCAATTTGGCAGCAAGGTTGCGTTTCATCCGTCCACGGGCGTGGATGCCAAAACGATGGACCGCGTCGAGCGCTTCTTTTCCCTCTCGCCGATGGTGAAGCCGCTCGATCTCCGCAAGGCCGCGCAGACGCTGCCGACCATCGAGATGATGGACGATCCGGACATGCCGCCCGCCGACTGGGTCGATTTCATGACGCGTGATTTCAGCGATCCGTGGTGGAATCAGTTCGGCTTCCTGAACGGCGACGAGCAGTTCGCGACCCCGGCGCTGCATATCAACAGCTGGTACGACTACGGCGTCGCTCAGACGATCGACACCTGGGCGCTCTTCCAGCGCAATGCGGTCGATGCTTCGACGCGCGACAATCAGTATCTCGTCATCGCTCCAACCGATCACTGCAAGCATGAGATGGCCTGCAAGTGCACGATGGTTGGCGAGCGTGCGATGGGCGATGCGCGGTTCGACTTTCACGACCTCTATTTCCGCTGGTTCGAGCGCTGGCTGAAGGGCCGCGAGGATGCGCTCGAAGGTGTGCCCAAGGTCCAGTATTTCGTCATGGGCAGGAACGAATGGCGCGCGTCCGATTGTTGGCCCCCCATGGGCGCCGAATTGCGGTCGCTCTACCTTCACAGTGAAGGCCGCGCCAATTCTCGCCGCGGAGACGGCTGCCTGAGTTTTTCAGCGCCGGAAGGCCCGCAGCCGGGCGACAGTTTCGTCTACGATCCCGGCGATCCGGTCCCGTCCCACGGCGGCCCTGTCTGCACGACAGGGGATGCCGGCATGGAGGGAAGTTTCGATCAGCAGCGTATCGAGGAGCGCCACGATATCCTGGTCTATTCAACACCCCCGCTTGAGGAGGGCATCGAGATCAGCGGCCCGATCCGCGTTGTTCTCTGGGTATCCTCAAGCGCGGTCGATACGGATTTCACGGCAAAGCTCGTGGATGTTCATCCAAGCGGCAAAGCCTTCAACATTCAGGAGGGCATATTGCGTGCCCGCTATCGCGAAGGCTTCGATCGCGAAGCTCGAATGATATCAGGCGAAATCTACCGGATCGAAATCGATCTCCAGGCAACCAGCAACTGGTTCGCACCCGGACACCGCATCAGGCTGGACGTATCAAGCAGCAACTTCCCCCGTCACGACAGGAACATGAACACGGGCGGAAAGAACTATGATGAAGCGGATTTTATCACGGCAACGAATGTGATTCATCACGACAGGGAACACCCCTCAAGAATCATGGTGTACGTGCTGGAGGAAGCAGCGAAAGGTGGCCGAGGCGTCGACATTTAAGCAAAAAAGTCGATCGCGGTGGGAAGGGGTATGCCCCCTTTCGCCAAGATCGGCTTTTTCTTGAGCCTGATTTATTCGCGAAGCCAGCCAGTCAAAAACGGTGTTGCTTTGCCCCGCTGCTCGGGGCGTCCCATCGCAAGCATGTACGGGTGCAAGGTCTGTTTGCCTGGAAATCGAGCTGCCGCTCATTGGCGTAGAGGAGGGCAGTGACATCCACTCGACCGGCTATTCCAGCACACGCAATCTGTAGCCGACGCCTGGCTCGTTGGTGATGAGCCGCGGTTGTGCCGGGTCGGGTTCGAGCTTCTGGCGCAGGTTGCGGACGACGATACGGAGATAATCGACGCGCTGCTCCTGCGCTGGACCCCAGACGTTGCGCAGCAGCTGTGCGTGGCTGATCACCCTGTCGGGGTAGCGCGCCAGCGCGGCGAGCACGTCGTACTCCTTGGGCGTGACGTGCACTTCCGTGCCCGCGCGAAGGATGCGGCGGCGGGTCAGATCGATCTCGACATCTCCGATGACGATGCGCGTCTGTCCGGCTTCTCCTGACTGACGGTGCCGCAGCACCGTACGAATACGGGCGAGGAGTTCCTCCGTATCGAACGGCTTCGTCAGATAGTCGTCAGCACCGAGATCGAGCGCGGCGACCTTCTCTGCCGTATCCTCGCGCGCGGAGATGACGATCACGCCCGCAGCGGAACGCGCACGGATGATCTGGATGAGCTCGATCCCGTCCCGGTCGGGGAGGCCGAGATCGAGCAGAACCGCGTCCGGCTTCTCGATGTCGAGCAGCGACAGCCCCTCGCGCGCCGACGCCGCTTCGCTGACGGCATGGCCCGCCCGCTGCAGCGCCGCGCGCACGAGCCTGCGGATATGCGGATCGTCTTCGACGACGAGAATGCGCGCGGTTGCCGACATGACCCCTTTTTAGGGCTGCGATGAAGCCTGGTCGAGCGCGAGGTTTAGAGCGAGCACGTTCACGCGCGGCTCGCCGATTATGCCTGCGAGGGGGGCTTCGGTGTGGGCTGCAACGAGCGCCTCCATCTCCGCTGTGGCCAGCCCGCGTGCTTCTGCGATGCGCACGATCTGGAACCGTGCGGCGGCAGGGCTGATGTGCGGATCGAGGCCTGAGCCCGATGTGGTGACGAGATCGGCGGGAACTCCCGAGCCCGAGACATCGGCCTTGATGCGCTCGACGAGTGCTTTCGATGTCGGCCCCAGGTTAGACCCTGAGGACGCGAGTGCATCATAGCCGCTGCCCGCGGCGGAGGGGCGGCCGTGGAAATAGCGGGGTGAGACGAAGCGCTGTCCGATGAGCGTGGAGCCGACGACTTGCCCGTCACGCTCGATGAGGCTGCCGTTTGCTTGGCGCGGGAACAGGGCCTGACCGATACCAGTGAGACCTAGCGGGTAGAGGATGCCGAGCAGGAGTGCGAACAGCAGTGTCAGCGCCAAAGCGGGGCGGAGGGCGGTGCGGAGATCGGAGAGCATGGGGTTATCCTTCAGGCAAGACCGATACTGGTGACGGCAAGGTCGATGAGCTTGATGCCGATGAATGGCGCGACGAGACCGCCGAGGCCGTAGACCGCGAGATTGCGGGCGAGGAGCGGCCCGGCCGCCATCGGGCGATAGCGGACGCCCTTCAGCGCCAGCGGTACGAGACAGGGGATGATGAGCGCGTTGAAGATGATCGCCGACAGGATCGCGCTTTCGGGCGAACCGAGCCCCATGACGTTGAGCACGCCGAGCCCCGGATAGAGCACCACGAACATCGCCGGAATGATCGCGAAATATTTCGCGACGTCGTTCGCGATGGAAAAGGTGGTGAGCGCGCCGCGCGTCATCAGGAGCTGTTTCCCGAGGCCGACGATCTCGATCAGCTTCGTGGGATCGCTGTCGAGATCGACCATGTTGCCTGCCTCGCGCGCCGCCTGCGTGCCCGTGTTCATGGCAACACCGACATCGGCCTGCGCGAGCGCGGGCGCGTCGTTGGTGCCGTCGCCGCACATGGCGACGAGACGCCCGCCCGCCTGCTCGCGGCGGATGAGCGCGAGCTTGTCCTCCGGCGTCGCTTCGGCCAGGAAATCGTCGACCCCCGCCTCGGCGGCAATCGCCGCGGCGGTGAGCGGATTGTCGCCGGTGATCATCACCGTGCGGATGCCCATGCGGCGAAGCTCCGCGAAGCGTTCGCGCACGCCCGCCTTCACGACGTCCGAGAGCGCGACGGCACCGAGCAGACGCCCATCGCGCACGACGGCGAGCGGTGTGGCGCCCGAACGGGCGATCTCGCTGGTGATGCGCGTGAGTTCGGCCGCCGCAGGCGTATCGGCAAGCGCGGGCTCCGCCTTCAGGATGGAATCGACGGCGCCCTTCCGAATGATGCTGCCCGCAACCTCGATCCCCGACACGCGCGTCTGCGCCGTGAACGGGATCACGCGCGCCTCCGCCGGGAGCGTGCGCGTGGTGACGGCATAGCGTTCGCGCGCCAGCACGACGATCGAGCGGCCTTCCGGCGTCTCGTCGGCAAGGCTCGCGAGTGTTGCGGCGTTCGCCAGCGTTTCCACGTCGATGCCGGTGAGCGGACGGAACGCACTCGCCTGACGGTCGCCGATGGTGATCGTGCCCGTCTTGTCGAGCAGCAGCACGTCGACGTCGCCGGCGGCTTCCACCGCGCGGCCGGATTTTGCGAGCACGTTGAAACGCACAAGCCGGTCCATGCCCGCGATGCCGATCGCGGAGAGCAGCGCGGCGATCGTGGTGGGGATGAGCGTGATGAGCAGTGCCGCCAGCACCGCGACGGGAACGCTGCCGCCCGCATAATCCGCAAAGCCGGGAATCGTGGACACGGCGATCAGGAAGATGATGGTGAGACCGACGAGCAGGATCGTGAGCGCGATCTCGTTGGGCGTCTTCTTCCGCTCGGCGCCTTCCACGAGGGCGATCATCCGGTCGAGAAAGCCGTGCCCCGGTTCCTGCGTGACGCGCACCTTGATGCGGTCAGAAATGACGCGCGTGCCCGCGGTGACGGCGCTGCGGTCGCCGCCCGCCTCGCGGATCACCGGCGCGCTCTCGCCGGTGATCGCGGCTTCGTTCACCGAGGCGACGCCCTCCACGACCTCGCCGTCGGCCGGTATGAGATCGCCGGTTTCGACAAGGACGAGTTCGCCCTTCCCAAGCTGCGCCGCCCCGACGATCTCGTAGATATCGCCGACGCCCACGAGCAGTTTCGCCTTGAGCTCCGACTTGGTGGCGCGCAGCGATGCCGCCTGCGCTCGCCCGCGCCCTTCGGCAAGCGCCTCCGCGAAGGTGCCGAACAGCACGGTGAGCCAGAGCCACACGATGAGCTGCATCTGGAACGGCATGGAGAGGCGCTCCCCGCCGACGGCGAGGAGCACGGTGAGCAGCAGCGCGACGACCGCCGTGGTGAACAGCACCGGATTGCGCACGAGCTGGCGCGGATCGAGCTTCAGCACCGCATCGCGCATCGCGGGGAACACGAGGTCGGCCGAGAACATGGATTTGGTCATGGGAGTTGTCCCTCAGAAGAGGTCGCCGCGCAGCATCGCGACATGGTCCGCAACCGGACCGAGCACGAGGCTGGGGAGGAAGGTGAGGCCGCCGACGATGAGGATGATCCCGACGAGGAGACCGATCCACAGCGCGCCCGTGGTGGGAAACGAACCCGCGGTTGCGGGCGTATATTTCTTCGCGGCGAGGCTGCCCGCGATGGCGAGCACGGGCACGATCACGAAGAACCGCCCGAGCCACATCGCGATGCCGAGAAGGGCATTGTACCACGGCGTACCCGCGGTAAGCCCGGCAAAAGCCGAGCCGTTGTTCCCGGCGGCGGACGTGAAGGCATAGAGGATTTCCGAAAAGCCGTGCGGCCCCTTGTTGAGCGGGCCCGCGAGGCCTGCCGTGTTTACCGCGCTCAGTGCCGTGAGACCGAGAATGGCGAGCGGCAGGACGGCGATCGCGAGCACGGCGAGCTTCACCTCGCGTGCCTCGATCTTCTTGCCGACATATTCGGGCGTCCGCCCGACCATCAGCCCGGCAACGAACACGGCGAGCAAGGCGAACAGCAGGAAGCCGTAAATGCCCGCGCCGACGCCGCCCACAACGACCTCGCCAAGCTGCATGTTGAACAGCGGGATCAGGCCGCCGAGCGGCGTGAAGCTGTCGTGCATGGCGTTGACGGCGCCGCACGAGGCGGCCGTGGTGACGACCGCGAAGAGTGCCGAAGCGGCAATGCCGAAGCGAACCTCCTTGCCTTCCATGTTGCCGCCGGAAATGCCGAGGCCGTGCAGGATCGGATTGCCCGCGGCCTCCTGCCAATAGGTGATGCTGACGCCCGCGACGAACAGCACGAGCATGGCGGCGAGGATCGCCCAGCTCTGCCGCGTGTTGCCCACGGCCTTGCCGAACGTCCACGTGAGGCCGACGCCGATCGCGAAGATCGACAGCATCTGTACGAGGTTCGTGAGCGCACCCGGATTTTCGAACGGGTGCGCGCTGTTCGCATTGAAGAAGCCGCCGCCGTTGGTGCCGAGCATCTTGATCGCTTCCTGGCTGGCAACGGGCCCGAGTGCGATCGTCTGCTTTGCGCCTTCCAGCGTGACGGCATCGACCGAGGCGGCAAGCGTTTGCGGTACGCCGCTCGCGATCAGGTACACGGCATAAACGAACGCGATCGGCAGCAGCAGATAGAGCGTGATGCGCGTGATATCCGCCCACACGTTGCCCACCGTGGCGGCTTCGCGCCGCGCGAAGCCGCGAAACAGCGCGAAGGCGACCGCAATGCCCGTCGCGGCCGACAGGAAATTGTGGATGGCGAGGCCAAGCATTTGGGAGAGGTTGGAAAGCGCCACTTCGCCCGAATACCACTGCCAGTTGGTGTTGCTGGTGAAGCTGATCGCGGTGTTCATCGCGCCGTCCGGCCCCAGCGCTGCAAGGCCGCGCGGGTTCAGCGGCAGCACGTCCTGAAGCCGCAGCACCGCATAGGTGAACAGCAGGAGCGCCAGATTGAACAGGATGAGATGCAGCGCATAGCGCCGCCAGCCCTGCTCCGTTGAGGGGTCGATCCCCGCGAGTCTGTAGAAGCCGTTTTCAACTGGCCCCAGAATGCGGTGAAGCGGTGTCCGCCGCCCTTCGTAAAGCGCGAACAGCCACAGGCCCATCGGCTTGGCGAGGGCCAGCAGCAGGCCCACGAACAGCGCGATGAGCGCCCATCCCTGGTAGGTCATCGGGAGGTTCCGATCAGAAGCGCTCGGGCCGCAGCAACGCGGCCACGAGATAGAGGAGAAGGCCGAGCGCGGTTGCGCCGGCAAGGATCAGGTGCAGGGTCATGGGCTGCGCCTTCACGCGTCGTCGCAAACGCGGACGAGCGCCAGCGTCGCAAGAACCAGCCCGCCCAGCAGGGCGAGCCATGGCAGGTCCGGCATGATGAATCTCCGTGTGAGCGCCTTCATGGCGCAGCCCACGAGATAGGCGTTGCCGCCATTAAGGTTCGACGGCGAATGGGGGCCTTTGGCATTAAGATTTCATAGTGAAGCCTGCCCCGCCGTGGTGTTTGCACGCGGCACGGTCTAGATTTCAGGGCGATGGACAGCGAAGCCCGGCCTTCTCCCGACGCCTTGTTGCGTGCCGCACAGCGCGAGGGGCGCGGTACGCTCAAGATTTTCCTCGGCGCCGCGCCGGGCGTCGGCAAGACATTCGAAATGCTGCGCGACGGCGCGGAACGGCTGAAAGCGGGCGTGGATACGGTGGTTGCGATCGTCGAAACGCACGGCCGCGCGGAAACCGCCGCGCTGCTGGAGCCCTTCGAGGTGATCCCCCGCCGCCTCATCGACTATCAGGGTCACGTGCTCGAGGAGATGGACCTCGATGCCGTGCTCGCGCGCCGACCCGCGCTCGCGCTCGTCGATGAATATGCGCACAGCAACGTCGAAGGCAGCCGCCATCCCAAGCGCTGGCAGGATGTCGCCGAACTGCTGGATGCCGGGATCGACGTCTACACCACGCTCAACATCCAGCACGTCGAAAGCCTGAACGACGTCGTCGCCAGCTTCACCCGCGTGCGCGTGCGCGAAACCGTGCCCGACAGCGTGTTTGAGGGCGCGGAGATCGAGGTTGTCGATCTGCCGCCCGATGAACTCATCGAGCGGCTGAAGGAAGGCAAGGTTTACGTCCCCGCTGAGGCCTCACGCGCGCTCGGTCATTTCTTCTCGAAGCAGAACCTCTCGGCGCTTCGCGAAATGGCGCTCCGCCGTGCCGCGCTCACCGTCGATCAGGCGATGCTCGAGCATCTCGACGCCTATGCCGTGCCCGGCACCTTCGCGGGCGGCGAACGCGTCCTCGTCGCGGTGAGCGAGCTGCCCGGCAGCGAAACGCTGGTGCGCGCGGGAAAGCGGCTCGCCGATGCGCTGCGCGCGCCGTGGCAGGCGATCTATATCGAAACGCCGCGCGCCGCGACCTTCGACGAGGCGGACAAGCGCCGCGTCGCCGATGCGCTTCGCCTTGCCGCCAATCTCGGCGCGACGATCGCGACCATCCCGGCCGAAAGCGTGATCGAGGGGCTCAAGACGCATCTCGAAGGAATGCGCGCCACGCAGCTCGTGATCGGCAAATCGACGCGCAGCTGGTGGTTCGAGCTGCGTCATGGCTCGGTCGTCGATGCCATGCTGCGCGAGGGCGAAGGCCTTGCCGTTCATGTCATTCCGGCGGAAAGCGCGCCGCTTCGGCAGCGGTCTGCCCCTGCGAAAGGGTGGGGGCGCCCGCGCGACTATGCGCTGATCGCAGGCGCGGTGGCGCTGACGACGCTGATCGGCAGGCTCGCGCAGCCGCTGATCGGCACGGGCGGCGTCGATCTCATCTATCTGCTGCCGGTGATTGCCGCGGCGGGCCGCTTTGGATCGCGGCCGGGTCTGGTCGCGGCGCTGGCGTCGGCGCTTGCCTATAATTTCTTCTTCCTGCAGCCGCTCTACACCTTCACGATTGCCGATCCGCAGAGCGTGCTCACCCTGTTCGTGCTGCTCGGGATCGCCACGTTCACCGCCGAGCTTGCGAGCCGTCTCAAGGCCCGCGCCACGCTCGGCGCCCGCAGCGCACAGGAAAATGCCGCCGTGGCCGCATTCGGGCAGGCGCTGGCGCGCGCATCGGACTGGGAAACGACAAGCCGCATCGTCTGCGCGGAAATGGCGCGCATCCTCGGCGTGCGCACGATCCTGCTCAAGGAACGCGACGGCGCGCTCGTGAGCGTCGCGGCGTTTCCGGAAGGCGGCGTGCTCGGCCCCGTCGACATTGCCGCGGCCGACTGGGCGTGGAGCCGTGGCGAGCCCGCCGGTGCGGGTTCCGCGACGCTGAATGCGGCGGACTGGCAGTTCCAGCCGCTGCGAACGGCGCTCGGCATTCTCGCCGTCGTGGGTCTTTCAAAGGAGGACGGCCGCGAACCCGTCGGCGCCGACCGCGCCGTGCTGCTGTCGACGCTGCTCGGTCAGGCCGCGCTCGCGCATGAACGCCTGAAGCTTGAGGACGAACTGCGGACGGTCACGGTGCTGAAGGAGCGCGACCGTCTGCGCGCCGCGCTACTCTCGTCGATCGGCCACGATCTCCGCACGCCGCTGACATCGGTTTCGGGGGCGGTCGATGCGATCGCCGCAGAGCACCCGGACTCGGCGGCGCTGCCCATCGCGCGCGCCGAAATCGCGAAGCTGCGCCGCTTCCTCGACAATCTCCTCGACATGGTCCGCATCGATACCGGCCGCTTGACGCCGAAGCCCGAGCCGATCGACCTTACCGACGCGGTGGCGAGCGCGGTTCACGATCTGAAGGCGCTGCTCACTGAGTCGCACATCGATCTCAAGGTGCCCGCCAATCTGCCGCTCGTCTCCGCCGATCCGACACTGCTTCACCACATCCTGCTCAACCTCCTCAGCAACGCGGCGCAGCACGGCGGCGGCAGGATCGTGATCGAGGGAAAGCGCGTGCCGGATGCCGTCACGCTGTCAGTCGGCGATTCAGGGCCCGGCCTGCCGGAGACGGGCAGCGCGCCCTTCGCCGCCTTCAAGACGGGCCGCGGCACCGATCAGAGCCAGGGCAGCGGCCTTGGCCTTGCGATCGTGAAGGGCTTTGCGGATGCGATGGGGCTGAGCGTCAGCGCCAGCAACCGGGACGGTGCGGGTTCACTCTTCACGATCGTGTTTCCCGAAGATGTCGTCGTGAAAAACCCAAAAGCCGACTAACCGCGCGCGAAAACAGGCCCGGTATCTCGTTGCCGGTCATGAGGGCGGGAACACCGCGTCGGCGAAGGCCTGGGTCATTGCGCCGTACGGCCCCTTGAGCGCGGCCATCAGCGGACTGTCGTCCGCGCATTCGAACACGGATTTACTGTGCGTGAAACCGAGGAAACCCTCGTAACCCGAATGGCAGCCCATGCCGCTCGCGCCGATGCCGCCGAACGGCAGAACGGGTTCCGCGCCCTGCAGGCCGAATACGTTGATGCCGATGCCGCCCGCGATTACGCGGGTCTGGAACGCATCGGCGAGGTCGCGTTCGCGCCCGACGAAATAAGCGGCGAGGGGGCGGTCGTGGCTGTTGATGTAGTCGACCGCTTCGTCGAGCGATGTGTAGGGTTTCACCGCCGTGACCGGCCCGAAGATCTCGTCGGTCATCACGCCCAGCGCCTCGCCGGGATCGATCACGAGATACATCGGGATCTGCAGGCGCTGGGGATCGGGCGTGTCGCCGTTCAGCGAGATGACGGTGCAGCCGGCGGCTTCCGCCTCGCTGAGATAGCCGAGGATGCGGTCGTAGTGGCGGCGGTTGATCGTGCCGGTCGCATCGGGATGGCCCACGTAAGACGGATACATCGCGGACCATGTCGATTTCGCGAGCGCGATCCACTCGTCCAGCCGATGCGCGGGAACGAAGGCGTAGTCGGGTGACGTGCAAACTTGCCCGCCCTTGAACACGCGGTTGTAAAGGAAACGCTCGACAAGGTCGGCGCTGACCCCGGATTCGGAAAAGACGGTGGGGTTCTTGCCGCCGAGTTCCAGCGTCACCGGCGTCAGCCGCTCTGCCGCCAGCCTCAGCACGTTTCGGCCGATCTTGCCGCCGCCCGTGTAGGTGAGGTGATCCCAGGGCAGCGTGCAGAAATACTCGGCGAATGCGATATCCTCGCCGCACACCACCGCGAGTTCGCTCTCGTCGAACGCCTCTGCGATCGCCCGGCGAAGGAGGTTGCTCGTCGCCTCGGTCTGCTCGGACGCCTTGACGATCACGCGGTTGCCTGCCGCCAGCATGTCGTTCACCATCACGAGCGCGCATTCGATCGGGAAGTTCCACGGCGCGAGATTGCCAATCACGCCCTTGGGCTGGCGGATGACGCGGGCGCTCGATTGGCCGTGCACGTAGGCGTTGAGCGGCCGTTCCGACGGCTGCATCCATTCGGCGAGCTGCGTCTGGATGTAGCGGTTGCGCCCGAGCACGCCGCCGGTTTCGAAAAGGTCGGTCACCATCGGCGAGTGCGATCCGAAATCGGCGGCGAGGCTTTCCTGAAACCCCTTGCGGTTGTGCACCATCGCAGCCTCCAGACGGCGAAGACGATCGAGACGCTCGTCGAGCGTCGGCATCGTGTTGCGGCCGAACGCCGCCTTCTGGGCTGCGAACAGCCGATCGAGTTCCTGCGTTGTCGTGTGCATCATGCCAGCTCCTGATAGGCTTCGGCGAAGGGATAGGTTTGAAGAACAGTGGTCACAGCCTCCGCGATCGCGGCGAAGTCCGCCGCCTGATGCGCGAAGGAGAAATAGACGTGATTGGAGGTCGGCAGGCTGAGCATCACGCCGTGGTTGATGAGCGCGAGATAGAACAGCTCGATGAGATCGGTGCGAAGCTCTGCGTAGCGCGCGAAGCTCGCGGGTGCATCGGTGATGAAAAGCTGCATCATCGATGCCATCCGGTTGATGTGAAGCGGAATCCCGTGCGCGGCAAAGGCCGAGACGAGCATGGCCGCGCATTCCGCCGCCGCTGTATCGAGTGCCGAGTATCCGCCCTCGGCATCCTGCCGCCGGTATTCGGTCATCGCGCCGATCGCGGCGGCGAGGGCGGCCGTGCCATCGTTGCCGGTGCCTGACTGAAAGGCGCGCGGAATGTCGGCGGCGGCAAGCGGGTCGGTGACGGCCATCACGTCGGCGCGCCCGACGACCGCGCCCAGCTTTTCGCCCGCCGCGAGCGCCTTGGCGAAGGTCGCAAGGTCCGGCGTTACGCCGTAATATCCCTGCGCGCCTGCGAGGCCGAGGCGGAAACCGGTGATGACCTCGTCGAAGATCAGGATGATACCGCGCGCGGCCGTTTCGCGGCGGACCACGTGCAGGAAATCGGATGACGCGCCCCACAAGCCGCCCGAGTGCATTGCGGGATCGAGCAGGACGGCGGCAATGTCGCTGCGCTCCGCCATCAATGCTTCGAAGGCGGCGATGTCATTGAACGGCAGCGTCAGTATATCCTGCTGCGTCGAGGCGGGGACGCCTGCGCCGAAGGGACGTCGATCGGGTGTCAGCCCGACAAGGAATGCATCCGACTGGCCGTGATAGTGGCCAAGGAACTTCACCACCTTGTCGCGCCCGGTGAAGGCGCGTGCATAGCGCACCGCCGAGAGCACCGCCTCCGTCCCGCTGTTCAGGAAGCGCACTCTTTCCGTGCACGGTACGATCGCTGCGAGCAATTCCGCGCATTCCACGAGAAGCGCCGGATTGAGGATGAGCGGCCCCATGTCGCGATGCCGCTCGATCTCTTCCAGAACGGCCGCCGGACGATGCCCGAGCATCAATGGCCCGTTGCACGAAAAGCAGTCGATGTAGGCATTGCCGTCGACATCGATTGTGCGGCTACCCGAGCCCGTCGCCATATAGAGCGGATAGGGCGCGAAATAGCGCAGGTTTCCCGAAACGCCGCCGGGAAGAACAGCTTTCCCCCGTTCCCAAAGCGTGCGCGATTTCGGTGTGCGTGCGCTGTAGTCCGCGAATACGGCGGCCTTCAATCTATCGAGGGCAGGCATATTCGCCATCGTCCGCTAGCCCGCGATCCGTACGAGCGGCTTGCCGGTGACGGTGCCGTCGAAAAGCGCACACAGCGCCTCAGGCGCGCGCTCGAGGCCGTCGTAAATCCGCTCCCTGAAGTGGATGTGCCCGTCTCGGCGCCACGCGGTCATGTCCGTCACGAAGCGGTCGAAGGCGTCCAGATACTCCATGAACGCGAAGCACTTGATGGTGAGGAAGCGATCGAGGACATATTCGAAGTTCTCGATGCGCGCCTTCCCGTCGCCTGTGTAGATGCTGATGAAGCCCGCGATGAGCATCAGGGCGTTCGTGTTCATCAGCGGCAGGCAGGCGGAGAAATGCTCGGGGCTCGCATTTTCGAGCAGCAGGTCGATGCCGTCCGGGCAGGCGGCCCGGAGTTCGGCCGCGAAGCCAGGCGATTTATAATCGAGCGCGGCATCGACACCGATCTCGTCCAGAAGCCAGCGAATCTTGTCCGCGCTGCCGGCAGATGTGACGACGCGCATTCCGTTCAGCTTCGCGATCTGGCAGGCAACCGATCCCACCGTGCCCGCGCCGCTTGAAATGACGACCGTTTGCCCCGCGCGCATCGTCGCGGCGCAGGTGAGCGCGAAATAGCCGGTCTGGCTCGCGATACCGAGGAGGCCGAGATAATCCCGCGGCTCCACGCCGCCGCCCACACGCCGCCGTGCGATGGCGGTGTCGGACGAGAGATAGGGCACGAACGGCTCGCCGTTCGAGATGAAATGTGCCTGCCAGCCCGACATGCTTTCCACGATGTTGCCGGACACGAAACCCGCGTGGCGCGATGCAAGCACGCGGCCGATGCTCGGGCCGTTGAGGGGGCCGCCAATGGGCCACGGCTCCAAATCCTTCGCTTCCGCATCCATGCTGCGCCGCATGTAGGGATCGACCGACATATAGAGGTTCTCGACGAGCACCTGCCCGTCGCCGAGCGGCGGCAGATCGATATC
>JAEULI010000101.1 GCA_016793845.1 Sphingosinicella sp.
CGGTGCCCGGCTGCTTGCTGATGGGCAGGTCGATCATACCGTCGCGGATATCGGGCACGCCCATCACGATCGCCCAGTAGAGCTTCTTCGCGGTGCGGCCTGCGAACGCCTTCGAGAAATGCGCCGCCGCGCGCGCTGTCCGCGCAAGGAGGAGCACGCCGCTCGTATCCTTGTCGAGCCGGTGGACAAGCTTCGGCCGGTCGGTGCGATCGAACATCAGCGCATCGAGCAGACCGTCGACATGCTCGGTCATCTTCGTGCCGCCCTGCGTGGCGAGGCCCGCGGGCTTGTTGATCACGATCGCATACTCGTCGCGGTAGATGACGAGGCTCTGTGCGAACTCGATCTGGTCGTCCGTCAGCATCCGGCGTTCCGGCTTCTTCACGGACATGATTGTCGGCGCCACGACCTCGGCCGGGGGCACGCGGATGCTCTGGCCGGTTTCGATGCGATCGCCCGGCTGCGCGCGCTTGCCGTCCAGCCGCAGCTGGCCGGTGCGCGCCCACTTGGCGACCGTGGTGAAGCTGGTGTCGGGCAGGTGCCGCTTGAACCAGCGGTCGAGCCGGATGCCGTCGTCGTCCTCGCCGACGGTGAATTGGCGAACGCCGTCCTCACTCATACGAGAGCCTTGCCGAGATAGAGCGCGGCGATCGAGGCTACCACAGAGAGCAGCGTGTATCCGGCCGCCGTCAGCATCGCGCCGCGTCCGGCAAGCGTGACCACGTCGAGCGAGAAGGCCGAGAAGGTGGTGAATCCGCCGAGCACGCCGACGCCCAGCAACAGCCGCAGCGGCTCGCTGCCGCCCCGTGCCGCGAAGATGCCGACAAGCAGCCCCATCAGCAGCCCGCCGACCACGTTCACGATCAGCGTGCCCCACGGGAAGTTCGGGCCAAAGAGGCGCAGCGAGGCCAAGCCGACGCCGTGCCGCAGCATCGCGCCCACGGCGCCGCCCGCACCCACGAGGAGAAAATGTCCGGTCATCGGCGGTGTCATGGCTCAGCGCACGCCGAACGTCCAGCCTTCGGTGCGCGCAAGGCGCTCGTCGAGACCGGCCGGAGCCCAGTATTCGCGACTTTCCGCGATGCGCCGCAAACCCGCGGCCGCCACGAGAACATCGGTCTGATTGTCGTTCAGCGGCGTGCGGCTGCGCACCGCGCGCGCGCCGAGCCCGGCAAGTGCCGTGTTGAGATCGGCAAGGCTGCGCAGCTTGAGCCCGCGCCCGCCGGAAAGGCGGATGAAAGCGCGGCAATAAATCTCGACGAGCAGCGAGCCTTGAGCGGGCGGCAGATCGAACGGCCACACCGGTACGCGCCCGGCGAGATGATGCAGCAGCCGCATCCCCGCGAAGCTCGCCTTCGCCACCTGCGCCGCGCCGATCGCGTCGAACACGGTGGAAGGCTTGCCGCCGCCGCTGGCGTTGAACGCAGCCTCGCAGGCGCGCAGGTGCATGAAGTCCGCCTTCGTGCCATCCGCCTTGCCGAAGTAGAAATGCCGCCGGAAGCTGCGTTCGAGGAAGGATGCGGCGCCAAGGTCTTCATCGGCGCAGGCGGCGTCCACGAAGGCCCAGAAGCTCCGTGCGTCGTCCGGCGCGCTATCTCCCGGCAGATAGGCGCCGCGCGCGACGAACGGCGGCGCGAAACTGAAATCCATCCCCACGAGCGTCGGCGGACCGTCGGCAAGCGCCGCGATCCAGTCCAGTACCTCCGTGCGGGACCAGACATGGCCGGGCTTCACAAGCCGGGGCGGTGTGTCGCCCGTCTCGGCGATGCCGACCGCGATGCCCTTGTGGCGGCTGCCCTTCGCGCCGGACCAGTCGATCGCGGCGAAACGCGCGAAACGGCTCAAGCCTTTTTCCTGCTGCGTGGTCTGGGCCTGCCCGTCTGCCATGCGTGGGCGCGTTCGATCATGGCGTACACGCGCTTGGGGTCATTGGTGCTGTAGCGGACGAGGACGGCAGGCCAGCCTTCATAGTGCGGCGATTGCCAATAGGTTGCGGGCTCGGTGTCCTTCAGCATCAGCACCGTGTCCATGTCGATCTGCAGGCAGAAGGAACCCGGCTCGTGTCCCGTATTCACGAACGCGCGGCCGTTCACCTTCACGGCGGGCTGGCCGTAGCTCGTGGAAAGTTCCGCGCCGGGCAACGTCAGCGCGAAGGCGACGACGCTGTCCCAGTCGAGGCTCATTTCAGCGTTTTCAGTACGGATGCGACAAAGCCCGCGATGTCGAAGCGCGTGCCCGCGTGATCCTCGCCGCGGCGCACGATCACGATGTTGCGGCTCGGCACGATCACGATGAACTGGCCGCGGTTGCCGAAGGCGCCGAAGGTGTCCTTCGGAATATCGTCCCGCGTGTTCATCAGCCAGAAGCTCGCACCGTAGCCGACATCGTTTTCGGCAGGCTGCGGTCCGGAAGGTGTGCTCACATAGCGAACCCAGCCCTCGGGCAGCAGGCGCTCGCCGTTCCACACGCCGTCGTTCAGATAGAGGAGGCCGAGCCGCGCGAAATCGCGCGCCGTCGACCAGACCTGCGAGGAGAGGATGAAATTGCCGCGCCAGTCGGTTTCCGCGAACGTGTGCGTCATGCCGATTTTCCAGAACAGCTCGGTGAACGGGAAGGCGCTCGATTTCGCATCGTCCCCGATCGCGGCGCGAAGGCCATAGGCGGCGAGCAGCGTGTCGTTGTTGGCGTAGCGGAAGCGCGTGCCCGGCTTTGCCTCCAGCGCCTGCCCCGGCACATTCTCGCCGACGTGGGTGCCGCCGAAATAGATCGCATCGGTGCGGTTGCCCGCGAAATCGCTGTGGAGGCCGGAGGCCATGCGCAGCAGATTGTCCGTGGTGATCGCGGCGCGCGGATCGCCGGGCGCCTGCCATTCGGGAACGGGCGCGGGCTTCGCGGGGTCGATCAACCCCTTGTGCGCGGCAACACCGATCAGCGTTCCGGTCATGCTCTTGGCGGCGGACCATGTGCGTTGCGGCACATGCTGTCCGAAGCCTTCGGCGTACCTCTCGGCGACGATGCGGCCGCGCTGCACGATGACGACGCCGGTCGTGCTCGATGTTGTGAACGCCTCATCGATAGCGACGGCAAGTGCCTTGGCGTTGCCCTTCGGCTTCGCCTCGGCGCCGACATCGCCATAGGGCCAATCGGGTGCGCGGATGAACTGCGGCGGGGACACGGAAAGTGTCGGCAGGTTTGCGGCTGTCGCCCCGATGGGAAGGCCGGTGCAGCCGAGCCACGGGCGCCACGCCGCGACGCGTGGCGGTAGGGCGGGATCGAACGTCACGGAAACGGTTTTCGCCGTCTCGTCGATGCGGGCTTCGAGCCCGGCGAGCAGCGGCGCGACATTCTCCTGCGTGCCGGCAAGTTCGTACCGGTCGATCGCCTCGGGCGTGCGCCCGGCGCTGAACACGCCGCTGCAAACGAACTGTGCCTTGTATCCGGCGGCGAGCGCGCGCGTGTAGGGGTCGGCATCCGCCGCAACCGCCGCGCTGCTCAGCAGCATCAGGGCTGCGACAAGGCTATTTCCGGCGTTCACGGCGTTCCTCCCACCAGGCCAGCCGCTCGCTGACGCGTTTCTCGAAGCCCCGTTCGGTGGGGCGGTAATAGGTTTCGGGCTGCATCTCTTCGGGCCAGTAATTGTCGCCCGAAAAGCCGCCTTCGGCATCGTGGTCGTAGGCGTAGCCTTTGCCGTAGCCGATCTCCTTCATCAGCTTGGTCGGCGCGTTCAGGATGTTCGCGGGCGGCATCAGCGATCCTGTTTCGCGTGCGCTGCGCCACGCCGCCTTCTGCGCCACGTAGGCGGCGTTCGATTTGGGCGCGGTCGCGCAGTAGAGGCAGGCCTGCACGATCGCGAGTTCGCCTTCGGGGGAGCCGAGGAAGTCGTAAGCGTCCTTCGCGGCCATGCACTGGATGAGCGCCTGCGGATCGGCAAGGCCGATGTCCTCGCTCGCGAAGCGGGTGATGCGGCGCAGCACGTAGAGCGGTTCCTCGCCCGCCGTCAGCATCCGCGCGAGGTAATAGAGCGCCGCCTGCGGATCGGAGCCGCGCATCGATTTGTGCAGCGCCGAGATGAGGTTGTAATGCCCCTCGCGGTCCTTGTCGTACACGGCGACCCGGCGGTGCAGCAGGTCGCGCAGGCCCGCGGGATCAAGCGGCGCGTCGAGGTGCACCGACATCAGCGTTTCGATCTGGTTCAGCAGGAAGCGCCCGTCGCCGTCCGTCGAATGGAGGAGTGCCTCGCGCGCCTCGGGTGTGAGGGGCAGGGGGCGGCCGAAATCGGCTTCCGAGCGTTTCAGCAGCTCTTCGAGCGCCGCTTCATTGAGCCGGTGGACGAGCAGCACCTGGCAGCGCGAAAGCAGCGCGGCGTTGAGTTCGAAGCTGGGGTTCTCGGTGGTGGCGCCGACCAGCGTCACCGTGCCGTCCTCCACGAAGGGCAGGAAACCGTCCTGCTGCGCGCGGTTGAAGCGGTGAATCTCGTCCACGAACAGCAGCGTCTTCTGCCCGATCTTCGCGTACTCGCGCGCCTCGGCGAACGCCTTCTTAAGATCGGCGACGCCCGAGAACACCGCCGAGATCTGCACGAACCGCAAACCCACCGCGTCGGCCAGCAGGCGCGCGATCGTCGTCTTGCCGGTGCCGGGCGGCCCCCAGAAGATGATGCTCGAAAGCTTCCCCGCAGCCACCATCCGCCCGATCGCGCCCTCGGGGCCGGTCAGGTGTTCCTGCCCCACGACTTCATCCAGAGCACGCGGCCGCAGCCGCTCTGCAAGCGGCGCGTCGGCGGCGGGTCGCGCGTCGGGTTTTTGAGAATCCTTGGCGAAGAGATCAGGCATGAGGCGCGGACTTTAGCCATCTCGGGCACCGCGCAAAAGCATCTTGCATTCGATGCATTAAGATATATCTTAGAGTCAATCTAATGAGTCGAAAGGTATCGAAGATATGAGAGAACACAGACATGGCCACCACCCGCGGTGGCGCGGTCGTCGCGGTTGGGGCGGCTTCGCCGAAGCCCTCGCCGGCCTCGGCGCCGCAATGGAAGGCGACGATCACGGACGCGGCCATCGCCGCCGCCGACTCGGCGCGGGCGAGCTGCAACTGCTGCTGCTGTCGCTGATCGAGGAATCGCCGCTCCACGGCTACGCGATGATCGAGGCGATCGAGGCCCGCACCGGCGGCGCCTATGCACCGAGCCCCGGCGTCGTCTATCCGACGCTGACGCTGCTCGCCGACATGGAACTCGCCGAAGAGCGCGCCGACGGCAGCCGCAAGCAATATGCGATCACGCCTAAAGGCAAGGCGCACCTCGACGAGCGCCGCGAGGAACTGAACGGCCTCCTCGAACGGCTGGATGC
This sequence comes from Sphingosinicella sp., assembly GCA_016793845.1. Taxonomy (GTDB): domain Bacteria; phylum Pseudomonadota; class Alphaproteobacteria; order Sphingomonadales; family Sphingomonadaceae; genus Sphingosinicella; species Sphingosinicella xenopeptidilytica. Next base: position 5,352 of record JAEULI010000101.1, read on the forward strand.
GGCGGGCGAGGCCAACACCCGCGCCGATGCCGCGCCGGTGTGGCGCGCGATGATGAATCTCGGCTCCGTCCTCAAAGGCCGCATGTGGGACCGCGGTGCCGACCGCGAGGCGATGCTCGAAGCTGCCCGCATCATCGACGAAGCCGCGCACAAGATCGAAAGGCTCTGAGCATGGCGACCGCAACCGCCGCCGTTCCGACGACGAACGGCAGCCGCTACATGCAGCAGCTCTGCAAGCACTGGAGCCACAAGTTCGACGTGACGTTCGACAAGGCGCAGGGCCGGATCAAGTTCCCCGAAGCGACGGTCATCATGACCGCCGAACCGGAAGCGCTCGCCGTGGTTCTCGATGCCGACGATCCCGCCGTTCTCGAACGAATGAAGGACGTGCTGGCAAGCCACCTCGACCGCTTCGCCTTCCGCGAGGCGCCGCTACCGTTCCGCTGGCTGAATGCCTGAAACCTAGACGGCGTCCCGCGCGGGCGACGTGCTGCCGAGCTCACCTTCCCAGTGCGCGACCGTGGTCGCGGCGGCGAGGTTGGCGCAGGCGCTCGGCACCGTGCGCATCATGTCGAGCAGGCGGTCGAACGGCAGGATGAACCCGACGATGAGCGCGGCCTGCTCCGTGGTGACGCCGACGGCGTTCAGCACTGCGGCGAGCATGAACAGCGAGGCGGACGGGATCGGCGCGGTGCCGAACGCGGCAAGCGCGGCCGTGAGGAAGATGATAACCAGCATGTCCGCACTGGGCGTGATGCCGAGCGCCTGAAGGCTGAACAGGCTGAGCAGGCCGACATACATCGCCGTGCCGTCCTTCCCGATGGCAGCGCCGATCGGCAGCACTGTCGAGGCGATGGGCGTGGGCACGCCGAGATTCTCGCGCGCGACGCGCAGCGACACCGGCAACGTTGCCGACGACGAGGCGGTCGAGAAGGCAACCGCGAGCGCATCGATGATGCCGCGGAAGAAAAACGGCAGCGGCACGCGCGCGATGCTCCGCACGATCAGGCTGTGCACGACCCCCATCTGAAAGAGCGCTCCGAGCGCGACGCAGAGCGCGAGCAGGCCGATGTTGGTGAAGACGGCAAGGCCGTTCGCCGCAATGGCGCCCGCCGTCAGCGCGAAGACGCCGAAGGGCGTCGTTTCCATGATCACGCGGATCATCTGGAACAGCACGCTCGCGGCTGATTGCAGCAGCGACGCCACCGGCTTTCCGGCGTCGCCCGCCAGGATCGTGGCGATGCCGAGCATGAGCGAGAAGAAGATGATCGCCAGCATGTCGCCCGCCACCAGCGCTTCGAACACGTTGGTGGGAACGATGCCGACGAGCTGATCGTAGGTCGACTTCGGATCGCCGAGCGGACGAGGCTCAGCACTGCCGAGATCGGCGCCGATCCCCGGCTCCACGATGAGCGCGAGAACCATACCGATCGCAACGCCGATGCCGGTCAGCACCGCGAACAGGCCGATCGTCCGCCCGCCGACCGAGCCGAGCCGCTTCGGGTCGCCGAGCGAGGACACGCCCGAGGCAATCGTGACGAACACGATCGGGACGACGAGCATCCGAATGAGGCGGATGAAGAGGTCGCCCAGGATCGCGACCGAATCCGTCGCTGCGGGCCACAGCAGGCCGAAGACGACGCCAAGTGCGAGGCCGCCGAGCACCCGCTTCCACAGCGCGATGCCGAACCATGCGCGGATGAGCGTCATGAGCAGGCTCCGGCTTTGGGCGTGCGCGGCAATCCCCGGCCCGCGGCGACGCCCGTGGGTGCGCCGTCCTCCACCGCGACCTTGCCGTTGACGATGACGGTGCGAACGCCCTTCGCGAACAGTGCGGGCTGCGCGAAATCGGCACGGGGCGCATAAGTCGCGGGGTCGAAAGCGATCACGTCGGCGAACGCGCCGGGCTTCAGCGTGCCGCGGTCCTGCAGCGAGAATGCGTCGGCAGGCAGGGCGGTGCTGCGTTCGATGAAGTCCCTGAGCGGGATGACTTTGTTCATCTTCACGTAGGTCTCGTATTTCCGTGCATAGGAGCCGTAAAGGCGCGGGTGGCCGATCGAGCCGTCCGAGCTCGTCATCACCCACGGCAGCTTCATGAAGGCGGCGATATCGGCCTCGCTCTGGTTGAACGAGGCGACGCCCACCGGCGCGCGACGCAGGATGGCGATGGCGGCGTCGATAGGTTCCGCGCCGCTTTCCTTCGCGATCGCTTCGAGCGTCTTGCCGACGAGATCGTCCGGCCCGGAGGTGATGAGCAGCGAGGCGGCACCTCCGCGCCGCCGCAGGTTCTCGCGCATTTCGGGGCGGAGGTGGGCCAGCGTTTCGGGTGCGTCGAAGCGCTTCAGCATCGCGTTGCGCCCGCCATCCTCCGCCCAGCGCGGCAGCAGCGATGCCGAAAGCCCGGTGCCGGATGCCGACCACGGATACTGATCGGCGTGAACAATTTGTCCGGCGGCGCGCGCGGCCTCGATCTTCGCGATGATCGCGGGCGCCTGACCATGCACATCGACACCGAGCGCCTTGATGTGCGCAATGTGTGCGGGCAATCCCGCCTCGCGGCCCACGGTCATGGCTTCGTCGATCGCGGCGGAAAGCCCGATCGTATAGCTCGATTCGTCGCGGATGTGGCTGTCGTAGATACCGCCGCGAACGGCCGCTTCCTTCGCGAGTGCGACGACTTCGTCCGGCTTCGCGAAGCTCTGCGGCGCGTAGAAGAGGCCGGTCGAGAAACCGAGCGCGCCATCGCACATTGCCGAGGCGACGAGCGCCTTCATTTCGGAAAGCTCGGCTGCCGTCGGCGCGCGGTCGTCCTGACCAACGATCTTCGTGCGCACGGCACCGAAGCCCACGTACGCGGCGTAGTTGATGCCGACCGGCCGCACCGCCGCACTACCTAGAACCTTCGCCGTGTCCGGATCGCCGTAACCGTCGTTGCCGATGAACGCCGTGGTGACGCCCTGCATCAGGAACGGCAGAACGAGCCGCTCGGTGGCATCATCGCCGGTGATCATGCTGTCCACGTGCGTATGTGTGTCGATGAATCCCGGGGCGACGATCAGGCCCTTTGCGTCGATCACGCGCCTTGCGCCGCCGGGCACCTTTTTGCCGACGTAGGAGATGCGGTCGCCGGTGATCGCGACATCACCGATGAAGGCCGCAGCCGCGCCGGTATAGATCGTGCCGCCTTTGAGAACGAGATCGGCTTCGGCGGCGGAGGCTGCAAGGAGCGGCGTTGCCGTGAGCGCAGTGGCGGCCATCGCCGCACACACCCTGCGTTTCAGCCCCCGAACACCCATCGCGCCCCCTCGCTTGCGTTCCCTATCCGCTGATCCAAATGTGCAGGTGCAGCATGGGAAAGAAAAGCGGGCAGGCGATTGTATGCGTTTGTATACATATAACGAGAGGCTATGCACCACCCCATAGCGCAGGAGAGGGCGGTGCGAGAATTCCGTTCGTGCAGATGACGCCGCCCGCGCGGTCATTCGCGAGCCAGACCGGGCCGTCGAGATCGGTGAACGCCGCGTCTGCCGCGATGATGAGCGCGGGCGCAATGCTGAGCGAAGAGCAGATCATGCAGCCCGTCATCAGCCCCATGCCCTTTGCGCGCGCGGCATGGGCGAGTTCGAGCGCGGCGGTGAGCCCGCCGGTCTTGTCGAGCTTGATGTTGATGACCTGGTATTTCTGCATGAGCGCGTCGAGATCCCCGGCGACGTGCGCGGATTCGTCCGCCGCGATCGGCACCGCCGAGCGGAAGCCTTCGAGCGCGGCGTCTTCGGCGGCAGGAAGGGGTTGCTCCAGCAGATCGACGCGAAGGTCGACGAGCAGTGATTGAAGGCCCTGCACCTCGGCGATCGTCCAGCTCTCGTTCGGGTCGACGATGAGCTTCGGTTTCGGCGCTGCGGCGCGCACGGCCCTGATCTGCGCGGCGGGGTCGCTGCGATCGACCTTCACCTTGACGAGCGGAACGTCTGCGAGCTTCAGCGCGGCGGCGCCCATGGCTTCGGGCGTATCGAGGCCGACCGTGAGCGCGGTCGGCGTCGGGCCGACCGGCGCGCGGCCGATGAGCGCGGTGACGCTTTTTCCGGCGCGCCGGGCTTCAAGATCCCAGAGCGCGCAATCGACGGCGTTGCGGGCGGCGGACGGCGGCATCAGCGCATTGATTTCCGCGCGGTCCGCACCGGCTTCGATCGCGCTGCGAACGCTTTCGATCGCGGCGAGCGCGCCTTCGATCGTCTCGCCGTAGCGCGGATAGGGCACGCCCTCGCCGCGCCCGACGTGGCCTTCGGCGGCGATTTCCACGGTGACGACGTCGGCGGCGGTCTTCACCCCGCGCGAGATGCGGAACGGGGTGACGAGCGGGAAATTGTCGCTGCGGGCGATCAGGCTTCGCATGTGAGTATCCGGTCGATGATGGGTTCCACGCCCATGGTGACCGGATCGACGCAAGGCAAGCCGAAAGCGTCCGACGTTTCGGCGCAAAGCTTCGCAGCCGCCTCTGGCGTCATCTTCGAGGTGTTGAGCGCGACGCCCACGGCTTTCACGTCGGGGTTGGTAAGGCGTGCGGTGCGGAGGTTCGCTTCGAGGCACTCGCCGAGGCTCGGGAGCTGATAGTGCGGCAGGCCGCGCATGTGCGGGCGATTCGGCTCGTGGCAGAGCACGAGCGCATCGGGCTGCGCGCCGTGCAGCAGCCCGGTGGTGACGCCCGCGAACGAGGGGTGGAACAGCGATCCCTGACCCTCGATGAGATCCCAGCCGCCGTCGTGGCGCGCGGGTGAGATGTGCTCGATCGCGCCCGAGATGAAGTCCGCCACCACGGCATCGAGCGGAACGCCGTCGCCCGCGATGAGGATGCCGGTCTGGCCGGTTGCGCGGAAATCGGCGGGGACGCTGCGCGCCTGCAGTGCGCGTGCGAGGTGGAGTGTCGTGTACATCTTGCCCACCGAGCAATCCGTGCCGACGGTGAGCAGGCGCTTGCCCGCGCGGCGCGCGCCGTTGCCGACGGGGAGGTCGGGGGCGGGGTCGCGGACGTCGAACAGCGAAAGCCCCTTCGCCTGCGCGGCGGCAACGAGACGCGGCTCATCGCGCAGGCGCTGGTGGAGGCCGGACGCGATGTTGAGGCCCGCTTCGATTGCGGCGAGCGCATCCTGCACCAGATCCTCGCCGAGTGTGCCGCCCGCATTCGCGATACCGAGCACGAGCGTCTTCGCGCCCGCCGCGACGGCCTCTTCGATGGTCAGGCGGGGGAGGCCGAGCGTGAGGCCGCAATCATCGTGGCGAAACTCGCCGACGCAGTCTTCGCCGCGGAAAACTGCGAGCCCGCGCGATGTCTTGATCCCGATCTCGTCGTTCGAATGGCCGAGATAGAGGAAATAGGGACTGGGGATCATCGCGCACCTTTTGCTGTGAAATGTGTTGCCCGGATGCGATAGACGCGGGGAGGGCGCCCGGCTTCATATCAAGCGCCCTCTCCCCTATAACGCGGGTCTATAGGGCCTCGATGACCTCGCTCAGTACCTTCAGAAACGCCGTCGCAAGGCCGGACGGAGGTCGATTCTGCAGGTGGACGGCGTGGATGTCGAAAGCCAGCGGCGGCTGTATCGGACGGAAGGCGAGGCCCGGCGCCCTGGCGGCTTCCGCCGTGAAATTATCGACGATCGTCATGCCAACGCCCGCCTTCACCAGTGCGGAGGCGATGTAGAAGGTTCGCGCCGAGACGATCTCGTTCAGTTCGACGCCCACGCGCTGGAGTTCGGAGGAGAGGAGTCGGCCGATGGGGCCGCTCTGGATCGGGCTGATGAACGGCCGGTCCCGCAGCATCTCGAGCGGGATGCGCGGCGGCGCGTCCGGCATGTCCGCCTCGCGGTAGAGCACGACGAGTTCGCCCTCGCCCAGCCAGCGGTGCGAGACGGGCGCGGCGGGCGGCACCTCGTAGCTGACGACGATGTCCGTCTCGCGTTCGTAGAGCTTGCGGACCATGTCGTCGTGATGGACCGTCTGCAGGTCGAAGCTGACGCCCTCGTGATCGCGGAGAAAGCGGGCGACAGCGTCCGGCAGCGCGCTGAGGCTGAGCGAGGGGAGGGCGGAGACGCGCAGCGTGCCGCCGCGCCCATGCCGCAGGTTTTGGCTCGCCTGCCGCAGCGAATAGACGCGCGTCTGGATCTCGGCGACTTCGGCGAACAGCGTGTGCGCGTCTTCGGTCGGCACCAGGCCACTTTTGGCGCGCTCGAACAGCGGGAAGCCGAGCAGCGTCTCGGCATGGCGCAGCACCTTCGTGACCGACGGCTGCGAGACGTTGAGCGCGCGCGCCGCGGCACTGACGGAGCCATTGCTGTAGACAGCGTGGAAAATCTCGATGTGACGCAAATTGATCATGGAGGGCCCATCCTCCCGTCCGGGGTGGGCCTGCGTCAATCCCGATTGTCGCCGGGCGCGGAGGTCTCAGGCGCTGCCGGGTAGGGCGAGGCGCGCGAAGCGGCCCTCGTGGTAGAGCAGTGGATCGTCGGCGCCCGCGATGTGGACGGCATCCACATCGCCGATGACGAGGCCGTGCGTGGCGAGCATTGTGATGCTGTGGACGCTGCATTCGAACGCAGCGAGCGCCGATGCGAGGCGCGGCGCGCGGTCTTCCGCGCGGACCCATGCTCCGGCGGCGAAGCGGTCCTCGCCCGGCGCGGCGCCGATACCCGCGAACACCTCGGCGGCGGCGCGGTCGCCGCTGCCGACGAGGTTGACGCAGAAACGGCCATGCCGGCGCAGGATGTCGAACGTGACACCGCCGCTGTTGAGACAGGCGAGGAGGCGCGGCGGCTCTGCCGTCAGCGAGCAGACCGCCGTGGCGGTAAGGCCGCCCGCGTCCTCGCCCTTGCCCGCCGTCACGATCGTCACGGCTCCGGCGAGCCGGCGCATTCCCCGGCGGAAATCGTCTGTCTGCATGTCCGTCCTCACCTGATCACTGGGCCGCGATTCGTAGATCGTGAGAATCGGGGCCGCTATCCGGGCGGCGACGCCGATTGTCCGCTCCGCGCAAGACCGCCGTGCGATTGACGGAGGGAAGCGCTCTTCAATAAGCTGCGGCGTCCGCGTGGAGGGCGCGGATCGACATCGCCGAAAGTCCGCCGATGACAGCGTCACCTGATCCGGGGCTGCTCGCGCTGTGCGAGATGAGCCCGCTCGCCGCCCATAGCCGCTTCGCTTCCACAGACCGGGACGAGGTGCAATCGCACGTGGCTGACGTGTTCTGCGGGCACAGCCTAAGTGTGTTGAACCGCGCGCAGCCGCTGGACGCCGAGCTGGATCACATCCGCCTCGGCGGCGTCGCGCTCGCAATCATGCGCTACGGCGCCGACGTGATCGTGGAACCGGGCGTGCTTCAGGACTTCTACCTCGTGCAGATCCCGACACGCGGCAAGGCGCGCATCAGCTTCGGGCGCGATGACGCGGTGATCGTGCCCGGGTGCGCCTCGGTGCAGCACCCCGCCGCGCCGCTCAGGATGCACTGGGACGCGGCCTGCACGAAGGTGGTGCTGCGCTACGACCGCACGCGCTTCGAGCGCTTCGTGGAAGGCTGCGTCGGGCGCCCGCAGCGCGAGCCGCTGTACCTGCGCCCGGAGATGGACCTTTCGGGCATCGCGGGCCAGATGCTGCTCGACCAGATCAAATCGGGCCTGCGTTGCGCGAGCCAGCTTGGCGGCGCGGCACTGCCGCCGCTGCTCGCCGCGCACCTCGAAAATAGCCTGATGAGCACGCTGCTGTTCACGCAGCCGCACGACCGTTCCGAGGAGTTCGCAGGCGCGATCGACGGCACCGAACCGCGCCTCGTCACGCGCGTGCGCGACTATCTCGCCACCCACGCCGACGAACCGATCGACATGGCGATGCTGGCCGATGTCGCGGGCGCACCGGTGCGGACGATCTACCATCAGTTCAAGCGCACGCTCGGCATCGCGCCGCTGCAACTGCTGCGCGACATCCGCATGGACCGCGTGCGCCGCGACCTGATGGAGGGCGGCGCCGATGCCAACGTCACGCGCATCGCGCTCGGCTGGGGCTTCGAGCATCTCGGCCGCTTCGCCGCGCAGTACCGCGAGCGCTTCGGCGAAACCCCGCGCGATACTCTGCGCCGCCACCGCACCGGCCGGATGAACTGACGCTCACAGCGCCGCTTGCACGCACCGGATAGTCGTTGCCGCCAGCGGATTGTGGGCGGCCGCCATGTTTCTAGTCTTTCCGCATCGGCCAATTCGGGATGTCGGGAGGGACTATGGCGAGGATCGCGATCGTGGGCGCGGGGCAGGGTGGATTGCACCTTGCGATCGGGCTGCTGCACGGCGGCCACGAGGTGACGGTGCTGTCCAACCGCACGGGTCAGCAGATCGCGGACGGCACTGTCACGTCGAGCCAGTCGATGTACGGCATGGCGCTGGCGCTCGAACGCGAACTCGGCATCGATTTCTGGGAGCACGGCAGCCCGCAGTACGGCGCCGCCTCGATGTGGATCGGTGACGGCGAGGGCAGCCGGATGCTGCGCTGGGAAGGCGCCATGGACGTTCCGGGCCAGTCGATCGACCAGCGCGTGAAGATGCCGCGCTGGATGGCGCATTTCGAGGTGCTGGGCGGCACGCTGCGTTACGAAGATGCCGACATCGAAACGCTGGAGGCGCTCACGCTGGCGCACGACCTCGTCGTCGTCGCGTCCGGCAAGGGACCGATCGGGCAACTGTTCGCGCGCGATCTGTCGCGCTCGCCCTACACGCAGCCGATGCGCGTGCTGGCACTGACCTATGTGAAGCCGATGCTGCCGCGCGACGGCAGCCCGGCGATCAGCATCAACATCAATCCCGGCATCGGCGAGTTCGTGACCTTCCCGGGCCTGACGCTGAGCGGCGCGTGCGACATCTTCACGATCGAATGCGTGCC
>JAEULI010000007.1 GCA_016793845.1 Sphingosinicella sp.
AGCGCCAGAACTTCGTGCCACGCATACCGCGCTCGCCGCGTTCCTGAAGGGCGAAGCCGATGTCCCGGCAAACTGGCCGGACCTCGAAATCTTCCGCCCGGCGCAGGCCTACAAGGCACGCCACCCTTCCATCCTTCTCGCCTTCGATGCAGCCGCGAGCGCGGCGGAGGTCGCGGCGGTTACAGCAAGCGGCTGACCTTGTCCTTGTAAGCGCGGTAGTTGTCGCCGAACTTCGTTTCGAGATAGCGTTCCTCGCGCGCGATCACCTGCCGGTCGATCAGGATCACCACGAAGGGCAGCAGCAGGAGCGTCGCGAGACTGTCGAAGATGAGCGCGAGGCCCGCGAAGATCAGCGCCATGCCGAGGTACATCGGGTTCCGCGTCCAGCGATAAACACCGCTCGCCACGAACGCCGTCGTCTGCCGCCACGGCTCGGGATTCGTGCCCGCGCGGCGGAATCGCAGCAGTGCCGCGGAGATAAGGCCGAGCCCCGCGATGGCCAGAATCATGCCGACAATGCTCGCCGCCTTGATGTCGAGCCCGATCGGCGGATCCCCGAGCAGCCGCCCGATTCCGAGCCCCAGAAGCAGCATCCCGGCGTAGACGAACGGCGGCGGGAAGCGTACCTGTGGGCTGTCCTCGTCGATCTTCATAACCGGTGCCGATGCCTCCGTTTCGCTCTCTTCGTATCTACCGGCCTGTCCCGCGCATCGCAAATCGGGCCGTGCGCTGATGGCGGTTGGCGGCGATTCGACCCTGCTTCGGGACGGTGTGGTGTATCTTGCGGCGGCGGTCGCGGTGGTGCCGCTGTTCCACCGGCTGAAGCTTGGCGCCGTGCTCGGCTACCTCGTCGCGGGCATGATCATCGGCCCGCATCTGCTCGGCCTCGTCACCGATCCCGAGGCGACGCTCGGCTTTGCCGAGTTCGGCGTCGTGCTGCTGCTGTTCGTGATCGGACTCGAACTGCGCCCGAAACGGCTATGGGATCTGCGCTACGACATCTTCGGGCTGGGCAGCGCGCAGGTGCTGCTCTGCGGGTTTGCTATCACCGGCGCACTGCTCGTCACGACCGAGTTCACATGGCAGGCCGCGCTCGTCATTGGCCTTGCACTGGCGCTGTCTTCCACCGCGCTCGACGTGCAGATCCTGCGCGATCAGGGCAAGATCAACACGCCGCTCGGCACACGCATCATCTCGATCCACCTGATGCAGGACCTCGCGATCGTCCCACTGCTGATCGTGACGACCGCCCTCTCCCGCACGCCGGTGGCCGAGGCACCGGAGGGATGGGAACTCGTCTGGAAGTCACTTGTCGCGATCGGCGCGCTCGTGCTGGCCGGTCGTTTCCTCGTGAATCCATTGTTCCGCCTGATCGCGCAGACGGGCACGCGCGAGGTGTTCGTGATCGGCGCGCTGCTGATGGTCGTGGGCTCCGCCTTCCTGATGGCGAGCTTCGGGCTTTCGATGGCGCTCGGCGCCTTCATCGCGGGCGTGATGCTCGCGGACAGCCCCTACCGACACGAGGTGGAGGCGGACATCGACCCCTTCCGCGGCCTCCTGCTCGGCTTGTTCTTCATGGCCGTGGGCATGATGCTCGACCTCTCGATCATCCTGCAGCAGCCCGGCCGCATCCTCCTCTACGTCACGATCCTGCTCGGCGTGAAGTTCGCGGTGATCGCCATTCTCGCGCGTCTGTTCGGCTCAAACTGGCGGGATGCAGCGCTCACGGGCGTCCATCTCGCGCAGGGCGGCGAGTTCGCCTTCGTCGTGCTCACGGCAGCGGAAAGCGGGCTCCTTCTGGCCTCCGAAGCCTCCAGCCTGTTCGCCGCCGCCGTCACCGTCTCGATGGCGCTGACCCCGCTTCTCATCGCCGGCGTCGACAGGCTCGTTGAGCGCGAAAGCGAAGACCATGACGTCGAAGGCCCGGAGAAGGCCGAGAATGCTCCCGCGATCATCGTTGGCTACGGCCGCTTCGGCCAGACGGTGAACCAGCTTCTCGCCGCGCGCGGCATCCCGGTCACGCTCATCGATCGCAAGCCGGGGCAGATCGAGCTTTCGGGCCGCTTCGGCCGCAAGGTCTACTACGGCGACGGCACCCGCCTCGACGTACTGCGCATCGCGGGCGCGGAGGAAGCGCAGCTTCTCGTCTACTGCAACGACGGCCACCAGATGACGAACGAGATGCTGGGCGCCGTGCGACGCGCCTTTCCGAATCTCAAAGTGCTGGTCCGGGCGTTCGACAGGCGCCACGTCATGCAACTCGCCAATGCCGATTGCGACGTCGTGGTTCGCGAGGTCCACGAAAGCGCGGTGAAGATGGGCCGCTCCGCCCTGAAAGCCGCCGGCGTGGATGAAAAGACCATTGATGCGATCGAAGCGGACTATCGCGAGCGCGACAGCGAGCGCCTCGCCCTCCAGATCGCCAGCGGCGACCTTCGCGCGGGACTCGATCTCACTTACGGCACCTTCCCGCTGCCCGCGAACGAAGGCCTCGGCGAAATCCCCTACGCGCTTGAGGATGACAGCCCACAATCAGGGCATATCGCCTAGAGCAGCACGTCCCGCCGCCGCGCCACGACCTCGTCGATCCACTGAGAAAATGCCGCGATGCGCGCAAAACGGCGCATGTCGCGGTGCATCACCAGCCAGAAGCTGCGCCTGATCGACACGTCCTCCGCCAGCACCGGCACCACGCGTGCATCCTGCGCCGCCATGAACCGTGGCAACACGCCAATGCCGCCCCCGCCCGCAACCATCTCGTACTGCGCGCTGATGCTGGTGCTGCGGATGGCGGGTTCGAGGCCGGGCAGCACCTCGCCCAGATAATCGAGTTCGGGCGTAAAAATGTGATCGGGCACATAGCCGACGATGCTGTGATCGAGGAGGTCGACACGCGCTGCGGGCATCCCCGCGTTCTCGATGTAGGCCGGGCTCGCATAGAGGCCGAGCCGGTAGTCGGTAAGCTTGCGCGCTACGAGCGGGCCGTGCTGCGGGCGCGCGAGCATGATCGCGATGTCCGCCTCGCGGCGCGACGGGCTCAGCACGCCGCTCCCCGCGACGAGATCGATGACCATGCGCGGATGGCGGCGATGGAAATCCGGAAGCGCGCGCGCCACGATCCACGTGCCGAAGCCCTCGACGACGCTCACCCGCACCATGCCGCCCGGCCCCGCCTCGCCGGAAACCTCGCCACCGAAGCGCAACGCCGCCTGCTCGGCCGCCTCGGCATGTTCGACAAGGGCGCGGCCCCGCTCCGTCAACACATAGCCCGCCGGGCCCTGCTCGAAGAGCGTCGCATCGACATCGCGCTCCAGCCGCGCCAGTCGCCGGCCGATCGTCGTCGCGTCCACGGCGAGTTCGCGCGCCGCCGCATTCAGCCGCTGCGTGCGTGCGACGCACAGGAAAATGCGCAGGTCATCCCAGTTCACCGGGCTTCCATACTGCAAAATCGCAGCAGCGTAATGCGAATCTGGGGAATTGCCCGCAGGAAGGCGAAAGCAGATAAGCGCGCCAACGCCACTTTCGGCCTATCCTTGGGGAACGAGCATGTCCGGCACCTTGCGCGAAATCGACCTTTTCATCGGCGGTGAGACCGTCCGCAGCACGAGCGGCCGCTTCGGCGACGTGTTCAACCCCAACACCGGCAAGGTGCAGGCGCGCGTCCAGTTCGCGACCGACGCCGAGATTGCCCGTGCCGTTGAAGTCGCGAAGGCCGCGCAGATCGGTTGGGCCGCGACCAATCCGCAGCGCCGCGCCCGCGTGATGTTCGAATTCAAGCGCCTGATCGAGCGCGACATGGACAAGCTCGCCGAGCTGCTCTCGTCCGAGCACGGCAAGGTCATCGCCGATTCGAAGGGCGACATCCAGCGCGGCCTCGAGGTCATCGAGTTCTCCTGCGGCATCCCGCACGCGCTGAAGGGCGAATACACGCAGGGCGCCGGCCCCGGTATCGACGTCTATTCGATGCGCCAGCCGCTCGGTGTCGTCGCGGGCATCACGCCGTTCAACTTCCCGGCGATGATCCCCATGTGGATGTTCGGTGTCGCCATCGCGGTGGGCAACGCCTTCATCCTGAAGCCCTCGGAGCGCGACCCTTCCGTGCCGATCGAGCTCGCCAAGCTGATGATGGAAGCGGGCCTTCCGGCAGGCGTGCTCAACGTCGTCCACGGCGACAAGAGCGCGGTGGATGCGATCCTCGACCACGCCGATATCCACGCCGTCAGCTTCGTCGGCTCATCGGACATCGCGCACTATGTCTATCAGCGCGGTGCGGCCGCCGGTAAGCGCGTACAGGCGATGGGCGGCGCCAAGAACCACGGCATCGTCATGCCTGACGCCGATCTCGATCAGGTGGTGAACGATCTCGCGGGCGCCGCCTTCGGTTCGGCAGGCGAGCGCTGCATGGCGCTTCCGGTCGTAGTGCCGGTCGGCGACAAGACCGCTGCGAACCTCCGCGAGAAGCTCCTTCCGGCAATAGCCGCGCTGCGCGTCGGCGTCTCCACCGACGCAGAGGCGCACTACGGCCCGGTCGTCACCGCCGCGCACAAGGCGAAGATCGAGAATTACATCCAGATGGGCGTCGATGAAGGCGCCGAGCTCGTCGTCGACGGCCGCGGCTTCAGCCTGCAGGGCCACGAGGACGGCTTCTTTGTCGGGCCAAGCCTGTTCGACCGCGTGAAGACGAACATGCGCACTTATCAGGAAGAAATCTTCGGCCCCGTGCTGCAGATGCTCCGCGCCGACAGCTTCGAAGAAGCGCTGCAGCTCCCCACGCAGCACCAGTACGGCAACGGCGTCGCCATCTTCACGCGCAACGGCCACGCCGCCCGCGAATTCGCGGCGCGCGTCAACGTCGGCATGGTCGGCATCAACGTGCCCATCCCGGTGCCGGTCGCCTACCACACCTTCGGCGGCTGGAAGCGCTCGGCGTTCGGCGACACCAACCAGCACGGCATGGAAGGCGTGAAGTTCTGGACCAAGGTGAAAACCATCACCCAGCGTTGGCCGGACGGCTCCGCCGACGGCGGCAACGCCTTCGTCATCCCGACGATGGGATAAACAGGTGCCGCGCCAGCGCACCGGGTCCGCCTCACCTTACGAGGCTGAAATCGGCTTCTCCCGCGCCATTCGCGCGGGAGACCGCATCCTTGTTTCGGGTACCGCGCCAGTCGAACCAGATGGCAGTTCGACGCCGGGCGATGCCGAAGCGCAGGCCCGGCGCTGCTTCGCTATCATCCTTGCTGCGATCGAACAGCTTGGCGGCAGCGCGGCGGACGTCGTGCGCACACGCATGTTCATCACCGACCCCGCCGATGCCGAGGCTGTCGGCCGCGCTCACGGTGCCGTTTTCCGCGAAATCCGCCCAGCCGCGACGATGGTCGTGATCGCCGCGCTGCTGCGCCCGGAATGGAAGGTGGAAATCGAGGCCGAGGCCATTATAGGAACGAGCCCATGACCCAATTCGATCTCACCGACGACCAGCGCGCGATCCAGGAAATGGCGCAGCGCTTCACCGCCGACGCCATCACGCCCTTCGCCGCGAAGTGGGACGAAGACCACGTCTTCCCGCGCGATACGATCAAGTCCGCCGCCGAGCTCGGCTTCGCGGCGATCTATGTGTCGGAAGCCTCGGGCGGCATCGGTCTCGGGCGGCTCGAATCGGCGCTGATCATGGAAGCGATGGCCTACGGCTGCCCGGCTGTTTCCGCGTTTATCTCCATCCACAACATGGCCTCGTGGATGATCGACAGCTTCGGCTCCGAAACCGTGAAGACGAAATACCTGCCGAGCCTCGTCACGATGGACCGGATCGCGAGCTACTGCCTCACCGAGCCGGGCTCGGGGTCGGATGCCGCCGCGCTCAAGACCAAGGCGGTGCTGGACGGCGACCATTATGTCGTCACCGGCTCGAAGGCGTTCATCTCCGGCGCCGGGCAGAACGAGGTCTACGTCACCATGGTGCGCACGGGCGGCGAAGGGCCCAAGGGTATCTCCTGCCTCGTTATCGAGAAGGATATGCCGGGCGTCAGCTTCGGAGCCAACGAGCGCAAGATGGGCTGGCGCGCGCAGCCGACCGCGCAGGTCAATTTCGACAGCGTGCGCGTTCCGGTGGAGAATCTCGTCGGCGGCGAAGGCGACGGCTTCAAGATCGCGATGGCGGGCCTCGACGGCGGCCGCCTCAACATCGGCGCGTGCAGCCTCGGCGGCGCGCAGCGCGCCATCGACGAGGCGCTCGCCTACACGCGTCAGCGCAGCCAGTTCGGCAAGGCGATCGCCGATTTCCAGAACACGCAGTTCCGCCTCGCCGACATGGAGACGGAGCTTCAGGCCGCGCGCATCCTGCTCTACGCCGCCGCCGCGAAGGTCACGGCGAAGTCACCCGACAAGACCAAGTTCTCGGCGATGGCGAAGCGCTTCGCGACCGACACGGGCATGTCGGTGGTGGACCGCGCGCTGCAGATGTTCGGCGGCTACGGCTATCTGCAGGATTATCCGGTCGAGAAGCTGTACCGCGACCTGCGCGTCCACCAGATCCTCGAAGGCACAAACGAGATCATGCGCGTCGTCATCGCGCGCGAGTTGATGCGGGCCGCGAACTGATGGCGCCGCTCGCCGCGCTCGCT
This sequence comes from Sphingosinicella sp., assembly GCA_016793845.1. Taxonomy (GTDB): domain Bacteria; phylum Pseudomonadota; class Alphaproteobacteria; order Sphingomonadales; family Sphingomonadaceae; genus Sphingosinicella; species Sphingosinicella xenopeptidilytica. The sequence goes on from JAEULI010000007.1 coordinate 6,624, forward strand.
GCTCTTAACGGCCTTCTCGCCGTTGCGGTCGGCGCGTTCGGCGCGCACGCAATGACGGACCTACAGGCGAAGGCCTGGGTCACGACCGGTGCCGTCTATGGCCTCGCCCACGCGGCGGCCGCGCTTGCCGTGATCACGCGTGCGCCCGCTGCGGCATGGAGCATGACGCTCGGCGCGCTTGTCTTTTCTGGCACGCTCTATCTGATGGCACTCGGCCTGCCGCGCTGGCTCGGCGCGGTGACGCCGATCGGCGGCGTGCTGATGATCGCCGGCTGGGCGCTCCTCATCTGGCACGCGCTTCGCGCCTGACGCCTTAAATAGCGGTGCCGTTCGCCGAAACACGCTAGCTTCCCCTCGATTCGAATCGAGGGAAGACACGCCATGACCATCTCGCAGCAATGGACACTTGCCAGCCGCCCGCAGGGCGCGCCCACGGCAGAGAACTTCAAGTGGGTCGAGACAGAGCTTCCCGCGCCCGGCGAAGGACAGGTGCTTGCCCGCACGCTGTGGATGTCGCTCGATCCCTACATGCGCGGCCGCATGTCGGAGGGCGCCTCCTACGCTTCGCCCGTACCGATCGGCGGCGTGATGGAGGGCGAGACGGTCGGCGAGATCATCGAGTCCCGCGACAGCCGCTTCAAGCCGGGCGACATCGTCGCCGGGCGCTCGGGCTGGCAGTCGCACTGGGTGCTTCCCGCCGCTGAGCTGCGCCCGCTCCCCAAAGGCCCCTTCCCGCTCTCCTACCACCTCGGAATGCTCGGAATGCCCGGCCTCACCGCCTACACGGGCCTCATGCGGATCGGTCAGCCGAAAGCGGGCGAAACCGTCTGCGTCGCCGCCGCCTCGGGCGCCGTCGGCGCAATCGTCGGACAGATCGCGCAGCGTCTCGGTTGTCGCACTGTCGGCATAGCCGGCGGCAAGGCGAAGTGCGATTTCGTCGTGAACGAACTCGGCTTCGACATTTGCCTCGATCACCACGACGCAAACCTCGGCGCCGCGCTCAAGGAAGCAGCCCCCAAGGGCATCGACATCTATTTCGAGAACGTCGGCGGCAAGGTCTGGGAAGCCGTACTCCCCCGCCTCAACGACTTCGCCCGCGTTCCCGTCTGCGGACTCATCGCCGGCTACAACGCGGCGAGCCGCGACGAACTCTCGGGCAACATCCTGATGGCCGAACTGATGCGTGCAGTGCTCGTGAAGCGCCTCCACCTCGAAGGCTTCATCGTCAGCGATTACTGGGCCGAGACGATGCCGAAGTTCGCCGCCGACATGACGCGCTGGCAGGGCGAGAAGCCCTTCGTTTACCGCGAGGATGTGACCGAGGGGCTGGAGAACGCGCCCAAGGCCTTCATCGGGCTCCTTGAAGGCAAGAACTTCGGCAAAGCCGTGGTGAAGGTGGCGGACTAAGCCGCGCGGAGTTCCGCGAGGACGCTTCGCACCGTCTGATCGAGTTCATTCGACCGTTCCGATACGCTGGTCGCGATCTGGTCGGCCTGCTGCATCGCGTTCGCGACTTCACCAAGAACGCGGCCAAGCGCCTCAACGTCGCCCGACGCAGCGTCGATCTGCACGGCCATCTCATCGGCAGCGGATGCGATCTCGGTCGTTGCCCGGATCTGATGGCTGACAGCATCCGCGATGCCCGCAGTCGAGGTGTCGATCGAATGCACCTTGCCTGTTGCATCCGAGATCGCGCTCGAAACGCTGGCGGTCGCCGCACGGATGTCCGCGAGGTGGCGCTCGATCTGACGCGTCGCGTCCGCCGTTTGGGACGACAGCAGTTTCATCTCGTTCGCAACGATGAGGAAGCCCGACCCGTCACCAGACTGGCGCGCGGCCTCGATCGCCGCGTTGAACGAGAGCATGTGGCTCTGCGCAGCGACCTGCGAAATGATACCGAGAATCTGGCTCGCGGCATCGACGGTGTTGCCGAGCGCCTTGATCTCCGGCTCCAGCTGCTGCGTCGCGCTTGCCGCTTCCCGTGCCGTGTCGCGCGCTTGCCCCGAATTCGCGCCGACGGCGTGGATCGATGATACGAGCGCGCCCGTGTCGGCGACGACAGCCCGCACTTCCTGCTCGGCGCGCCGGTGGGATTTGCGCAGCTGCTCGGAACGGAGGGCCGCACCGGAGAGCAGGCGTACCAACTCCTCCTTGCTGCTCGCGAGCTGCACACCCATGCTGTTGAGATCGGAAACAATCGCGCCGAGCCGCGCCTCCAGTGCATCGGCGACGAGGCGCCTGCGGTCAGCCGCTTCGGCAGCACGGCGCATACTTTCTTCCGCGACGCGATGATGTTCCGCTTCTGCCTGCGCGATCTTCAGTGCCTTCAGACTGGCTTCGGCCTCGCCCCTCGCCACATCGGCTTCCACGCGCAGCGCAAGGCTGCGCTGCGCCTCTTCCGCCTTGCCGTTGACGAATTCGGAGAGCTGACCGACGATCCACAGCAGCATCCCCGTTTGCAGCACCACGATCACGGCATGTAGCAGAACCCGCGGAATGTCGCCGCCGCCGGCGAAGACCCAGTCCGGCGCGAGAACGCTGAGCGCAAGATGATGAACGGCGATAAGCCCGGCAGCCGCGATCAGTGCGCGGCGATCACACAGGACTGTGAGCCCGGCCAGCATGGCGAAGAAGTACATGTGCATGTCCATCTGCCACGGGTGGCCGTTCATCAGGTACAAGAACAGACCCGGAAAGCACACTGCCGTGAGCGCCAGCGCGGTACGCTGGGCAGCATCGACCACCGGAGACCGTAAAACCCAAAGCGTCGGAACAACGGTAAGGGCGAGCGCAATGGCGACAACCGAGAACGTCTCAGCCTTGCCGGTCATTACGCCGACGGCACCAAGGGCAATGCAATTCGCTGCGAACGCGCCAACGAGAAGCCGCGCACCAGCGCGGCGGATCGGGAAAAGGGCGGCGGCGCTCATGCCCGCCTCACCGTTCGAGAAGCGCACGCATTGTCCGTGCCGACAAGCGGCAGCGGCAAGGCTCCTGCGCGAAACAGCGCGGCGACCATCGCGCCCGGCGACCCACTTGCAACGATCGCGCTGCCGTCAGGGCTGATCTGCAGGATGCGCGCATTGACCGCGCTGAGGTGGGGTACAAGACGCCCCGCGTCGCCGCCCTGCAAATCGACGCCCCTGACGAATGCCGTGGGCGCGGAAAGCCAGAGCGCAAGCGGCGCTGCGGCAATGCATATGAGTTGAACGAAAGCCCGCACCTTCACCATACGCAACTCCCTGCCTGTTCAAAGGCTTAGAGCTTAAATGGTTAAGGACACGTTTGCCGTGGCTCGCTCACTCACTTCCTGGTGCGCGCGGCGCCGTTACGCCGAAGCGGACGCTGACCATCCGCAAAGCGAATGTCGCCAGCGCGCCCACAATGCCAACGGCGGCCGATGGCAGGCCGAGCGCGTCACCCACGACGACGACCGCAGCGCCGAGCATTGCCGCGAGCGCATAGAGTTCGCCGACCTTGAGGACGCGTGGCACTTCTGCGAGGAGGACGTCGCGGAGCGCGCCGCCGCCAACGGCTGTGAGCACGCCGAGCAGCACCGCGGGGAGCGGATCGATACCGTAGGTGAGCGCCTTGCGCGCACCGGCGACGGCGAAGAAGCCGAGCGCCATCGCATCGAACAACATCACGGGCTGGCTCGCCCGTTCGATCAGGCGATGCCCGAAGAACACCACGGTCGCGGCGGCCAGCGCGGAGGGCAGGTATAAGGGATTCGCCAACGCCGCAACGGGGGTCGCGCCGATGAGCATGTCGCGTGCCATGCCGCCCGCGAGGCCGGTGACGATCGCCAGCACGAACACCCCGAACACATCGAGCTTGTGCCGCACAGCGAGCAGCGCGCCGCCAAGCGCGGAGACGAAAATACCGGCAAGGTCGGCC
>JAEULI010000054.1 GCA_016793845.1 Sphingosinicella sp.
GCATCGGTGTCGTAGCGGGCCTCGAGGCTGATATCGCCGAAGGCGGTGGGGAGTTCGGTGCCGACTTCGAAGGCGTTGTACGTCTCGCGATTGAGCGAAACGTTGTTGTTCTGGAGATTGTTGGTCTTGTTGATATCGACGCGGCGATAAGTACCGTAGAAACGACGGTTCTTCGCGTCGGTGACGGAGAGCCCTGCAGTCCAGAGTTCGCTGTCACCATCGAGACTGTGACCCAGCACGCGATCGCGGTAAGTAAAGCCGTCGAAGTATATGAAATTGCTATACATCGTTCCGGGATATGTGCGGCCGCCGCCGAGCTTCACCGCAAGCGTATCGGACCACTCGCCAAGAACGGTCCAACTCGCGCCATTGTCACCGATAGGCCCCGAAAGCGTCAGCCCGGCCATGCGCGAGAACTTGTCTATAAGGACGTTATCCTCGTCCTCGGCTTCCCACTCGGTGTACGCCTGCACGGCCACGTTGCCGATCATGCGCGTGTAGCTGATGTCGAAGCCGGCGATCTGGTTGCCGGGTTCGTTGAGCGTGCCCGTGTTGTCAGCGTCGCCGATGCCGACGACGGCGTCGAAAATGGTGCCAAGGCCGCAGGGGCGCCCGCTGCCGCAAAGCTGGAGGCCGCGATTGAGGCCGACTTCGAGGCCGGGGACGGGCTCGAAGGACAGGCGCATTCCCGCGATCGCCGGGTTGTTGTAGTCCTCGCGCTTTTCGGTCGCGATGCCCGCGAAAATGTCGAGCCGCCACGGGCCGAACCAGCGGAGCACCGGAAAATCGATCGGCTCGGGCACCAGCCGCTTGATGCCGACGCGCGGGATGGGACGCGCGTTGGTGGAGAAGAGCAGTGCGCTGTCGTGGCCCGGCCCCCACCACGTGTCGACATAGCCGCCGTAAAGCGCCCAGTTGCCGATGGGAAGCGCGAGTGTCGCGGGCTCGAAGTGGAAATCACGGCCCTGCTGGCCGTCGCGCCAGCCGACGCCATAGGACACGTAGAGCTTGCCGATCTCGTGCTCGGCGCGGACGGTGACGTCACCATCCTCGCGGGCGGTGTCGCCAAAATCGCGTACCACCGAAGGCCGATTGGTGGCGCGGGCGCGGACCTCGTAGCGGCTCTTCTGGCCGTCGCGCTCGGAGAGGATCGTCAGGCGGCGCACGGCAGCGCCGAGATGCGGCGGCAGCGCCTGGCCGTTGGCGCGCTCCAGCCCCTCGGCGACCTGGGCCCACGGCAGCGGCCACGCGTTGACAGGGCCGCGGATGAGGCCTGCGGCTTTCAGAAGCTCGACGTCGGCGCGGACCTGACGGTCACCCGCTTCGAGCCATGGACCCGCCGTGGCAGGCATCGCCGACAGCAGGACGGCGGCGGCCGCAACAAGAGACTTCATGCAGCACTCTCCCCTTTCGCGCCAAGCCAGCGCTCCGCGATCTCCAGCGCCCGCGCGTCGTCCACGTCGAGCCAAGCGCCATCCCCGGTTTCGACCGCGCACGCAAGCCCCGACGCGGCGAGCGTGGCAACGCCCTGCGACAGGCTGGGCGCGGAAAGCCCGGAGAGCGCATCGAACAGCGATTTCCCAACGGAGAAGACGCCGGTGTCGTAGCCGTTGAAGGGTTCAAGATGCTTGCCGATGGCGACAATGGCATCGCCTTCGGTGCGGACGCGCGTGACGTCATCCTCGTCGATCCAAGCGTGGCCGACGCGGCGATCGACGCCGAGCAGCAGCGCGCCGTCCTCGGCGGACGCCTCGACCACGCCGCGGTAGAGTGCGGGGTCGACGAGATGGTCGGCCATCACGAGCAAGGCACGCGATGCAATGAAAGGCGCAGCCGCCAACACAGATACGCCGTTCGGCACTGCCGGATCGGCAACGGTGACCGTGCGCACGGCGAGCGGCAGGTTCCATTCCGCAAGCGTCGCCGCGACCTCTTCGGCGCGGTGTCCGAGCACGACCGTGACGTCATCGACGCCGGCTTCGGCGAGACGCGAAACCGTGTGGAGCAGCAGCGGCCGCCCCGCGACCAGGGCAAGCGGCTTTGATGGCGCGTGACTGCGGAGCCGGCTACCGAAACCGGCGGCAAGCACGATGGCCTGCATGGCGGTGTCCTAGTGCAGCTTGCCGCCGCCGGCGATGAACGCTTCCAGCGCGGCGAAGGCAAGGTCGTCGCTCGTCTGGCGCGGCGGGTGTTTGCAGAAATAGCTGGCGGCGGCATCGATCGGCCCGGAGAGGCCCCGATCGAGCGCGAGCTTCGCGCAGCGGATCATATCGATGGCGACGCCCGCCGAGTTGGGGCTGTCCTCCACCGAAAGGCGGAGTTCGAGGTTCATCGGAACACCGCCGAAGAGCTGGCCTTCCATGCGCAGGAAGCAGACCTTGTTGTCGTTCTGCCATGCCACATAATCGGACGGGCCGACGTGGATGTTCTCGTCATCCATACGGCGCTCGGCGACCGACTGCACGGCCTCCGTCTTCGACTCCTTCTTGGACGCGAGACGCGAGCGGTTCAGCATATTGAGGAAGTCGGTGTTGCCGCCGGTGTTGAGCTGGTAGGTGCGATCGAGCTTCACGCCGCGCTTCTTGAAAAGATCGGTGAGCACGCGGTGGACGATCGTGGCACCGAGTTGTGCCTTGATGTCGTCCCCTATGATGGGGAGGCCCGCATCCTTGAAGCGCTTCGCCCAAACGGGGTCGCTGGCGATGAACACCGGGATGTTGTTGACGAACGCAACGCCGGCCTCGAGCGCGCATTCGGCATAGAATTCGGTCGCCTTCTGGCTACCAACGGGGAGATAATTCATCAGCACGTCGGCGCGCGTCTCGCGAAGCACGCGCACGACCTCGTCCTTGTCGGGTTCCGCCTCGTCCGCCACGAGGAAGGTACGGTCGTCCGGATAATCGGCCATGTGCTCGCCGACGCCGTCAAGAACGCGGCCCATGCGGACGCGCACGCTGGTTTCCGGCACATGATCGCAGAACACGGCGGTGCAGTTCGGCTTCGCGAAGATCGCATCGGCAATGTCGAGACCGACCTTGCGGCGATCGACATCCCAACCGGCAACGAAACGAATATCTTTGGGGCGATAACCGCCCAGATCCCAGTGCAGCAGGCCGATCTGCTCGTTGGCACCACCGTTCTGATAGTGCGCGACACCCTGAACAAGCGAACTTGCACAATTGCCGATACCAACGACCGCTACTCTTACTTCATGCATGGGAAAGATCCTGAGACGCGTCTACTGCGCGGTTGACGACGATCACTTAGCGTTGCCAGCTGAATCGGGCAAGAATGTGTAGGCCGTCTTTGCAAAGTTCGCGGCGATCCGATCGCTGTTTTCGCTGCCATATTCCTGAAGCCGAACAAAGAAGCGTGCCTGCATGACGAAGAAGGTGAGCGCGCTGTACGCCGCGATCATCGCAAAGCCCAAATACCAGGCGCCGAACGCCGCAAACGGCAAAAGGCTCCAGAAGAATGTGTTGCGGCGGCCCGCGACCAGCCGGAAGCGGCGTTCGAACTCGCCGGCGTCGTCGATCTGCTTGCCGCTGAAGCGCCGGAAGAACTCACCCTGTACGGCTTCGGCAAGCGCGAAACCCACGCAGATCGCGGCGAGTGGCCATGCGCCGCCGTGCCCGACCGAATTGAAATAATAAGCGAGCGCCGCGAACCAGCCGTACTCGACGATCTTGTCTGCGACATGTTCAAGATCGCCCCACTTCGAGAATTCGACGCGAGTGCGCGCGAGCTTGCCGTCGACGCCGTCGAGCGGGCCGATGACGAGCGCGAGGACGAGGCCGATCCAGAGATGGCCAAGCGCGAATGCCGCCATCGCGGCGAGCCCGAGCAGGAATACGCCCACCGAGATCATATTGGGCGTGAGCGGTGTCGGCAGCAGCAGACGGGTGAGCAGATTTTCGACCGGCGGGTGGATGAAACGCGCGGGCCAATCGAGGATGCCCTTCTGCGCGGACGCCAGCGCTTCAGTGGTCGCTGCCTCAGCGGACGCTGCATCAACAACGCGGCGCCATTGCAGCGGGACCTCTCGCCGCCGCGACGGGCAATAAGCGGGGATGCGCGCGACCTCGACGGGCGTGTGCGGCCCCTCCCCCAGCGCCGAGCGCACCAGCGTTGCCTGCATATCCCAATCGCCGAGACGGCCCGCAACGCTGCGAACGAGACGTCCAGGAAAGCGTGCAAGCCCGGCGAAGAACCGGTCAGAGGCGATCCGCTCCGCCGTGATCGGGCGCTCATCCGCCTCCATCCAGACACCGAGCACGACATCACCGGTGGCACCTGCGACGGCGACGATGGCGCGTTCATCAGCGACGAGCCCCTCGTCGAGCGAGAGCACGCTATCTTCCTCGCGGATCGCGGCGCGAACGCCGTCTCCGCCGTGGACGACCTCGATACCGGGCGATGCGCGGCGCGCGCGATCGAGCGCGGCGGCGAGGCGGGGCGTCACACGCTCCACCATGACGACGACGCGCTCGGCACCCGCACGTCGACACTGGCGAATCTGCCGGTCGACCGAGGCGATTCCCGTGATGCCGAGCGCGGCCAGCGGTTCGTCCGCCCCGGCGCTGAAATGATGGGCATAGAGCAGCGCCACAAGCGCCATCGACGTCTCCGGGTCTGAATGGATGGCGGACCATAAGGGCAAGCAAGCGGACTTGCCAACTCTCCCCGGAGCGGCGCACATCGCATACGATGCATTCCACAGTCGACACAGCAGACGGCGGACGCCCGCGGGCCATAGAGGAACCGCTGAACATCGCGGTCATTCACCCGGTGTCGCGTGCATTGCTGCCAATCGCGGTGAAGCTTCGTATTCCTCCGAACGCCATTTCGATCGCCGGGATCGGCTTCGGCCTCGCCGCCGCATGGGCCTATTTTCACTACGAGACCCCAGCGATGGCGCTTGCCGGCTTCGCCGCGATGCTGGCGTGGCACGTCTTCGACGGGCTCGACGGCATGACCGCGCGTGCCACGGGGCGGACCAGCGAGTTCGGACGTTTCCTCGACGGCTTCTGCGACTACAGCGTTTTCATCCTCGTTTATCTCAGCCTTGCTTTCGCGGCGGCACACGAGGTTGGCATAGGTGTCAGCCTGCCGTTTGCGGTCGCGGCGGGCGCCGCGCACGTCGTGCAGGCTGCATGGTACGAACTGCAGCGCGAGGTGTTCATCCGGCGAAGCGCAGGCCGGCCCGGCTTTGTGCCGCGTGCGGCCGTCGGCGGTTTCCTCGAGATCGGCTACAATGCGCTTCAAGCGAAGTTGATGCCGGGTGCGCAGGCGCTTGATACCGCGCTTGGCGCGAATCCGGCGCTGCGTGCGCGCTACGTGGAGAGATTGCGCCCTATTCTCTTGGCTGCCACGATCCTCGGCGCGAGCGGACGAACGCTTGCGATCTTCATCGCCTGCCTTGCCGGAAGCCCGCTCTGGTACTGGCTTTGGGAAATCCTTGGCCTCAGCCTCTCGGCTATTCTGATCGAACGCGCGCGCCGCGCGCGCGAGGCCGCGCTGCTAGAGCGCGCAGCGTGAAATCAGACGCAGGACGCGCGCTCTATCTCTTTGTTGACGCATCGTTGCTGGCGGAAAACCGGTTCCCACTTTTCCGCACGATGCTTTAGAAGCTTGAGAAGCGCATGATCTCGGAATCGAGGCGCGCGAGGAGCGCGCTGTCGCCCGGCGCCGACAGTTCGGCAAGCAGTGCGATCGCGCCGATGGCCTCCGCACCGATGGCCTGCGCCGCGCCTTTCAGGCGGTGTGCAGCGGCTTTCCACCCCGTGCGATCCTTCGCAGCGCGCAGTTCGGCAGCATAGGCGGGCAAATTCTCGCGGAATTCCGACATCAGGTCGTCGAACAATGCCGTGTCCCCGCCCGTGATTTCGAGCAGGCGGTGCGGCAGGAAAGCGGGGGCGGATTCGGGGTTCATGCGGCCATGTTCGGCGACGAGTGTTAACAAACTGTCGACAAATGCAGATTGGCGGGCTGTCCTGTCCGCACGGGCGGTGATAGACAGGTGCTCGAGGGGTTTTCACACAACAGGTTTCGCGGGGGTCGTGCACCATGAGTCCAGTCGGTCGGCGGTCGTTTCCGGAAAAGCTTCCGCCGGACTACACGTGGCAGCAGAGCCCCGTGTCCGACGCTGAGCCGGATACGTCGGCGCCGATGAGGCGTCTGCGCCAGATGGATGACGAGGCCGTGGACGATGCCGTGCCGACGTTTTCCAGCCGCGTGTTGCTGTTCGCCGCCCTCGCCTCGCTCGCGTGGCTGGCGCTTGCTGCCGCCGTCGTTTGGCTGATCGCCGGTTCGGCGGGCGTCGGTGCGCTGACGCTGACCGAATGGGC
>JAEULI010000063.1 GCA_016793845.1 Sphingosinicella sp.
TTCCCGCGCAGCCAGAAATCGATCGCGCTCACCCCCGAGGTGCAGGCGATGCTGGACGTGGACGCGAAGAGCCTCTCTCCAACCGACCTGATCCACGCGATCCTGAAGAGCCGCGCCGATCTCTGCTGGTTCGGCGGTATCGGCACCTATGTGAAGGCCGCGACGGAATCGAATGCCGACGTCGGCGACCGCGCCAACGATCCCGTTCGGGTGAATGCCGAGGAGATGCGCGTGCGCGTGATCGGCGAGGGCGCGAACCTCGGCGTTACGCAGGAGGGCCGCATCGCGTTCGCGCGTGCCCACGGCCGCATCAACACCGACTTCATCGACAATTCGGCGGGTGTCGATTGTTCGGACAACGAGGTGAACATCAAGATCGCGCTGCAGCCCGCGCTCGCTTCCGGCAAGATGAGCATGGCGGCGCGCAATACGCTGCTTGAATCGATGACCGACGATGTCGGCCAACTCGTGCTGCGCGACAATGTGATGCAGACGCAGGCGATTTCGGTGGCCGAGATCGGCGGCAGCAGCGCGCTGCCCGCCTATCAGCGTGTCATCCAGCTCCTCGAAGCGAGCGGGCGGCTCGACCGCGTGGTCGAGAACCTGCCGAGCGACGAGCAGCTGACGCAGCGCGCGCTTGCCGGCGGCGGGCTCGAACGGCCCGAACTCGCCGTGCTGCTCGCCTATGCGAAGATGACGCTCTACGACACGATTGTGGAAAGTCCGCTGCCCGACGATCCGCTGCTCGTGCACGATCTCGAAATGGCGTTCCCGCCTGCCGTCTTGAAGGCTTTCAAGGCGGGCGTGACCGGCCACCGGCTGCGCCGCGAAATCATCGCCACCAAGCTCGCGAACCAGATCGTCAATCGCGGCGGCATCACGCTCGCGTTCGAGCTTTCGGAGGAGCAGGGCACCAGCCTCGCGCATGTCGCCTCTGCCTTCGTGATGGCGCGCGAGCTGTTCGACCTTCGCGACCTGTGGCGGACGATCGACACCGCGGCGGTGGATGCGCGCACGCACATCGTGCTGCACGCGAAATCGATCCGCGGGCTTCGCACGCAGATGGCGGATGCGCTGCGCGCCTCGACACCGGGCGATCAGCCCTCCGCGTGCATTACGGCGTGGAAGCCGGGCATTCAGCGGCTCGCGAAGCAGCTCGACAAGTTGCTGCGGCCGGAGCCGCGCGCGCAGGTCGAGCGGCTGCGGCAGGAACTGCTGCGCGACGGCGCGCCCGCGGACATCACCGAGCGCCTTGTCGAACTCGAAGGTCTCGATGGGTCGATCGGCAACGCGCGGCTCGCGGCCGAACTCGGCGTGACCGAGCGGGCCATTGCCGACGCGTATACGCGTGTCGGCGAGACGCTGGGGCTCGACTGGGCGAAGGGCGTTACCGCGCAGCTTTCACCGTCCGACCCGTGGGAACGGCTGCTCGTCGCGGGCCTGCTGCGTGATTTCGAGCAGCTGCGCATCGATCTCATCAAACGCCAGACCAAGAAGGGCGGCGATCCGGTGAAGGCGATCGAGGCGTGGAGCGCGGCCAACCCGGTCCTCATCCAGCGCATGGCGGATGCGACGGCGCGGGCGCGCAAGTCCGGCGTCGTCACCACCGCGATGCTCGCGCATCTCGGCAGCCAGGCGCGTGCGCTTCTGGTCAGTTGATCCTGACCGGACGCCGCACGCACGAAAAGTTCAGGCACTGTTCACGCCGCGCGGCGTTGGGTAAGGGTGAGGACGCCGTCCACCAGCGGGCGGCGGCGGAAAGGAATGTGATGATTCGTCTGGCACTGGTTGCAGCGATTGGAATGGCGGGCGCGGCCGTATCCGGTACGGCGCTGGCGCAGGCCGCCCAGACGGAGAGCACCAAGCCGCCGGTGACGAACAGCGGCGTTCTGAAGCGTGTTCCGCTCGACCAGTGGATGCCGGAAAACTGCCCGAATCCGGAGCGGCGCGGCGAGATCGTGGTCTGCGGCCGCCCCGACGAGGAGCCGACGGTGGAAACCCCGCCGGAGCCGGGCGAGCCGGGCACAGACGTTCCGAGCGAGCGGCTGAAGCTCACCGAGCCGGGCAATGTTGCGCCGAGCAGCGCGTGCAGCGCGGTCGGCCCTGCGGGCGATGTCGGCTGCAGCCGAAACGAATATGAGCAGTGGCGCCGCGAGCGTGAACTGCAGAAGGCGCGCGAGAAGGTTCCGAAGCCGAAGTAGGGTGTGTGGGTATTCAGCCCATGCCGGGCTGCAAACGGTGGCTTTCTCCGCTTCCGGTGCTCACGTACGTTAAGTACGCTGCGCTCCGGTTCTCGAAATCCACCGTTTTCGCCTCGCCCTGAACTGAATCCCCACACACCCTAAGCGGGCCTTTTAGAAATCCAGCTTATCGTAGTGCGCGGGCGGCGAAAGGCCGTCCATGCGCTCCGAGAGGAGCGCGCGGAACGTGGGCCGCGATTTGATCGCCGAATACCACTGCTTCGCGGTTGCGTGGCCGTGCCAATCGAGCGCGGAGAGATAGTCGATCACCGAAAGATGTGCGGCCGCCGCGATATCGGCGAGGCCGAACGTTGTGCCCGAAAGCCAGCGGCGGTGATCGAGCAGATATTCGATATAGCCGAGGTGATGTTCGAGGTTGCGGCCCGCCGTGCGGAGCGCGCCGCCATCGGGCGATGCACGCTGCACGATGCGCTTGAACATGCGCTCGGCGAGCAGGATGTGGCCGACTTCCGCGTAGAATTTTTGATCGAACCACACGCACAGGCGGCGCACCTCGGCACGGTCGGCGGCGCTCGCGCCGAGCAGCGGCATCCGCTCGATGGTTTCCTCGAAATATTCGCAGATCGCGGTGCTGTCGATGAGCGCCGCGCCGCGGTCTCCGATCAGCACCGGGGTCTGCCCGGCCGGGTTCAGATCGACGAATTCATCGCGTCGCGCCCACGGCAATTCGGGAACGAGCTCGACCTCGACGCCCTTCTCGGCAAGCGCGAGGCGGACCTTCCGGGAGAACGGGCAGAGCGGATATTGGTAAAGGCGCCACATGGTTAAGCCCGGTGATACGGGGAAGCCCGCGGCGCTGCAACCTTACTCCGCGGCGACCACGCTTTCCGCATCCTCCAGCGGGTGCTTGATGCGGCTCACCATCTCCTTCGGGCAGACTTGCACGAAGCGGGGAAGGGCGGTTTCCCAATCTTCGAGGATCGTCTGCGCCCATGCGGAATCGGTTTCGCGGTGGTGGGCTTCGATCGCGGCGCGGAGCACGCCTTCCCAGTAAGCGGCGCGCACCGGCTGCCAGATCACGCTGTCCGGGTTGACGCGCGTGTCGAAGTCTCCGGCCGTGTCGTAGACGAACGCCATGCCGCCGGTCATGCCCGCGCCGAAATTGTCGCCCACGGGGCCGAGGATCACCGCCATGCCGCCGGTCATGTATTCGCAGCCGTTGGCGCCGCAGCCCTCGACGACGACCTCCGCGCCCGAATTGCGAACGGCGAAACGCTCGCCCGCCTGTCCGGCCGCGTAGAGACGACCCGCGGTGGCGCCGTAGAGCACGGTGTTGCCGATGATCGTATTCTCGTTGGACTTCAGTGGCGAGGAGACGAGCGGGCGCACGACGATTGTGGCGCCCGAAAGCCCCTTGCCGACATAGTCGTTCGCGTCGCCGAACACCTCGAGCTTCAACCCCTGCACGGAGAAGGCGCCGAGCGACTGGCCCGCCGAACCGCGCAGGCGCACGTGGACGTGGCCGGGCGCGAGGCCGTTCATGCCGTACTTGCGCGTGATCGCGGAGGAGAAGCGCGTGCCGACGGCGCGGTGCGTGTTGCGCACGCTGTACGTGAGCTGCATCTTCTCGCCGCGATCGAACACCGCCTTCGCATCCACGAGCATCTGCGCGTCGAGGCTGTCGGGCACCTCGTTGCGGCGAGTCTTCAGGTTGAAGCGCCGCTCGCTGTCGGGCGCGTCCACCTTGGCGAGGATGGGATTGAGGTCGAGGTCGTCGAGATGTTCGGCGCCGCGGCTCACCTGGCGGAGAAGCTCGGTGCGGCCGACGATCTCGTCGAGGCTGCGGAATCCCAGCGACGCAAGGATGTCGCGGACCTCCTCTGCGATGAAGCTCATCAGGTTGATGACCTTCTCGGGGCTGCCTGCGAACTTCTGGCGCAGCTTTTCGTCCTGCGTGCAGACGCCCACGGGGCAGGTGTTCGAATGGCACTGGCGGACCATGATGCAGCCCATCGCGACGAGGCTGAGCGTACCGATGCCGAATTCCTCGGCGCCGAGGATCGCGGCGACGACGACATCGCGGCCGGTCTTGAGGCCGCCGTCGGTACGGAGCTTCACGCGGCCGCGCAGGCTGTTCAGTGTGAGCACCTGATTGACCTCGGTGAGGCCCATCTCCCACGGCGTGCCCGCGTACTTGATCGAGGTCTGCGGAGACGCGCCGGTGCCGCCGACGTTGCCGGAGACGAGGATCACGTCCGCGTGCGCCTTGGCGACGCCCGCCGCGATCGTGCCGATGCCGGCTTCCGAGACGAGCTTCACGCAGACGCGCGCGTCGGGGTTGATCTGCTTCAGATCGTAGATGAGCTGCGCGAGATCCTCGATCGAATAGATGTCGTGGTGCGGCGGCGGCGAGATCAGCATCACGCCCGGCGTCGAATGCCGCAGCCGCGCGATCATCTCCGTCACCTTGAAGCCAGGAAGCTGGCCACCCTCGCCGGGCTTGGCGCCCTGCGCGACCTTGATCTCGATCTCTTCGCAGGCGTTCAGATATTCGGCAGTAACGCCGAAGCGGCCACTTGCAATCTGCTTGATCACCGAGTTCGCATTGTCGCCATTGGGGTAGGGCTTGTAGCGCGAGCGATCCTCGCCGCCTTCGCCCGAAACCGCCTTGGCGCCGATGCGGTTCATCGCGATCGAAAGCGTCTCATGCGCCTCGGGCGAGAGTGCGCCCAAAGACATGCCGGGCGTCACGAAGCGCTTCCGGATTTCGGCGATCGACTGTACCTCTTCCACCGGCACGGCAGGGCGGGTGTGATTGAATTCCAGAAGATCGCGCAGATAGATCGGCGGCAGATCGCGCACACCGCGGCTGAACTGCAGATAGGTGGAATAGGAGTCGCTCGCCACCGCCTGCTGCAGCAGGTGGATGAGGTTCGCCTGATAGGCGTGCGGCTCGCCGTTCGCGCGGTAGCGATAGAGGCCGCCGACGGGAAGCGCTGTCACTTCCTCGTCATAGGCGAGTGCGTGCCGGTCGCCGGCGCTCACATGCAGCGACGAGAAACCCTCGCCCGAAATCTTCGCGGGCATACCGGGGAAGAAGTCGGCAACGAGCGCGCGCGACAGCCCGACCGCCTCGAAATTGTAGCCGCCGCGATAGGACGAGATGACGCTGATGCCCATCTTGCCCATGATCTTGAGGAGGCCGTCCTCGATCGACTTTCGGAACCGGTTCACGCAGGTGGTGAGATCCATGTCGCCGAACAGGCCCTTGGCGTGGCGCGCCGCAATCGATTCCTGCGAAAGCCACGCGTTCACCGTGGTGGCGCCGACGCCGATCAGCACCGCGAAATAATGCGTGTCCATGCACTCGGCGGAGCGCACGTTGATGCTGGCGAACGAACGCAGGCCCTTGCGGACGAGATGCGTGTGCACGCCCGCCGCCGCGAGGATCATGGTGATGCCCGCACGCGTCTTCGAGACGTTCTCGTCGGTGAGGAAGAGCTGGCTCTTGCCCGAACGCACGAGATGTTCGGCCTCGGCGCGCACGCGTGCGATCGCCTCGCGCAGCGCGGCGGGGCCGCCCCCAACCTCGTACGTGCAATCTATGATTGCCGCCTGGTCGCCGAAGTGCGCGAGAAGCCGCGCCCAGTCCCGATTCGTCAGCACGGGCGATTCCATCACCACGACGCCCTGCTGCTTCGCATCCTTGTCGAGGATGTTGGCGTAGTTCGAGAAGCGCGTCTTCAGGCTCATCACGCGCGTTTCGCGAAGCGAGTCGATCGGCGGGTTCGTGACCTGGCTGAAATTCTGCCGGAAGAAGTGCGACAGGCAGCGCGGATTTTCGGAGATGACCGCGAGCGGCGTGTCGTCGCCCATCGAGCCGACGGCTTCCTTCGCATCCTCCACCATCGGCGCGAGGATCAGTTCCATGTCTTCCATGGTGAGCCCCGCGGCGACCTGACGGCGGCGGAGTTCGTCGGCATCGAGCGTCTGACCCGGCTCCGGCGCGTCCGCGCCCGGCACGTCGGCGAAGTTGCGGAAGCCCTTCACGAGCGATGCGTAATCCGCCTCACCCGCGATGCGATCCTTGATCGCCTTGTCGTCGTAGTAACGCGCCTCATCGAGATCGACCGCGATCATCTGGCCCGGCCCCAGTCGCCCCTTCTCGATCACGGTCGCCTCGGGCACCACGACCATGCCGGTTTCCGAGCCGACGATGAGCAGGTTGTCGCTGGTGCGGGTGAAGCGCATCGGGCGCAGGGCATTGCGATCGACCGCGGCGGCGATCCAGCGCCCGTCCGTCATGGCGAGCGCGGCGGGGCCGTCCCATGGCTCCATCACGCTTGCGAAGAAGGCGTACATGTCGCGGTGCGCCTGCGCGAGCGTCGTGTCCTTGTTCCACGCTTCGGGCACCAGCATCAGCTTCGCGGTCGGTGCGTCGCGGCCGGAGCGCACCATCACCTCGAACGTCGCGTCGAGCGCGGCGGTGTCCGATGCGCCCGCCGGGATCACCGGCTTGATGTCTTCCGAAAGATCGCCGAAGGCCTGCGCGGCCATCTTGATCTCGTGGCTCTTCATCAGGTTCTTGTTGCCGCGAACCGTGTTGATCTCGCCGTTGTGCGCAAGGCAGCGGAATGGCTGCGCTAGCCACCACGTGGGGAACGTGTTCGTCGAATAGCGCTGGTGATAGATCGCGAAGCGGCTGACGAACTTCTCGTCCTGCAGATCGGGATAGAAGACGGAGAGCGCCTCTGCGAGGAACAGGCCCTTGTAGATGATCGAGCGCGACGACAGCGAGCAGATGTAGAAATCGCGGATCTGCGCCTCGATGATCTTCTTCTCGATGCGCCGCCGGATCAGATACAAATCCTTCTCGAACGACGCCTGGTTCTCGTAGTTCTCGCCGGGCTGCGGCCCCTTGATCATGATCTGCTCGATCTCGGGGCGCGTCAGCTTCGCCTTGTCGCCGATCACCGAGCTGTCGACGGGCACCTGCCGCCAGCCATAGATTTCGTAACCGAAATCGATGATCTCGGATTCGACGATGCTGCGGCAGGTTTCCTGCTCGGCAAGGTTGGTGCGCGGCAGGAAGACCTGCCCCACGGCGAGCAGGCGGTCGATACGATTCTTGTGGCCGGCGTGCTCGATATGCTTCGAAAAGAAGGCGATGGGCAGCTCGACATGAATGCCCGCGCCGTCGCCGGTCTTGCCGTCCGCATCCACCGCGCCGCGATGCCACACCGCCTTCAGCGCATCGATGCCGAGCGCCACGACGCGCCGCGACGGCTTGCCGTCGGTCGCCGCGATGAGCCCGACGCCGCAGGCATCGGATTCCAGATCCGGGCGGTACATGCCCTCGCGGGCGATGCGTTCACGTTCTGCTGCGTTTGTCATTTCGTTTTACCCGGTGTTTTTAGTTCATCATTTCCAACGGCCAGAGGCCAAATGTCCTTGAACGTCTCCGCTCCAGCTTTTTGAAGGAGATCGGACGATGCGGCTTGCATTTTCGGGCCGACATCGTGCGCAGCTTCAATAAAAGCCTTTTCGTCGCGTGCGTTGAGAGCCTCGCACACTTTCCAAAGTTGTGGTTTGGTCAGAGTTTGATCATAGGCTTGGGCAAGATTCCGCCCCCATTCGGCAGCATATTTTTTTGCCGAAGATTTAGCGGCCTTCTTGAAAATCCTGTCGCTTTCGGAGCCTTGCTTTTCACGAAGCATTGCAGCGGTCACCGTTGTGGGAACGACGAGCATCAGCATTTCATAGAGATGTCGCTCTGGGCCTATCGCTTGCGCAATCGTGGTGCCGTTGCAACTTTCCTTCTTAATCTGCGGACTACACGCCTGAATGCTCAGACAGATAGCGAGTGCCGGCAGAACGCTCCGGGCCTGACACATACCCGCACGGCCATCCGGCTCGCGAACGGCCCCAGCCGTCATTTCGCTTCATCCAGCATTTCGCGCTGCGCACGGGCAAATCCGTTCGAGACTGCGGCCATTCCGGCGGTCATGCCGGCGCGTTCGCCGATGGCCTTCATGCTTGCCTGCGTCTGTTTCTCGGCGGCGATGAATTTCTGTCCGGCCGGGCTTTTCAGGAAGGCGATTGCGGCATCGAGTTCGGCCGGCGAGAGTGCGCTCCGATAGGCCGCCGTGAAATCGGCGAGCATCGCCGGATACGCCTTTCGCAGTTCGGCGAGGAATTCCTCGGCCAGAATCTTCTGCAGCCGCTCCCGGCCGCCGCGACCGTTCTCGATGAGATTGCGAACGGCGCCGCTGGTGCCCTTGTCGCTTTCGAGCTGCGCGACGACCTGCGTGCCGAACATCGGCACCAGCGCGCTGAAAACCTCGTCGAGCTTGGCCTCGACACCCATGAGGGCGACGAGCTGCGATGCGCGATCGGGCTCTGCCGCAAGGGCAGGGGGCGCGGCGAGCAGAAGCGCTGCCGTGAGCGTGAGGAGACGGGCCTTCATGCGGCGACTTTCTTGGCTGACGCGCTCGCGCGCGCGGCGAGATACGTATGCATCGTTTTCGCGACGTCGCGGCCGTCGCGGATTGCCCAGACGACGAGGCTTGCGCCGCGCACGATGTCGCCGGCGGCGAACACGCCGTCCACGCTCGTCATCATCGTCTTGTGGTCTGTACGCAGCGTGCCCCAGCGCGTGACGGTGAGATCGGGCGCGCCGAACAGCTGCGGCAGGTCTTCGGGATCGAAGCCGAGCGCCTTGATGACGAGATCGGCCTCGACGCGGAAATCACCGCCCTCGACGACTTCAGGCGCGCGGCGGCCCGAGCCATCCGGCGCGCCGAGGCGCATCTGCTGCGCGCGCACGCCCGCGACCTTGCCGCCCTTGTCGTCGAACGCCTGCGGCGCGGAAAGCCAGACGAATTCGACGCCTTCTTCTTCGGCGTTGGCCACTTCGCGCTGCGAGCCCGGCATGTTGGCGCGGTCGCGGCGATAGAGGCACTTCACCGAAGCCGCGCCCTGGCGCACGGCGGTGCGCACGCAATCCATAGCCGTGTCGCCGCCGCCGATGACGACGACGTGCTTGCCTTCCGCATTCAGCGATCCGTCCTCGAACGCGGGGACGCTGTCGCCGAAGCTCTTGCGGTTGGAGGCGATCAGGTAATCGAGCGCGGGGATGACGCCGCTTGCGCCGACGCCCGGCGCCTTGATGTCGCGCGCCTTGTAGACGCCGGTGGCGATGAGCAGCGCATCGTGCTTCGCGCGGAGCGCGGCGAGCGTCATGTCGCGGCCGACCTCGAAATTATAGTGGAAGACGATGCCGCCTTCCTCGAGCCGCGCGAGGCGGCGCATCACGACCTCCTTTTCCAGTTTGAAGCCGGGGATGCCATAGGTGAGGAGGCCGCCGCCGCGATCGTGACGATCGTAGACGTGCACTTCATAGCCGCGGCGGCGCAGATACTCGGCGGCGGTGACGCCCGCGGGGCCGGCGCCAATGATGCCGACGGACTGGCCGGAACGGTCGCTGAGCGGACGCAGCGGGCGGACCCAGCCTTCCTTCCACGCAGTATCGGTGATGAACTTCTCGACCGAGCCGATGGTGACGGCGCCGTGGCCCGACTGCTCGATCACGCAATTGCCTTCGCACAGCCGGTCCTGCGGGCAGATGCGGCCGCAGACCTCGGGCATGGTCGATGTGGATTCGGAAAGCTCGTACGCCTCCTGAAGCCGGCCTTCGGCGGTGAGGCGCAGCCAATCCGGGATGTTGTTGTGAAGCGGGCAGTGGACCTGGCAGAACGGCACGCCGCACTGCGAGCAGCGCGAGGCCTGCTCCTCGGCCTTCGCAAGGATGTAGGTGCGGTTGATCTCGAGGAAGTCGTCGTCGCGTTCGGCGGCCGGGCGTTTTTCCGGAAACGCCTGCGCGAGCCCAACGAACTTCAGCATATCCTTTTCGGCCACCCGATTTCCCCTTGCGGTTCCGGCGCGGCTTTTACGGTCGCAAACGGCGCTTGTCACGCAATTTTCGGCAGATAGGTAAGTTATTATTACCTAATATGAGCTGAAAATAGCCTTATCAAGAATCGTTCTCAGGTTCGAAGGGTATATAAATGGCCATTTCGGTCCTAACTCCTGGGAGGACGGCGCGAATCGGGTGTGCTATTTCCGCGCGACCTTGTCGCCGGAGGGCTCATGTCGTTTCTGCAATTGCTCATTATCGCCATCGTTCAGGGCGTCACCGAATTCCTGCCCATCTCATCCTCCGGGCATCTGATTCTGATCCCCAAGCTCACCGATTTCCCCGATCAGGGCCCGATGATCGACGTTGCCGTGCACGTCGGCACGCTCGCGGCGATCATCGTTTACTTCTGGCGCGATGCGCTGGGGCTTGTGCGCGGCGGACTCTCCAACGTCGGCATCGTGAAAGCGCCGGCCGAGCGGAAACTCTTCTGGTGGATCGTGATCGGCACGATCCCGGCGGTGGCGTTCGGCTTCTTCCTGAAGAGCGGCGGCTATCTTGAAGGCTTTCGTTCCACGCATCTCGTGGCGATCAACCTCATTGTCTACGGCCTGCTGCTGTGGGCGGCGGACCGCTGGGGCAAGCAGGTGAAGGCCTATGAAGACCTGACACTGAAGGACGCGGCACTCGTCGGCCTCGCGCAGGCGCTCGCGCTCATTCCCGGCACCAGCCGCTCCGGCGTGACCATGACGATGGCGCGCCTCCTTGGCTATGCGCGGCCCGAAGCGGCGCGCTTCTCGTTTCTGCTCTCCATGCCCGCCGTGCTTGGCGCGGGGCTGCTCGCCGCGTTCGACCTCGCCGATGCGTCGGCCGGGATGCAGCGCGACGCCGTGATCGCGGGCGTGCTCACCTTCTTCGCGGCAGTGGCGACGATGGCGTTCCTGATGCGCTTCCTGCGCCG
>JAEULI010000088.1 GCA_016793845.1 Sphingosinicella sp.
CGGCCAGATCGGCATTTCGCAGCGCGGCGACGGTGGCAACCGCTACGGCGCGATCACCGCAGGCACCAACTTTTCCGAAGGCCGGGGCAACATTGCCGCCGCTTATGAATACAACAAGGAAGACAGGCTGAACGAGCTGCAGCGCTCGCGGCTACGCAATCCGCGCGCCAAGTGGCTGTACCGGAATCAGGGCGATATTCCGGACGATCCCAGTATTCCGGACTATATCCCCTATAACGACGTCCGCTATGCGGACAGCGCGCGCATGGGCGCCGTCGATGTCGATTTCGACTATGCGTCCGACTTCGAGGGTGATGGCGACATTTACGATCGCGGTCTCGTGCTGGAGGAATCCGGCGGCTACGCGCAGGGCGGATCGAGCACGCCCATCGACGGCTATCAAGGCGATCTCTTCCCGGGCCTTGAGCGCCACCTCGTCAACGTCCTCGGCCGCTATGAATTCAGCGATGCTTTCACTCTCTTCGCGGAAGGCAAGTACGTCCGCACCAAGGCATGGACGCAGCAGCAGCCGACTTACGATTTCTACCTGTTCCAGACTGCGGAAAACCCGTTCATGCCGGATTCGATCCGCGACGCGATCGTACCCGGTGCGGCAGCCGCCGCCTACGAGGATCCGGAGATGCCGGACGGCGTGTGGGTCACGCGCGACAATTTCGATCTCGGTGTCAATTTCGAGGAGAATGTCCGCCAAACGCTGCGCGGTGTGATCGGCGCCAGCGGCAATTTCAGCGAGCACCTGAAATACGAAGTGTCGTACGTCTACGGCCAGACGAAGACGCGCACGTTCAGCCAGGGCAACCGGCTGGAGGCCGAATGGCAGGCGGCGATAGACGTTGTCGCCGATCCCGACACGGGCGCGCCGATCTGCCGGACGATGCTTGACCCGGACAATCCGTTTCCGAACTGCGTGCCGTTCAACATTTTCGGCGAGAATGTGCGCGATCCGGCCGCGATCGGCTTCGTGACGACCGATAGCCTCAGCCGTGCGAAGGTGACGCAGCACGTCGTCTCGGGCTCCATCTCGGGCGATACAGGCGCGTTTTTTGAACTTCCTGGCGGAGCGGTCGGCTTTGCCATCGGTGCCGAATATCGCAAGGAGAAGAGCACGTTCGATCCGGACCCGATGATCCGCGACGGTTTGACGTGGTCCGGCGCTATCCAGCCATCAAGCGGCAGCTTCGACGTGAAGGAAGTGTTCGCCGAGATCAATCTACCGCTGTTGAAGGACGTGCCGGGCGCACACCTGCTGTCGTTCGGCGGCGCCATCCGGCTTTCGGACTACAGCACGATCGGATCGACGACGACGTGGAAGGTGGACGGCGTCTACGCGCCGATCCCCGACGTCTCGTTCCGCGCGACCTATTCGCAGGCGGTGCGCGCGCCGAATATTGCGGAGCTGTTCGCGCCGGAAAGTTCTTCGTTCAACTTCATCGTCGACCCGTGCGACACGCTGGAGCTGAACAACGGCACCTCGACACGCGAAGCGAACTGCGCGGACTTGATCGGCGGGCTCGGTATCGATCCGACGACATTCAGCCCGTCGAGCGACCCCAGCTCGTCGCTTTTCACAGAGGGTCTGAGCGGCGGTAATCCCGACCTTCAGGAGGAAACCGCGAAGACGTGGACGGCGGGCGTCGTGCTGCGCCCGCGTTTCCTCCCGGGCTTCACCTTCTCGGCGGACTGGTACGACATCAAGATCAGGAACGCGATCAACACGCCGCAGGCCGAGGAACTCGCGGAGTTGTGCGTCGACCAGCCGACGCTCGACAATCCGTTCTGTTCGGCGATCACGCGCGATCCCGACACGGGCTTCATCACAGGCTTCACCTCGCGGCCCGACAATGTCGCGCAGTTCCGCACCGCCGGGCTCGACGTGACGCTCGCTTACCGGATCCACACGGATACGGCGGGCACGTTCAACGTCGCGCTCACCGGCAATTATCTTGACCGTCTGGATTTCGTGGCGACGCCGGGTGCCGAGGTCGATTCCGACCGCGATGAGGCGCTCGCCTATGCGCCGCGCTACTCGGCGACACTCGATCTCACGTGGAACAAGGGGCCGATGACGATCGCGTACGGCATCTCGTGGTTCGACAAGACCCGCCGCTTCACGACCGAGGATCTCGCAGGCGATCCCGATTACAGCGATCCCAAATACTTCTGGGCAAAGCAGAAGTGGGAGCACGAAGTGCAGCTGAGCTACGACATCGGCGAACGCTTCAGTCTCTATGGCGGCGTCAACAACCTGTTCGACGAGAAGCCGGCATTCAACTTCAGCTCCTATCCGGTCTCCGCGATGGGCCGCTATTTCTACATGGGTGCGACCGTTTCGTTCTGAACGCAGGGCAGCACAAGGGGGCAGGGCTTATGTACCGGATTCTGGGCGGTTTTCTGCTGCTGGCATCGTCCAGCCTTGCCGCTGCCGCGCCGTCCGCGGTGGTGCCGGAGGATTATTACCGGCTCACCGATGTGGGCGAGCCGGCGTTCTCGCCTGATGGCGGTACGCTCGTCTACACGGTCTCGGTCCCCGATCAGGTGCGGGATGAGAAAACGAGCGACCTGTGGACCGTGCCGTGGAAGGGCGGCACGCCCGCGCCGCTCACCCGCACGCCCGAGACAAGCGAATACAGCCCCCGATATACGCCGGACGGCAAGACGATCGTGTTCCTCAGCGATGCGGGCGAAAAGGCGGACGGCGAGGACGAGGAAGACGACAGCGCCCAGCTCTGGCGGATGCTCGCGGCAGGCGGCGCAAACAAACGGATCACGAGCCTT
Organism: Sphingosinicella sp.; assembly: GCA_016793845.1. Lineage (GTDB taxonomy): Bacteria > Pseudomonadota > Alphaproteobacteria > Sphingomonadales > Sphingomonadaceae > Sphingosinicella > Sphingosinicella xenopeptidilytica. The sequence goes on from JAEULI010000088.1 coordinate 2,797, forward strand.
CCGGGCGGGATCAGCGACTATGATCTGTCGCCGGACGGCAAATACGCGGTCGTTGTCGCCGAGGTCGGCAAGGCGGTGGGCAGCAAGGCGAAGAACCCGCCGCCCGTTGAAACCGAGCGCTTCTATTTCAAGCAGGACGGTCGCGGCTATCTCGACGACCGTACGCAGCAGCTCTTCATCGTCGACCTTGAAACGGGCGCGGCGCGGCAGCTCACGAGCGGCGCGCGCGATCACTGGCGCCCTGCGTGGTCGCCCGACGGCAAGCTCATCGCCTACACCGCCAAAGATCACGCCGACGACAAGACGCTGAACACCGAAATCTACGTGCTGGCACCATCCGGCGGCGAACCGCGCAAGCTCAGCCCGACCGCGAATGCGGACGATGATCCGGATTGGGTCGCGGGCGTCTCATGGTCGCCCGATTCGAAGCGGATCGTCTGGCTCGAAGGCATGGAGGACAAGTGGCTCTACTACGGCACGCCGCACCTTGCCGTCGCCGACGTGGCAACGGGCGCGGTGACGCGGCCCGCGAAGCTCGACCTCTGGTTCTACTACCCGCGCTTCGCCCCGGATGGCTCGATCCTGACGCAGATCGAGGGTGATCGCGACACGTGGCTCGCCCGTGTGGACGCGAAGAGCGGCAAGATCAGCTACCTCACCAAGGGTACGCGCTTCGCCTACGACTATGCGGTCGCGAACGACGGGCGCATCGCCATCCTGGAGACGACCAACGAAAAGCCCGCGGAGCTTTTCGCACTCGACAAGAGCGGCGCCCGCCCGCTCACCGACCACAATCCCTGGCTGAAAGACCGTGCGCTCGGCGAAACGCGCGACGTCAGTTTCAAGAGCGGTGATGTTGAAATCCATGGCTTTTACGTGCTGCCACCGGATTATGACCCGGCGAAGCGTTACCCGCTGATCGCGGACCTTCACGGCGGCCCTGTCTACCAGCACAGCCACGAGTTCGATCTCGATGCACGCGCGCTCGCCGCGGCGGGCTATGTCGTGCTCAAGATCAATCCGCGCGGCTCATCGGGGCGCGGCTTCGATTTCTCGCGCGCGATCTATGCCGATTGGGGGAATGTCGATGCGCAGGACATCAGCGCGGGCATCACCAACGCGATCGAAACCGGAATCGCGGACCCGAACCGCATCGGCGCGGGCGGCTGGAGCTACGGGGGCATCCTCACCGGCTACATGATCGCTTACGACAAGCGCATCAAGGCGGCGGTGGCGGGCGCAGGCGTCTCCAACATCTTCGCGACGTGGGGCGTCGACATGTACCAGCGCGAATACATGCTCGAACTCGGCACGCCGTGGGAGAACTTCGATACGTGGAAGAAGCTCGCCTATCCGTTCTTCGAACCGGAGCGCATCACCGCGGCGACCCTGTTCCAGTGCGCGGACGCGGACGACAACGTGCCGTGCCCCGGCGCTGAGCAGATGTACCTCACGCTGAAGACGCGCGGCATCCCGACAAAGCTGATCGTTTACCCCGGCGAAAACCACGGCCTCACCGTGCCGAGCTACCTCGCGCACCGTATCCGCGCCAACATCGACTGGTACGGCCGCTGGATGAAGGCCGACTGAGCTATTCGCCGAGCAGCGTGCGCGTCAGCGGGTGATCGGGCTCTTCAAGCCCGTCGATGATGTTGAAGTGATGACGCCCCGGTTCCTCGACAAGCGCTGTTGTAGCGCCAAGGCCTGTCCAGATGTTGGCGAGAAGTGCCGACTGGCGGCGGAATTCGGGACGCTCGTCCGCGCCGACCCAGCAGGTGACACGCGCGCCGGAGAGTGGAGCGAGGAGGGCCGGGCTTTCGGCGGCCGCTTCTCCATCGTCGATGTGAAGCGCATCGTTCATCTCCGTGCGTATCAGCGGGCGCAGGTCCGCAAGCGCGGAAATCGGTACGGTATGCGCAACGCGGGCCGCGACCTCCGACGGTAATGGCGAGGATGCGGAGACCATACGCGCGGCGAGCTGCCCGCCCGCCGAGTGTCCGGTGATGAAGATCGGGCCGTCGACACGTGCGGCAGCGGCAGTCATCGCGGCACCGACTTCGCACGTGATGCCCCCGATCCGGCTTTCCGGGCAGAGCGTGTAGGACGGCATCGCGACGGCGAAGCCGCGCGCGAGCGGTCCCCGCGACAGGTGCGACCAGTAGCTCTTGTCGAGCGCGAGCCAGTAGCCGCCGTGGATGAACACAACGAGGCCGCGGGGCGTGCCTTCCGGCAGGAACAGGTCGTAGCGGTTGCGGGGGGCTTCGCCGTAGGGGAGGTCCAGTATCGCGCGTGCGCCGCACGTATTGCGCCAGCATTTGGCAGGCTCAACCCACGCGTCCGGCCAGCGGTCGCCGTCCGCGATGTGCGCGGCGTTGGCGTAAGCATCGTCCCAGTCGGTGATCGCGTGCAGGGTCATGTCCACTCCTGTTCGGGTTCACGCACAATGCGTCACATCGAAAATATTTCAACCCTGAAACTTTAGGCTTGAAATAATTAAATCGACATGTCAGCCTCCGACTCATCGAAAAGGGAGGTCATCCGATGGATGTGGCTGTACTCGGCGGCGGGCCTGCGGGCCTTTATTTCGCGATCAGCATGAAGCTGCGCGATTCCAGCCATCGCATCACGGTGATCGAGCGCAACCGCCCGGACGATACGTTTGGCTGGGGCGTCGTGCTTTCCGATGAGACGCTGGACAATCTCGCCGCGAACGACCCCGTCAGCGCCGCCGCGATCCGCGAACATTTCGCCTATTGGGACGATATCGCTGTCGTTCACAAGGGCGTGCGCACGCTTTCCACCGGGCACGGCTTCTGCGGCATCGGGCGCAAGCAACTGCTGCTGCTGCTCCAGGCGCGTGCGCTGGAGCTCGGCGTCGAAATACGCTTCGAGACCGAGGCCGAGCCGACGCAGGCCTACATGGACAAGTACGACCTCGTCGTTGCTGCGGACGGGCTCAATTCCCGCACGCGCACCGAGTTCGCGGACCATTTCCAGCCGAACATCGATGTGCGCAAATGCAAGTTCGTCTGGCTCGGCACGCACCAGAAGTTCGACGATGCTTTCACCTTCATCTTCGAAAAGACCGAGCACGGCTGGGTGTGGGCGCACGCCTACCAATTCGATGCGGATACGGCGACGTTTATCGTCGAGTGCACCGAAGACACCTGGGCAGCCTTCGGCTTCGGCGAAATGACGAAGGAAGAGTCGATCGCGACGTGCGAGCGCATCTTCGCAAAGCATCTTGGTGGGCATCCGCTGATGTCGAACGCCGCGCACGTGCGCGGATCGGCGTGGATCAACTTCCCGCGCGTGCTCTGCGAGCGCTGGTCTTACAAGAACGTCGCGTTGCTCGGTGACGCGGCGGCGACGGCGCACTTCTCGATCGGTTCGGGCAGCAAGCTCGCGATGGAAAGCGCCGTGGCGCTTGCCGATTACATCCACAGCGAACCGACGCTGGCGGCGGCATTCCAGAAGTATGAGGATGCGCGCCGTGTCGAGGTGCTGCGCCTGCAATCGGCGGCGCGCAACTCGATGGAATGGTTCGAGGAGGTCGAACGCTACCTCGATCTCGATCCCGTGCAGTTCAACTATTCGCTGCTCACGCGCTCGCAGCGTATCTCGCACGAGAACCTGCGCCTGCGCGATCGCGCGTGGCTGGATAGCGCGGAGACGTGGTTCCAGCAGCAGGCGGGTGCCGGAAACGTGCGCCGCGCGCCGATGTTCGCACCTTTGAACCTGCGCGGCATGACGCTTGAAAATCGCATCGTCGTCTCGCCGATGGCGCAGTACAAGGCGGTCGACGGCTGCCCGACCGACTGGCACTTCGTGCATTATGCCGAGCGCGCCAAGGGCGGTGCGGGGCTCGTGTTCGTGGAAATGACCTGCGTGAGCCCGGAAGGGCGTATCACGCCCGGCTGCCCCGGCCTTTATGCGCCGGAACATGAGGTGGCTTGGAAGCGGCTCGTCGATTTCGTTCACGCTGAAACATCCGCGAAGATCTGCGCGCAGCTCGGCCATTCCGGTTCCAAGGGCTCGACGCAAATCGGCTGGGAGGAAATGGACGCGCCGCTGCCTGCGGGCAACTGGCCGCTGCTTGCAGCCTCCGCCGTGCCGTGGTCCGAGAAGAACGCCGTGCCCAAAGCTATGGATCGCGCCGACATGGACCGGGTACGCGACCAGTTCGTTGCCGCCGCTGAAATGGCGAACCGCGCGGGCTTCGACATGGTCGAGATCCACGCCGCGCACGGCTATCTGCTCTCGTCGTTCATCAGTCCGCTCACCAACCGCCGCGAGGACGAGTACGGCGGTAGCCTCGAAAACCGGATGCGCTATCCGCTTGAAGTCTTCCGCGCCGTGCGCGCCGTGTGGCCGGACGAAAAGCCGATTTCGGTGCGTATCTCCGCGAACGACTGGGTCGGCGACGAGGGCGTGACGCCCGAGGAAGCCGTGCAGATCGCCGAAATCCTGAAGGACGCAGGCGTCGACATTTGCGACGTTTCCGCCGGGCAGACATCGGTGCGCGCAAAACCTGTCTACGGTCGCATGTTCCAGACGCCGTTCTCCGACCGTATCCGCAACGAGACCGGCATGGCGACGATGACCGTCGGCAACATCTACGAGCCCGACCATGCCAACTCGATCCTGATGGCGGGCCGCGCCGATCTCGTCTGCCTCGCGCGACCGCACCTTGCCGATCCCTATTGGACGCTGCACGCGGCAGCGACGCTCGGTGACAAGCAGACGGAATGGCCGAAGCCCTATCTCGCCGGGCGCGATCAGGCGTTCCGCCTCGCCGAGCGCGGGCCTGAGCAGATGACGGGCAAGGTATGATCGCAGGACAGAGCGCACTCGTCACGGGCGGCGGCACCGGCGCTGGTCGGGCCATCGCGCTTGCGCTTGCCGGGGCAGGCGTCCGCGTCACCATCTGCGGCCGCCGCCTCGCGCCGCTGGAAGCGGTCGCGGCGGAAAGCGACCGCATTGTTGCCGCGCAGGCGGACGTCACCGACGAAGCCGCGATGCGCGCGCTCCACGAAAAACACGGACCGTTCGATATCGTTGTGGCGAACGCGGGCGCGGCGGAAAGCGCGCCCGCGCACAAGGTGACGCAGGCGGCTTGGCAGGCGGCGCTCGCCGTGAACCTCACCGGCGCGTTCCTCACCGTCCAGCCCGCCATCGGGCCAATGGTGAAGCGCCGCGCCGGGCGCATCATCTTCATCGCCTCGACGGCGGGCCTCAAGGGCTATGCCTATGTCGCGCCCTATGTGGCGGCGAAGCATGGCGTCGTCGGCCTGATGCGCGCGCTCGCGGCGGAGACGGCGAAGTCGGGCGTCACGGTCAATGCCGTGTGCCCCGGTTTCACCGAGACCGACCTCCTCGAAGAGTCGATCGAGCGCATCATGGCCACCACCGGCCGCAGCCGTGAGGAAGCGCGCGCCAGCCTCGCTGCGACGAACCCGCAGGGCCGCTTCATCACCCCGGACGAGATCGCCGCCACCGTCCTCTGGCTCGCAAGCGAGGGCGCGGCATCGATCACCGGGCAAGCCATTTCCGTGTCGGGCGGCGAGACATGGTAAGCGCGCCGCTCACCGCCGGCGACGGCAAGGAACGCGTCCGCCTATGGCTGCGCCTGCTCCGCGCGACCCGCCTCATCGAGGCGGAGCTGCGCGAACGGCTGAAAGCCGAGTTCGACACGACGCTGCCCCGCTTCGACGTCATGGCGGCACTCGACCGCGCGCCCGACGGCATGATGATGAGCGAGCTGTCGCGTTTCCTATTGGTTTCCAACGGCAACGTCACCGGCATCGTCGACCGCCTGGTATCGGATGGATTGGTCGCCCGAACCGCCCGCGATGGTGACCGCCGCGCCTTCATCGTCCGGCTGACGGAGGCGGGCGCCACGCAGTTCAAGGCGATGGCGGCCGCGCACGGCCGCTGGATCGACGCGATGCTCGCAGACGTCGACCCGCAAGAAGCCGCGCACCTCGCCGGCACACTCAGAACATTCCAGAGCAAGTGGGAGGGCGGACATTGACGCAGATGGCAGGGCTTAAGCCCCAGCATTTCCTGTGGGAGGTTGAGGACCGCATCGCGCGCGTCCGGCTCGACCGCCCCGAACGCAAGAACCCGCTGACGTTCGAGTCTTATGCGGAGATGCGCGATACGTTCCGCGCGCTTGTTTATGCGAATGATGTCGATGCGGTGGTGTTCCTGCCGAACGGCGGCAACTTCTGTTCGGGCGGTGACGTTCACGACATCATCGGGCCGCTCGTGGCGATGGACATGAAGGGTCTGCTCGCCTTCACGCGCATGACGGGCGATCTCGTGAAAGCCATGCTCCACTGCGGCAAGCCGATCATCTCGGCGGTGGACGGTGTGGCGGTCGGTGCGGGTGCGATCATCACGATGGCGTCGGACATGCGGATTGCAACCCCGGCGGCGAAGACGGCGTTCCTGTTCACGCGCGTCGGCCTTGCCGGATGCGACATGGGCGCGTGCGCGATGCTGCCGCGCATCATCGGGCAGGGACGGGCGGCGGAGCTGCTTTACACTGGGCGCGCGATGAGTGCTGAGGAAGGGGAGCGCTGGGGGTATTATAACCGGCTGGTTTCCGCTGAGGCGCTGGAAGACGAGGCGATGGCGCTCGCACGGCGGATCGTGGCGGGGCCAACGTTTGCGCATGGCATCACCAAGACGCAGCTCAATCAGGAGTGGTCGATGAGCCTGGATCAGGCGATCGAGGCTGAGGCGCAGGCTCAGGCGATCTGTATGCAGACGCGGGATTTCGAGCGGGCTTACAACGCGTTCGTGGCGAAGCAGACTCCCGTGTTCGAGGGCGACTGATGGCCGATCGCAGCTTCCTCGATTGGCCCTTCTTCGAAGATCGCCACCGCGACTACGCCGAGCGGCTTGAAGCGTGGTGCCGCGAGCATTTGCCCGTCGATCACGGCGACGTGGACGCCGCTTGCCGCCGCCTCGTCGCCATGCTCGGCGAAGGCGGCTGGCTGCTGCCAACGGCGGTCGATCCCGACGCGCCCGCGCC
>JAEULI010000110.1 GCA_016793845.1 Sphingosinicella sp.
TCGATCTCCGCATCGGAAACACCTGCGGCGCGCAGCACGCCCGCGCTGTCCGCACCGAGCTCAGGCGGCGCCTTCGCATAGTCTGGCGGCGTCTTCGAAAAGCGCATCGGCTGCGCCATCGTCCGCACCGTACCCGCAAGCGGGTGCGCCTGCTCGATGACGAGGCCCCGCGCCTTTGTCTGTTCCTCCGCGAAGGCCTGCGCGAGATCGTTGACCGGCCCGGTGGGAACCCCCGCCGCATCGAGCGCGGCAAGCCAGTGCTCGGCAGGCTCACGCACGAGCGCAGCCTCGATCTCCGCAACGAGCGCCTCGCGATTGGCGACGCGGGCCGGGGAAGACCCATAACGTTCGTCCGTGCCCCATTCGGGCCGCCCCAGCACCTTCGCGAACGCCCGGAACTGGCCGTTGTTGCCCACGGCAACCGCAATGCGGCGCGTCGCGGTGGGGAAATCCTGATAGGGCACGATATTGGGATGCGCGTTCCCCATCGGCCGCGGTACCTTGCCCGAGACGAGATAGTTCATCGCCTGGTTCGCCATCCAGCCGAGCGTGGTGTCGAACAGCGCCATGTCGATGTGCTGCCCCTCACCGGTCGCGTCGCGGTGGCGGATCGCGGCGAGGATGGCGATGGTCGCGTAAAGCCCGGTCGTAATGTCGGCGATGGCGACGCCCGCCTTGGTCGGCTGGCCGCCTGCGGCGCCGGTGATGCTCATCAGCCCCGCCATCGCCTGGATGACGAAGTCGTAGCCGGGCCGCTCGGCATTCGGCCCGTCCTGCCCGAAGCCGGTGATCGAACAATAGACGATGTCGGGCTTCACGGCGGCGAGCCCCGCATAGTCGAGCCCGTAGCGCGCCAGCCCGCCCGCCTTGAAGTTTTCGACGACCACGTCCGCGCTTTCCGCGAGCTTGCGTACGAGCGCCGCACCGCGCGGATCGGCGATGTCGATGGCCAGGCTCTTCTTGTTGCGGTTCGCCGCGAGGTAATAAGCGGCATCGCCCTGCGTCCCGTCCGCGCCCGCGATGAACGGCGGCCCCCAGCTTCGCGTGTCGTCGCCCGCGCCGGGCCGCTCCACCTTCACCACCTCGGCACCGAGATCGGCGAGAATCTGTGTCGCCCATGGCCCCGCGAGCACGCGCGAGAGATCGAGAACCTTGAGCCCGGAAAGCGGTCCCATCGCGATTGTCTCCTTGGATTCGGCGGCGACCGCGCTATCAGTTTGGAAGAGCGTCGCCAAGCAAGGACAGGATCATGGCTATCGACATCACCGCGCTGCTGACATTCGGCCTGCCCGGACTTGTCATCGGGCTCGCGCTCGGCTGGGCGCTGTTTCGCGGCACGACGAAGCTGGAGCTGCTGCAGGCCGAACACGATCAGGCTGCATCGCGGCTGGCAGGCGCCGGCGCCGAGATCGCGCGGCTGGAAAAGGATCTCGCGTCCGCCCGCGATCAGGTGAAGCCGCTTGCCGACGAGGTCGATCGGCTGCGCCGCGAGAAGGCCGCGCGCAAGGCCGAAAGCGCAGGTGCTCCGCCGCCCGCAGACAGTGCGCCGAGCACGGCGCCGCTCCCCGGAATCGGCTGGAAACCGGGCCGCAAGCTGCCGACCTTCCTCGAAGCGCCGATCGGCCCCACTGACGATCTCTCGCTCCTGAAAGGCGTCGGCCCGCGCCTCGCCGCGCGGCTTCGCGAGATCGGCGTTTTCTATTTCGCGCAGATCGCGGACTGGAGCCCCGAAGAGGTGAAGCTCGTCGATGCGAAGCTCGACAACTTCCGCGGCCGCATTGAAAAGGACCACCTGATCGAGCAGGCGAAGCTTCTCGCGAGCGGCCGTCTCACCGAATACGAAGCCCGCTTCGGCAAGCTCGGCAGCGACTGATGCGCACCGCTCTCATTGCATTTCTCACCACCCTCGCGGCGTGCGGCAGCGCACCCGAATCCGCACCTGCGGAAAAGACGGTCGCGGCAACGGAAACGCCGCAGGCCCCGCCTGAACCCGCCGTGCAGTTGCCGCCGCCGCCGCGCTACGTGGGTCGCTGGGCGGAAACCGCCGATCAGTGCACCGAGGGCTGGTGGCGCTTCTGGAACGATGAACTGCTCACCAAGGCCAGCCTGCGCTGCGACATTCTTCCGCCCGATGCCGCGAGCACCGACGAGAAGCGCCGCATGGTCTGTCAGTCGCAAGGCAAGTGGTCGCGTGAGGAATGGGCGCTCGCCTATCCGGCAGCAGACACGATGACCGTGTCGCGCGATGGCGGCGCCCCGATCACCCTCAAAAAATGCTGATCGCATGAAGCTATGGCACTGCGCGGGCGCGCGCTCCTTCCGGCCGCTCTGGTGCCTGGAAGAGATGGGGCTTGCCTACGACCTCCGCCTGATGGCGTTCCCACCGCGCTTCACCGAGCCCGATTATCTGGAGCTGAACCCCTTCGGCACGGTGCCGACCTTCACCGACGGCGATACGCTGATGACCGAATCCACCGGCATCTGCCATTATCTCGCGGAGCGCTACGGCCCCACGTCGCTCGCGGTGCGGCCGGATGAGCCCGGTTACGGCCGCTATCTCAACTGGCTCTACCAGTCCGACGCGACGCTTACCTTCCCGCAGACACTCGTGCTCCGCTATGGCGTGTTCGAGCCCGAAGAGCGCCGGCTGCCGCAGGCCGTGGAAGACTACACGCGCTGGTTCTTCTCGCGCCTGAAGGGCACCGCGAAACTGCTGGGCGATAGAGACTATGTCGCGGCGGAGCGTTTCACGATCGCCGACATCGGCTTCGCCTACGCGCTGCGGCTTGCCGACATCCTGAAGCTCGGCGCCTTCCCCGAAAACGTCGCAGCCTACTGGGCGCGGATGCAGGCGCGGGACGGCTACCAGCGCGCGATCGCGAAGGAAGCCGGCGCGGCGCTCTTCATTTCCTGATTACGCGGGCGCGCAGGTGCTGCGGCGGCGGAGCGCGTCGATGCTCGCGAGGTCTTGCGCGTCGGTGACGAGGATGCGGATGAGCGCGATGCCCTTGCCGCCCGGCACGACGAGCGATCCTCTTGCGGCCCCCTTCGAGAGGGTGAGCGCATAGCGCCCACCCTCGACGGCGCGGTCGTTCACCGAGAAGATGTTGTCGGTGTTCGCATCGAAGACCGAGAGCGACCAGTAGCGCCGCGGCGGTACAAACGCGTCGATTTTGACCGGCCCCATCGAGAGATCGAACACGCAGATGCTGTAGGCGAGATCAGGGCTGGGGCGAACGATCCAGCGGTTCTCGGCGGTCGGCAGTCCCTGGTGCCGCATCACGTTGATGCCGTCCGCGCCGAGCTTCTCCATCGCCTTCGCCATCATGCCATAGGGCGTCGCCCACAGCGTCGCCGCATACGTACCCACGGCAACGAGCGCGGCGAGCAGGACCGGGCCAAGCCACCTCATGCGCACGAGACCTTTTCGATTCTCGGCAGATGTGCGCGGTCCGGGTGGCCGATAATCGCGGGATCGGGGTTATAGGCGCGCAGCGTGAGCGCGAAGCGCGCCTGCCCCCCGGTCGGCAGCCAGCCGTCGCCCTCGCCCGACGGCGCGACATCGAAGGCGAACCCGCCATCGCCCGTGCGCGGCACGTTCCGCATGTGGAAACTGAAACGCTGTGCCGGGTTCGCGACGAGGAAATGGTCCGCGCCGTAGAGCGTGAGGCTCCACCAGCGCGCTTTCGGATCGCTGCCAGTCACACGGTAGCGGCACCGCCCGTCGAGCGGCGCGCCCGCGCTGTCCTCCTCGGCGTTGAAGTAGATCGCCTCCTTCGCGGAGAGCGCGAGCAGCCCGGCGATGGCCACGGTCGCGCGCGTCCTGAGATCGGCATCGGTGGAGCCAGTGACGGAGGACGTCACCCACGGCCCCGATTTCGTCGCCCCGGCGCCAAGCCCGGCGCGCAAGGAGACCCACGCACCGCCGGATCCGATCCCGATGCCCGCGATAACCGCCAGCAGCCAGATGCCCCACCGCCTCATGCCTCAAAGCATGACATGCGGCGGGGCGATGCCAACTCGCTTATTTGCTGGCCCGCAGCGCCGCCTGCGCCGCCGCGAGCCGCGCGATCGGCACGCGGTAGGGCGAACAGCTCACGTAATCGAGTCCGGTCTTCTCGCAGAACGCGATCGAAGCCGGGTCGCCGCCATGCTCGCCGCAGATGCCGAGCTTCAGCCCGTCGCGTGCCGCGCGGCCGCGCTCTGCAGCGAGGCTCACGAGCTGACCGACGCCGTCCACGTCGATGCTGACGAACGGGTCCTTTGGCAGCACGCCCTTGTCGACATAGGCTGAGAGGAACTTGCCCGCGTCGTCGCGGCTGATGCCGAGCGTCGTCTGCGTGAGATCGTTGGTGCCGAACGAGAAGAACTCGGCTTGCCCCGCGATTTCGCCCGCCATCAGCGCCGCACGCGGCAGCTCGATCATCGTGCCGACGAGATAGTCGAGCCGTTTGCCCTTGTCCGCGAACACGGCTTCGGCAGCCTTGTCGACGACGGCCTTCATCAGTTCGAACTCACGCGTCGTCATCACGAGCGGGATCATGATCTCGGGCACCACGGCTTCGCCGGTCTCGTCCGCGACAGCGAGCGCCGCCTCGATGATGGCGCGCGCCTGCATCTCGTAGATCTCGGGGTAGGTGATGCCGAGGCGGCAACCGCGATGGCCGAGCATCGGGTTGAACTCGTGCAGCTCACCCACACGCCGCTTCAGCACGTCGATGGAGACGCCGGAGGCCTGTGCCACCTCCTGATAGTCCTCCTCGCGGTGCGGCAGGAACTCGTGAAGCGGCGGATCGAGCAGACGGATCGTCACCGGCAGGCCCGACATGATGCGGAAGATTTCCACGAAGTCGCTGCGCTGCTCGGGGAGCAGCCGGTCGAGCGCGGCGCGGCGGCCCTTCTCATTTTCCGACAGGATCATCTGGCGCACCGCGGTGATGCGCGCGGGATCGAAGAACATGTGCTCGGTGCGGCAGAGCCCGATGCCCTCTGCGCCGAACTCGCGCGCCACTGCGCAGTCGGCCGGGGTTTCGGCGTTGGTGCGCACCTTCATGCGGCGGCCCTTGTCCGCCCACACCATCAGCGTGCCGAAATCGCCCGCGAGCTGCGGCTGGATCGTGGCGACCTTGCCCGCCATCACTTCGCCGGTGCCGCCGTCGATGGTGAGCGTGTCGCCTTCGTTGAAGCTGCGCCCGCCGATGCGCATCACGCGCTCTTCCATGTTGATGCTGAGCGCACCCGCGCCGGAAACGCAAGGGCGGCCCATGCCGCGCGCAACGACCGCCGCATGGCTGGTCATGCCGCCGCGTGCGGTGAGAATCCCGCGCGCCGCGTGCATCCCGTGAATGTCCTCGGGCGACGTCTCGACGCGCACGAGGATCACGTCCTCGCCAAGCGCGGCGAGCCGCTCCGCCTCATCCGCATCGAAGGCGATGATACCGGAAGCCGCGCCGGGGCTCGCCGGAAGGCCCGTCGTCACCACGTCGCGTACCGCGGCGGGGTCGAGCGTCGGGTGCAGGAGCTGATCGAGCGCGCCCGGCTCGACGCGGAGGATCGCCTCCTCCTTCGTGATGAGGCCCTCTTCGGCCATGTCGACCGCGATCTTCAGCGCCGCCTTCGCGGTGCGCTTGCCGCTCCGCGTCTGCAGCATCCACAGCTTGCCGCGCTCCACGGTGAACTCGATATCCTGCATGTCGCGGTAGTGCGTTTCGAGGAGATCGAAGACGCGCGCGAGCTCGGTGTATGTCTCCGGCATCGCCTCTTCCATCGAGGCCGCCGTCGCGCCCGCCGCCAGCCTCGCGGCTTTCGTCAGGTACTGCGGCGTGCGGATGCCCGCGACGACATCCTCGCCCTGCGCGTTGATCAGGTATTCGCCATAGTAGGCGCGCGTGCCGATCGCGGGGTCGCGCGTGAACGCCACGCCCGTGGCGGACGTGTCGCCCATGTTGCCGAACACCATCGCCTGTACGTTCACCGCCGTGCCCCAATCGGCAGGGATGTCGTTCAAACGCCTGTAGACCTTGGCACGCTCGGACTGCCACGAGCCGAATACCGCCGCGATCGCGCCCCACAGCTGGTCCATCGGGTCCTGCGGGAACGGGCGACCGAGCGCCTCCTCAACCTTCGCCTTGTAGGTGCCGACAAGCCGCTGCCAGTCCTCGGCGCCGAGGTCGGTGTCGAGGTTGACGCCCTTGTCTTCCTTGGCGATTTCGAGCGCGTCTTCGAAGATGTAGTGATCGATGCCGAGCACCACGTCCGAATACATCTGGATGAAGCGGCGATAGCTGTCCCACGCGAAGCGCGCGTCGCCCGACGATGCGGCAAGCCCTTCCACGGTCGTATCGTTGAGCCCGAGGTTGAGCACCGTATCCATCATGCCCGGCATCGAGACGCGCGCGCCCGAGCGGACCGAGACGAGCAGCGGATCGCCGCTATCTCCGAAGCGTTTGCCGGTGATGCCCTCGATATGCGCGAGGCCCTTCGCGACCTGTTCGCGCAGCGAATCCGGGAAGCTTTCGCCTGCCTCGTAATAATGCGTGCACATCGGCGTGGAGATGGTGAAGCCCGGCGGCACCGGCAGGCCGATCGAGGCCATGCCGTCGAGATTTGCGCCTTTGCCGCCCAGCAGGTTCTTGTCGCCCTTTCCGCCATCGGAAACGCCGCCGCCGAACCTGTAAACCCACTGCGTCATGTCGCTCGCTTCCTTCAGTTTTTTCGTCAGCGGATGAACTGCCCGCCGCTACCCCTCAATCCTTGAGAAATCGGCAACGCGGTGCACCGCATCGCGCACGCGCACCAGCAGCGCCAGCCGGAACGCCCGCTTTTCAGGGTCGCTGTCGTTGACGGTCACGTCCTCGAAGAACCCGTCGATCGGTGCGCGGAGTGATGCAAGCGCCGCCATGGCGCCTTCGAAATCTTCCGCCGCAACGGCCGCTTCGGCCTTCGGCGCAGCCACGCCCAGCGCCGCGATCAGCGCAGCCTCGGCGGGCTCGGACGTATACGTTGGAGCATCCGGCGCCGAAGGAAGCTCGCCCTTCTTCGCCTCGGCCTTCAGAATGTTCGCCGCACGCTTGTACCCGGCGAGCAGGTTGGTGCCGTCATCGGTGCCGATGAACGCCTGCAGGGCCTTCACGCGCGCGAGCAGGCGGACGAGATCGTCCTCGCCACCGAGGGCGAACACAGCGTCGATCAGGTCGTGACGGACCCCAGCTTCGCGCTGCTGGACCTTGAGGCGGTCTGCGAAGAAGTCGAGAAGCACCGGCGGAATGGCATAGCGCAGACCGTTGTCGGTCAGCAGCCGAATAACACCGAGCGCCGAACGGCGCAGCGCGAAGGGGTCTTTCGAGCCGGTTGGTGTTTCACCAATACCGAAGAACTGCTGCAAACTGTCGAGCTTGTCCGCAAGGGCAACGGCCACCGTCACCGGCGCGGTTGGCACGTCGTCGCCCTGCCCGACCGGCTTGTAGTGGTCGCGGATCGCGTCGGCGACGGCATCGGGCAGCCCCTCGGCGCGGGCGTAGTAGCCGCCCATCAGGCCTTGCAGCTCAGGGAACTCGCCGACCATGCCCGTGGTGAGGTCCGCCTTGCAGAGCCGTGCCGCCTGTTCGGCGAGAGCCGGGTCCGCACCTTTGACGATACCTTCTTCCACCAGCCAGCGCGCGAGCTTCGCAACGCGCTCCACCTTGTCCGCAACCGTTCCGAGCTTTTCGTGGAACACGATCTCGGAGAGCTTCTCTGCGTGCTGAGCAAGCGTCTTCTTCCTGTCCTGCTCCCAGAAGAAGCGCGCATCGGAAAGCCGGGCGGCGAGCACCTTCTGGTTGCCCGCGACAATCGACGCGCCGCCGTCGCTCGCGACGATGTTCGCGGTGCAGACGAACGCCGGGGCGAGCTTGCCCGCCTTGTCGCGGCAGACGAAATACTTCTGGTTCTTCGCGGCGGTGAGCTGGATCACCTCCGGCGGCACGTCGAGGAACGCCGGATCGAAGCGGCCGAGCAGCGGCACCGGCCATTCCGTCAGCCCCGCGTTTTCCTCGGCGAGCGCCGCGTCCGCCACGAGGTCCAGCCCCGCGTCCGCCGCGAGGCGCTCGGCGGTGTCCGCGATGATGCCCGCGCGCTCTTCCGACGACACGATCACGTGGGCGGCGCGCAGTTTCGGTGCATAATCGTCCGCGCCCGCGATCTCGATCGCGCCGGAGGACATGAAGCGGTGGCCGAGCGTCGTCCGGCCGGAGGCGACGCCCGCGATCTCGAACGGCACCACCTCGCCGCCCAGCAGCGCGACGATTCCCTTCAGCGGCCGCACCCAGCGCAGCGATTCGGTGGAAAGGCTCGCCTCGCCCCAGCGCATCGATTTCGGCCACGGGAAGGCGCGCACCACGGCGGGGACGGCCTCGGCAAGCACGTCCGCCGTCTTGCGGCCGGGCTTGCTCAGAACCGCGAAGAACACGCCATCGCGCTCTTCGAGCTGGTCCTGCGTCAGGCCGGTCTTGCGCAGGAAACCTTCGAGCGCCTGCGGCGGCGCGGAGGTGCGCGGGCCTTTCAGCTCTTCGGAGACCGCTTCCGTTTCGGCGGGAAGGCCGCGCGCGATGAGCGTGAGGCGGCGCGGCGTCACGAAGGTCTCGATCGCGCCCGCCTTCAGCCCCGCGCCCGCGATCTCGGCGGCGAGCAGGCGCGCGAGGTCGGCGGCGGCCTGCCGCTGCATCCGCGCCGGGATTTCCTCGCTGAACAGTTCGAGCAGGAAGTCGGCCATCATGCCGTCTCCAGCCAGTTGTTGACCTTCATCCAGCTTTCGCACGCCCCCTTCGCGAGGTCGCGCACGCGGCCGATGTAGGCCTGACGCTCGGCGACCGAGATGACGCCGCGCGCATTCAGAAGATTGAAGATGTGGCTCGCCTTGATCGCCTGTTCATAGGCGGGGAGCGGCAGATCCTTCTCGATCAGCGTTTTGCACATGGCCTGCGCGTCGCGGAACTGACGCAGCAGCGCTTCGGTATCCGCGTGCTCGAAGTTGTAGGCGCTCTGCTGCTGCTCGTTCGCGAGGAACACATCGCCATAGGTGACGCCGCGCCCATTGAAATCGAGGTCGTAGACGTTGTCGACGCCCTGAATGTACATGGCGAGGCGTTCGAGGCCGTAGGTGATCTCGCCCGCCACCGGCTTGCAGTCGTAGCCGCCGACCTGCTGGAAGTAGGTGAACTGTGTCACCTCCATGCCGTCGCACCAGACCTCCCAGCCGAGGCCCCACGCACCGAGCGTCGGGCTCTCCCAGTCGTCCTCCACGAAGCGAATGTCGTGCTTGGCGAGGTCGACGCCGATCTCGCGAAGGCTATCGAGGTACGCCTCCTGAATGTCGGGCGGGCTCGGCTTCAGGATCACCTGAAACTGATAGTAATGCTGCAGCCGGTTGGGATTCTCGCCGTAGCGGCCATCGGTGGGCCGGCGCGAGGGCTGCACATAGGCGGCGTTCCACGGCTTCGGGCCGAGCGCGCGCAGCGTCGTCGCCGGATGGAAGGTGCCCGCACCCATTTCCATGTCGTAGGGCTGCAGGATCACACAGCCCCGGTCACCCCAGAAACGCTGAAGCGTAAGGATGATCTCCTGAAAACTGAGTGCCACGCGCGTCCGCCCTTCGCAGGTGCAAAAAAGTCGGGACGCGTCTAACGGCCGCAGGCCCTTCCGGCAAGCATCACGGTCTTCAGAAGTGCATCGCCAACGACATGGTCAGCGCATCGTTGGCGTAGCCGGAGCCGCCTTCGCGGTCGTAGTTCACGCCAAGCGCCGTGCGCCCGCCGATGTAGTTCGCGCTCGCGCCCGCACGCCAGCCGCTGTCGAGCGAGGACTTCGATTCGAGGTAGAAGGCCGCGCCCGTCGCCACGAACTGGCCCTTTGTGCCGATCACCTGATCGCCGGCGAGGCGGTAGATGTAGGCGCCGCGCATCTCCAGCCACAGCTCGCCGTCGCCGAGCGGGATGCCGTAGCCGAGCGCCAGCTTCGATGTGCCGCGCACGAGGTCGAAAGACACGCTTTCGATATCGAGGTTGAGCGCATCGGCGCCGTCTTCGGTGTAGCCGTCCTGCTTCACCTTCAGGAAATTGATGTTGTTGCTGGGCGTGACCCGCAGCCGCTTGCCGAGCGGCATTTCGTAGCCGACGGTGAGGTTGCCCGAAAGCTGCGAGCCCGAGAACTTCGCCTCCGCCTCGCGGTCCAACCCGCCGAAGGTGATGACGCGGCGGCTGCGATAGTCGTTCATCGCATAGCCCGCGGTCGCATCCACGAACACGCGGCCGAACCGGATCGTCGTGTAGATGTCGCCCTGCAGGTTCTTCACGACGAGCGGGCTGTCCGAAAGCCCGTCCGGATCGATCTCGCTCGAAATGTAGCTGAGACCGACGCCGACCGCCGCCTTTTCGCCCATGAGAAGGTCGCCGCCGACGGTGAGGCCGTAGGAGTTGCCGTCGAAGGCCGGATCGTTGTCCCGCTCCTTCTTGCTGAAGAAGTTGCCGGTCTGCTGGATCCACACGCCGAAGCGTGCGCGCTCCACCGCGTCGATGCCGCCGCCGTGGAACGACTGGCGGATCGTCTGCATCCGGTGGCCGAGCACGCCGAAGCCGGCGTCCTGATTGGCGATCAGCACGCGCGCCGCGGCGCTGCCGAACGTCGTCGGCGTCATCTGGCGCACGGCGGCCTGCACGGAGGCTTCGTCGCGAAGCGCATTCACCGCGCTCGTCAGCGCCTGTTCCTCGGCAAGCGCGCCGATCGAAGCTTCGTAGATCTTGCTGTATTCGCTGCTGAGGCCCAGCTCGCTGCCGCCCTTGCGCCGCAGATCGATGCTGATCGAGTCCGCGTCCACGGTCACGTCGTCGACGGCGTAGATATAGGGCACGCTGTCGGCGGTGAGAATCGTGCCCGGGTGGTCGGTGGTGAGGCCGCCGCCGGCACTGACAACATTGATCGTCCGCTCGCCCGCCAGAAGATCGGTGATGTTGAGCTGGATCGTGCTCGTGCCCGTGAAGCTCGCCGCGCCCGCAACGTCGATGCCGGTGAAATCCGTGCCGACGTCGAGGATGATCTTCGAAGCGCCGGATGCGTTCAGGCTTTGGAGCGCAAGGCTGTCCTGCCCCGTAAGGTCGAGCGTGCCGCCGGTCATGCCGAGCGCAAGCGTGCCGCCGGTCGCGGAGAGGCCGCCGGAAACCGTGCCGCCGCTGATGTTGAGCGCGTTGGTGCCGCCGCCGAAGCTGATGGCGCCGGTGATCGTCCCGCCCGTGACGTTCATCGTGTCGCTGCCGGCCCCGAGGCGAACCGCGCCGTCGATCGTACCCGAGTTGTTCAGCGTGACGGCCGTGGCGCTCGCCGAAGTATCGATCGCGTAAGCGGCGACGTTTTCGCCGCTGAAGCCTGTCGCGTCGATCGTGCCGCTGTTGGTGATCGTGGAGACGTTCCCGGCCGAATAGATGCCGTAGGCGGTCCGGTTGTTGCCGTTCGCCGTCACCTGGATCGTGCCGCTGTTCGTCACGCTATTCACCGCCGCGCCCGAATCGACGCGGATGCCGTATGCGTTGCCGCCCACGCCGAAGGTGCCGTCGCTGTTCGCGGTGCGGTTGCCGCGCACGGTGATGCGGCCGCCGTTCACGATATCGGGGGCGATGCCGCCGTCACCGACGCGGATGCCGCTTGCTGACGCATCGATCGCGGAGGCGCTGATGCTGGCGGTCGACTGGTTGTTGATGCCGCCGCCGACGCTCGCCGTGAAGCCGTTGCCGCCGGTGACGCGAATCGCGTCGGTCTCGCGGCCCGCGGTGCTGCCGCTCACCGTGACCACCGAGCGGTTGACGATGCCGTAGGCGTCCGCACCCGTGCCGACATTGCCGACGACGGTGTTCGCCGTGCCGGTGGTGCCGGGCGACACGAGGATCGCCGGCGCGCCGCCGATCGCCGCGATCGTACCCGCGACGAGCGTGTGCTTGGTGGTATCGACATCGGCCGGTGCGACACGGTTGCCGTCGGCATCCACATAGTAGCGATCGTTGACGAAGCCGCCGCCGACCGTGCCAGAGATGAGCACGCTCGCCTTGCCCGCCACGGCGGGAACGACAGTTCCGTCCGAACTCGTCGTCTGCGACTGTCCGGTGGCGATGGTGCCCGCGTTCGCGATGCCGCCACCGACCGTGCCGGTGACCGCGAGCGCAGCGCCGTCCGCGCCGGTCGAAGAAACGCCGCCCGTCACCTTCACGTTGCCGGTGACCTCGCCGGACACGGAAACCGCGGTGGAGCGCGCGCCCGTCACCGAAACACCGTTCACGCCGAGGTTGCCGTTGAGCCGCGAGGTCACGGAAACACCGTAGGAGTCCGTGCCGCCCACCGTGATCGAACTGGCTGCGCCGCTCACCACGTTGCCCGTGAACGTGCCCGTGCCGCCGATCAGCAAGCCGACGTTGTTGGTGCCGACCGCGTCGCTCGCGCCGGTGCCCGTCACTTGGATCGTGCCGTTGTTGGTGATCGTACCCGAAAGCCCGCCACCGGGCGTCACCACCGCGACGCCGGTGCCGTTCGACTGCGTCGTCGTCTTCACCGTGCGCGAAGCGTTCACCGTCACGCTGTTGCTGGAATCGACCGTGATCGCCGTGCCGCTCGAAACATCGACGGTGCCATCGACGATGACGTTGCCCGGCCCGCTGTTCGCGTTCGATGTGGTGATCGCGGTGTTGCGTGTGCCTGTTACGGTCAGGTCTGCCGCGGCTGCCGGCCCGGCGGCAAGCGCGATCAGGGAAACGCTGGCGATAAACGACGAGGTGACGCGGAACGTGCTCATGGGGCCCTTTCAGATACTGCCAACGGCACCGCGCATGACCAGAAGCCCACCCCACTCGGGCCACCGGAACGCCGCACGATACCGCCTCCCTGGCGCTTCGAAACGCTTAGTGGCGGATAGGGCCAAGCCCTGCCGTCGTCAATGGTCAGGCCCATGCCCGACAACCTGACGAAGCCGCCAGCGTGTCTTTGTGCAACAGCTTTTGATAGCCTTGGGACCGGGAGGACCAAAACCATCATGCATCCACATGTTTTTGCCGAAGAGACCCCTGAAAAAACCGCGATCATCATCGCCGAGACGGGCGAAACGCTCACCTACAGGGGACTTGAAGCTCTATCCAACCGGGTCGCGCAGCTCATCCGCGCGCACGGCCTGAAGCGCGGCGACGTGGTCGCGCTGATGATGGAAAACAGCCTGGAGTTCATCCCGATCTGCTGGGGTGCTCAGCGGTCCGGCATCGTGTTCACGGCGATGTCGACCAAGCTCGGGCTGGATGAGGCGCAGTATATCCTCACCGATTCCGGCGCGCGGATGCTGTTCGCCAGCCCCGGCCTCGCCGACATCGCGGCACGGCTCGAAGTACCCGGCCCGCGCTTTGCCGTGGGCGGCGCGATTCCAGGCTTCGAGGATTTCGGCGCAGCCATCGCCGCGATGCCGGACACACGCATCGCCGACGAATCGCAGGGCCGCGACATGCTCTATTCGTCGGGCACGACCGGCCGCCCCAAGGGCGTGATCGGGCCGCTTCCCGAAGGGCCGCTCGACGAGGTGAGCCCGCTCTTCATGATCTCGAAGATGCTTTACGGCTTCGACGCCGACATGATCTATCTGTCGCCCGCGCCACTCTATCATGCGGCGCCGCTGCGCTATTCGATGTCGGTGCACCGCGCGGGCGGAACGCTCATCGTGATGAAAAAGTTCGACCCCGAGCGCTATCTCGCGCTCGTCGAGCAATACGGCATCACGCATACGCAGGTTGTCCCCACGATGTTCGTGCGGATGTTGAAGCTGCCCGATGACATC
Organism: Sphingosinicella sp.; assembly: GCA_016793845.1. GTDB lineage: Bacteria > Pseudomonadota > Alphaproteobacteria > Sphingomonadales > Sphingomonadaceae > Sphingosinicella > Sphingosinicella xenopeptidilytica. The sequence continues at coordinate 13,832 of JAEULI010000110.1, forward strand.
CGCGCGCGCCACGATCTCTCCAGCCTCCGTGTGGCGATCCATGCTGCCGCGCCCTGCCCGGTCGAGGTGAAGCGCCGCATGATCGACTGGTGGGGCGAGACGATCTACGAATATTACGCCTCCACCGAGGGCACAGGCTTCTGCGCGGTGAGCCCGCAGGAATGGCTGAAGAAGCCCGGCACGGTCGGCCGCTCGCTCGTCGGCGAGATCCGCATCCTCGACGAGGAGGACAATGCGCTGCCGCCCGGCCGCGAAGGCCGCATCTATTTCGCGGGCGGCGGCGCGTTCGCCTATCACAACGACCCCGAGAAGACGAAAGGCGCCCAGCACCCGGAGCACGGCGCCACGTTCGGCGACATCGGCTACCTCGACGAGGACGGCTACCTCTTCCTCACCGACCGCGCCGCCTACATGATCATCACCGGCGGCGTGAACGTCTATCCGCAGGAAACCGAAAACGTGCTCGTGATGCACCCGAAAGTGTCGGACGTCGCGGTGTTCGGCATTCCCCACGAGGAGATGGGCGAAGAGGTGAAGGCGGTCGTGCAGCCGCGCGACTGGGCCGACGCCGGCCCGGCGCTGGAAGCCGAACTCATCGCCTTCGCCCGCGCGAACCTCAGCCATGTCAAATGCCCGCGCTCGATCGATTTCGAGGCGGAACTGCCGCGACACGACACGGGCAAACTCTACAAGCGCCTGCTCAAGGACCGTTACAAGGCCGCCGCCACGCGTTAATCCCTCCGACAGACGGCCTGTCTTAGGGCAGGCACCACGAAAACCGGACGGGATAGACATGATGGGTCGCATATTGGGAGCGCTTGCAGCGGCGGCGATGCTGGTCGCCTGCACGTCAGAAGCGCCGGGCACCGCGAAGGAAAAAGCGGCTGCCCCGAACACCGAAGCCGCTGCTGCATCGGGCAAGGGCCCGGCGCTGTGGGCGGTGAAGGATGCCGACACCACGATCTACCTGTTCGGCACGATCCACATGCTACCCGAGGGCACGCAGTGGCTGATGCCTCCGATCGCGAAGGCGTTCGACGCCTCCGACACGCTCGTGCTCGAGGTGCTCGGCACCAACGACGCGAAGGTGACGACCCCGATCATCCTCAAGATGGGCTACACGCCCGGCCTGCCGCCGCTCGCCGAGCGCGTGCCGGCGGACGACCGCGCCGAGCTTGCCGCCGCGATCACTCACGCCGGCGTTCCGGGCCCCGCGCTCGATGCGATGGAAACCTGGCTCGCCACCATGTCGCTCTCCACCGCACGCATCCAGAAACTCGGCTACGGTATCGAGGGCGGCGTCGAATATCAGCTCTCCACGCGTGCCGCCGCGCAGCGCAAGCGGATCGAAGGGCTGGAGACGATGACCGAGCAGCTCGGCTTCTTCGATACGCTGCCCGAGGCCGAGCAGCGCACGCTCCTCGTCAACTCGCTCGACGACATCACGGATATCGACGCCGTCATCAAAAGCGCGGTGAAAAGCTGGCAGGCAGGCGATGTCGATGCCGTCGCCGAGCTGCTTGAGGACGACACGCGCGATTCGCCGGGCCTCGCCAAGCGCCTGCTCACCGACCGCAACCTCAATTGGGCGAACTGGATCGAGAAGCGCCTCGAATCCACCCCCGGCACCGTGTTCGTCGCCGTCGGCACCGGGCACCTTGCGGGCAAGGACAGCGTGCAGTCGATGCTGGAGGCGAAGGGCCTGAAAGTCGAACGGCTGAACTAAGCCGAATCCCTTGCATTTCCGCGCTTCGGCGTGTAGGGGCACCGCTTCCCGAGCGGCTGGTCATCCCTGGAGGCGGCCGCGGGGATTGAGAAAATGGAGAGATACAGATGAGTGAAGCGCTGAAGCTCGCGGCTGAAGCGCGCGACCGGGCAGGCAAGGGAGCCTCCCGTGCAATCCGTCGCGAAGGCCGCGTACCCGCCGTGATTTACGGCGACAAGAAGGAACCCGTGCAGGTCCATGTCGAGGCGAAAGCCCTCGTCAAGATGCTGCAGACCGGCCATTTCCTGAACTCGGTGGTCGAGATCGAGATCGGCGGCAAGGCCGAACGCACGCTGCCCCGCGACGTGCAGTTCCACCCCGTCACCGATCGTCCGATCCACGTCGATTTCCTGCGCCTGTCGAAGGACGCGCGCGTCACGGTCGCGGTTCCGGTGCGCTTCACCGATGAAGAAGAGTCGCCCGGCATCAAGCGCGGCGCGGTGCTCAACATCGTCCGCCACGAAGTCGAGCTGATCTGCCCGGCCGACGCGATCCCCGACGATCTCGTCGCCTCGCTGAAGGGCCTCGATGTGGGCGAATCGATCCACATCTCGGCGTTCACGCTGCCGGCCGGCGCGAAGCCGGTGATCGATGACCGCGATTTCACGGTCGCGACCATCGTTGCCCCGTCGGCGCTACGCTCGACCGAGGACAGCGAAGCGGCCGCCGCCGAAGGCGCCGCCTGACTCTAGGACGCCCGGCCTTCGCGCCGGGCGTTTCTACGCGCGATGCAGCTGTTCGTCGGCCTCGGCAATCCGGGGAGCGAGTATGCGCTTCACCGGCACAACGTCGGCTTCATGGCTGCCGATACCATCGCCGATGTCCATCGCTTCGGTCCGTGGACGAAGAAGTTCAAGGGACTGATCGCGGATGGCCGCATCGGCACTGAGCGCGTGCTGCTCTTGAAACCGCAGACCTTCATGAACGACAGCGGCCGCAGCGTCGGCGAGGCGATACGCTTCTACAAGCTGTCTACCGGCGACGTGACGGTGTTCTACGACGAGCTCGACCTCGCGCCCATGAAGGTGAAGGTGAAGACGGGCGGCGGCGCGGCGGGTCACAACGGTATCCGCTCGATCGCGCAGCACATCGGCGAAGATTTTCGCCGCGTCCGCATCGGCATCGGCCACCCGGGCGAGAAGGCGCGGGTGACGAGCCATGTGCTCGGCAACTACGCGAAGACGGAAATAGAGCCGCTCGCCGACCTCCTCGGCGCCATCGCGCGCGAGGCGAGGTGGCTGGCGGCGGGGGACGATGCGCGCTTCATGAGCGACGTGGCGCTCGCCCTGCAAACGAACGGAAAGGCCTGATCTGATGGGTTTCAAGTGCGGTATCGTGGGCCTGCCCAACGTCGGCAAGTCGACGCTTTTCAATGCGCTCACCGAAACGGCCGCCGCCGCCGCGGCGAACTTCCCATTCTGCACGATCGAGCCCAACGTCGGGCAGGTGCCCGTCCCCGATCCCCGCCTCTACAAGCTTGCCGAGATCGCCGGCTCGCAGAAGATCATCGAAACGCAGCTCGCCTTCGTCGACATCGCCGGCCTCGTGCGCGGCGCCTCGAAGGGCGAAGGCCTCGGCAACCAGTTCCTCGGCAACATCCGCGAGGTGGACGCCATCGTCCACGTGCTGCGCTGTTTCGAGAACGGCGACATCACGCACGTTGACGGCCGCGTCGATCCGATCGCCGACGCCGAAACCGTCGAGACCGAGCTGATGCTTTCCGACATCGAGAGCCTCGAACGCCGGGTGCCCGCGCTCGTGAAGAAGGGCCAGGGCGGCGACAAGGAGGCGAAGGTCGCCGGTGCCGTGCTCGGCCGCGCGCTCGACGTGCTGAAAGAGGGTCAGCCCGCGCGCATGGTGGAGCCAAAGGACGAGGAGGAACGCCGCGTGCTCGCGCAGGCGCAGCTCCTCACAGCGAAGCCCGTGCTCTACGTCTGCAACGTCGGCGAAGACGAAGCCGCGACCGGCAACGCGCTTTCCGAAAAGGTCGCCGCGAAGGCGAAGGCGGAAGGCGCGGCGAGTGTCGTCATCTCCGCCGCCATCGAGGCCGAGATCAGCCAGATGGACCCGGCCGACCGCCCCGACTTCCTCTCGGACCTCGGGCTCACAGAAACCGGCCTCGCCCGCGTCATCCGCGCCGGCTACGATCTCCTGCACCTCATCACCTTCTTCACCGTCGGCCCCAAGGAAGCCCGCGCGTGGACGGTCGAAAAAGGCGCCACCGCCCCCAACGCCGCGGGCGTCATCCACACCGATTTCGAAAAGGGCTTCATCCGCGCCGAAACCATCGCCTACGATGATTTCACCAGCCTCGGCGGCGAGCACGGCGCGAAGGAAGCGGGCAAGCTTCGTCTCGAAGGCAAGGAGTATCTGGTGAAGGACGGCGACGTGCTCCACTTCCGCTTCAACGTCTAGTCATCCGCCGGTCACGGGAACAAGGGAGATAGGCAGGATGCACAATCGCCTCCGTACCCTGCTTGCCGCATTCTCCGTCCTCGTCCTGTCCGCCTGTGCGGGCACGCAGCGCCCCGTCGCCGCGATCGCGGTGGAAGCGCGGACACCGGTCACGATCCTCATCTCGGTCGACGGGCTGCGGCCCGACTATCTGGACCGCGGCGTCTCGCCCAACATCAACGCGCTCGCCGCCTCAGGCGTGAAGGCATCGATGCGCCCCTCGTTTCCCTCGCTCACCTTCCCGAATCACCATAGCCTCGTCACCGGGCTTCGCCCCGACCGCCACGGCATCGTCGACAACACGATGGTCGACGCGCGCCGTCCCGACGTGCGCTTCACGCTCGGCGATCCGCGCCAGTCGCTCGATCCGTTCTGGTGGGACGAAGCCGAGCCGATCTGGGTGACGGCCGAGAAGGCAAGCATCCGTACCGGCACGATGTTCTGGCCGGGCTCCGAGGTCGCCATCCACGGCACGCGTCCGCAGGACTGGCTGCGCTACGACAAGGCGGTGAGCGGCACGCAGCGCATCAACACCGTGCTCGACTGGATGCGCCGCCCCGCCGCGATCCGCCCGCGCTTCGTCACGCTCTATTTCGACACCGTCGACACCGCGGGCCACGAGCTCGGCCCCAACGCGCCCGAAACCACCGCCGCGTTCGCTGAAGTCGACCGCCACGTCGGTGAACTCGTCGCCGGGTTGAAGGCGCTCGGCCAGCCCGCGAACATCGTCCTCGTCTCCGATCACGGCATGGGCGCCACCGCCGACGAGCGCGTCATCCGCATCGACCGCATGATCGCACCGGATGTCGGCACCATCGTCACCGAAGGGCCGCTCTCCGGCGTCAATGCCCTGCCCGGCAAGGACGGCGCGGTCGCCGCGACGCTGCTCGCGCCGCACGACCACATGCAGTGCTGGCGCAAAGGCACGCTTCCCGCGCGCTTCGCCTACGGCAAGAACCCGCGTGTCCCCGAATTCCTGTGCCTTGCGGCAAGCGGCTGGGCGATCCAGGCACGCGACCGCGAGCATATCCTGAAGGGTATGCACGGTTACGATCCCACGGAGCCCGACATGGCGGCGGTGTTCATCGCGGCAGGCCCCGCGATCACGTCTGGCGCCGCACTCCCGGTCTTCGACAATGTCGATGTCTATCCGCTGCTCGCCCGCCTCGTCGGCATCGCGCCCATCGCAGGCAGCGATGGGCGCGCCGAAACGTTGTCTCCGATCCTGAAGCCGGCGGACTGACCCCCTCCAAAGTGTGACTTTGCCCAAAGGAACGGTGCGCTATGACGGATACCATGAAGTATCTTGAAGACATGAACGTCGGCGATCACGCCGCTTTCGGCAGCTATGCCGTGACGCGCGAGGCCGTGATCGATTTCGCCTCGCAGTATGATCCGCAGCCTTTCCATCTCGACGATGAGGCCGCTGCAAAAACGTACTTCGGCCGCCTTTCCGCAAGCGGTTGGCACACGTGCGCGATGACGATGCGCATGATCGTGGACAATCTCACGGCAAACCGCCACGCCGGGCTCGGCTCTCCCGGCGTCGACCAGCTCCGCTGGCTGAAGCCGGTCTATCCGGGGGACACGCTGCGCGTGGAAACCGTCGTCACCGAGGTCCGCCCTTCGCGTACCCGGCAGGACATGGGCTCGGTGCACAGCGACCTCACCGTGTTCAATCAGAACGATGAGCCGGTGATGACGATGAAATCGGTCGGGCTCGTACGTCGGCGACCCGCCTAAAGGCGTAGGGCCACTCGCCATTCGGAAGATGCGTGCCGAAAATGGTGGATTTCCGTGACCTGGAGCGGAGTGTACTAAAGGTACGTGAGCCAAGGCGCGCGCGGGGAGCCGCCATTTGCAGGCTGTCAGAGCTGAATGGCGAGCGGCCCTAGTGGCCTTCGAACGCCATCAGCGTCACGGGCTCCACGCCCGCGGCGCGTAGGCGGTCCGCCCCGCCAAGGTCGGGCAGATCGATGACGAATGCCGCCTGCGCGACGACACCGCCCGCGCGGCGGATGAGTTCGGCGCCGGCGATGGCGGTGCCCCCCGTGGCGATCAGGTCGTCGACGAGCAGCACGCGCGCGCCGGGTGCGCAGGCGTCCGCGTGCATCTCCACCCGATCCTCGCCGTACTCGAGCGCGTAGTTGACGCCGATCACCGCACCGGGGAGCTTGTTGCGCTTGCGGATGAGCAGCACGCCCGCGTTCAGCCGGTGTGCGAGCGCGGCGGCGAATACGAAGCCACGCGCCTCGATGCCGGCGATGAGATCGAAGGGCCCCGCCACCGTGTCCGCCATCCGGTCGATCGTGGCTGCAAAGCCTGCGGGATCGAGCAGCAGCGTGGTGATGTCGCGAAACAGGATGCCGGGCTTCGGATGATCGGGAATCGTGCGAACGAGCGCGCGCAGATCAGCATTGGGGCCGGCGTTCCGCTCGCTCATTTCAGCACCCGGCCCGCCACGCCGCGCAGCGTCTCCACCACCGGCGGCGGCCAGAGCGCCGGGTCGGTGATGATGGCATGGTCGAGCGCATGGTCGCAGCCCTGCGGGCAGGCAGACGGCGCCCAAGCCGCCGCGACCGCCGCAACGAGCGCGCGTGCATTGGCGCTGTTGCCGTGCATCACTTCCAGTATGTCGGCGACGTTCGCGCCCTCCTCGGCCGGGCGCCAGCTGTCGTAATCCGTCACCATCGCGACGCTCGCGTAGCAAAGCTCCGCCTCGCGGGCGAGCGCGGCCTCCGGCATGTTGGTCATGCCGATCACGTCGAAGCCAGCCGCCACGTAGGCGCGCGATTCGGCGCGTGTGGAGAACTGCGGGCCTTCCATCGCAAGGTATGTGCCGCCCGAAACGAACGGAATGCCGAGCGCCTTCGCCGCGTCCGCTACGCGCGCGCCGAGTGGGCCGCATACGGGATCGGCAAGGCTCACATGCGCGACGATGCCGTTTCCGAAGAAGGACTTCACCCGCCCCCGCGTGCGATCGACGAACTGGTCGACGAGCACGAACGTACCGGGGCTGAGCGCTTCCTTGAACGATCCGCAGGCCGAGAGCGACAGCACATGCGTGCAGCCCGCCGCCTTCAGCGCGGCGATATTCGCGCGATAAGGAACTTCTGACGGCGTCAGCCTGTGCCCACGGCCATGACGGGGCAGGAAGACGAGATCCGCCTGCCCGAGCCGCCCGAACAGCAATTCATCGGAAGGCGCGCCGAAAGGCGTATCGACGGCACGCCATGAGACATCGGTGAGCGAGCCGAGAGCATAGAGCCCGCTGCCGCCGATGATGCCGAGCTTGCCCCCCATCGCCCGGTGCCGGGCCTAGTGCTTGATGCCCGCCCAGACCCTGCGATAGCTGAGGTAGGCCAGCGTCGTCAGGATCAGCAGGAAGGCGATCACGCCCACGCCCGCCCGCTTGCGCGCTTCGAGCTTCGGCTCTGCCGCCCAGGTGAGGAACGCCGCGACGTCCTGCGACATCTGGTCGACGGTCGCTTCCGGCTGGCCTTCCGCATACGTCACCTGGCCCGCGCTGAGCGGCGGTGCCATCGCGATCGCGAGGCTGTGGAAGTAGGGGTTGTAGTGGAGCGGCGCCTCGGGGCGACGGTCAGCCGGGAAGTTCGCCGGCACATCAGCGAAGCCGCTGAGCAGCGAGTAGACGTAGTTCGAACCGTCAGGACGCGCCTTGGTGATCAGCGAAAGGTCGGGCGGCAGCGCGTTGTTGTTCGCGGCGCGCGCGGCGATCTCGTTCGCGTACACGAGCGGGATCTTGTCCGACGGGATCGCCGTGCGGGTTGCAGCCTCGCCGGTGTCCGGGTTGATCGTCGGCACTTCGTGCGTCCAGTTCTTGGCGATCGCCTTCACCTCGGCCTCGGAGAAGCCGATCTCGCCGAGGTTGCGGAACGCGATGCGGTTCAGGCTGTGGCAGGCCGAGCAGACTTCCTTGTAGACCTGAAAGCCGCGCTGCAGCTGAACGCGGTCGTAGCCGCCGAACACGCCGAGTCCGATCGGGCCGTCCCACGACCAGTGCACCTTCTTGGGGTGCTCGTGGAACGCGAGCGTCGGATCAACTTCCGTCGCTTCGCGGGGCGAGAGCGCTGCGAACAGCAGGACCACGCAGAAAACGGCGCCGATGGCGATTCCGAAAAGACGAACCATGACGTCGTGTCCCTTATTCGGCCGGCTGCGCCGCGTTGGCGGGCGCGGGTTCAGATTTGCCGAGCACGGCTTCGGCGATCGAGTTGGGCAGCGGGAGCGGCCGCTCGATGCGCGAGACGATCGGCAGGATGATGAGGAAGTGCGCGAAGTAATACATCGACGCGATCTGGCTGATCCGCACCCACGGCTCTTCGGCCGGCTTGCCGCCGCAGATGCCGAGGATGAGCAGGTCGAACATCAGCACCCAGAACAGCTGCTTCGAAACCGGCTTGAAGCGGTTCGACTTGACGTTCGAGCCGTCGAGCCACGGCAGGAAGAACAGCAGCAGGATCGCCGCGAACATCGCGAGCACGCCCCAGAGCTTCGCCGGCAGGATGAAGTCCACCGTGAAGGCGCGCAGGATCGCGTAGAACGGCCAGAAGTACCATTCGGGAACGATGTGCGCCGGGGTCGAGATCGGGTTCGCCGGAATGTAGTTGTCCGGGTGACCGAGATAGTTCGGCAGGAAGAACACGAACACCGAGAAGACGATCAGGTAGACGCCCGCGCCGAACAGGTCCTTCGCGGTGAAATAGGGGTGGAACGGCAGCGTATCCGCCGGGCCCTTCACGTCGATGCCCGCCGGGTTGTTCGAACCCGGGATGTGCAGCGACCAGATCTTCAAGATGACGACACCCGCGATCACGAACGGCAGCAGGTAGTGCAGGCTGAAGAAGCGGTTGAGCGTGGCGTTATCGACCGCGAAGCCGCCGAGCAGAAGCGTCACGATGCTGTCGCCGACCACCGGAATGGCCGAGAACAGGTTGGTGATGACGGTCGCGCCCCAGAAGCTCATCTGGCCCCACGGCAGCACGTAGCCCATGAAACCCGTGGCCATCATCAGCAGCAGGATGACGACGCCGAGCATCCACACGAGCTCGCGCGGCGCCTTGTAGCTGCCGTAGTAGAGCCCGCGGAAGATGTGGATGTAGACCACGATGAAGAAGAAGCTCGCCCCGTTGGCGTGCGCGTAGCGCAGCAGCCAGCCGTAGTTCACGTCGCGCATGATGTGCTCGACCGAATCGAAGGCGACGAGCGTGTTCGCACCGAAGTGCATCGCAAGCACGATGCCCGTGACGATCTGGATCAGCAGCGCAAGGCCGGACAGAACGCCGAAGTTCCACCAGTAGTTGATGTTCCGCGGCACCGGATAGCCAGCGCCGACGCTGTTGTAGACGAGGCGCGGCAGCGGCAGGCGCGAATCCAGCCACTGCATGAACGGGTGCTTCGGCTGATAGTGGTTTGCCCAGGGAAAGCTCATCGCCGGTTATCCAATCTGAACGCGCGTGTCGGACGTGAAGGCGTACTCGGGCACTTCGAGGTTCTTCGGTGCCGGGCCTTTGCGGATACGCGCCGCGGTGTCGTAGTGCGAACCGTGGCAGGGGCAGAAGTAGCCGCCGTAGTCGCCGCGATTCTCGCCTTCCGCCGCACCAAGCGGCACGCAGCCGAGGTGGGTGCAGACGCCGAGCGTGATCAGCCAGTTCGCCTTGCCTTCCTTGGTGCGCTCGGCGAGCGTCTGCGGGTCGCGCAGGTCCGAAACCGGCACCTTGTTCGCCTCGGCGATCTCGGTGGGCGTCAGGTTGCGCACGAACACGGGCTTGCCGCGCCAGTTGAGCTTGATCGCCTGCCCGACCGCGACCGGTGCGAGATCGACCTCGATCGAGGCGAGCGCCAGCACGTCGGCGGACGGATTCATCTGGTCCACGAGCGGCCAGGCGGCCGCCGCAGCGCCGACGCCCACAAAGGCGCCGGTTGCGACATGGATGAAGTCGCGGCGGCGCACGCCTTCATCGGTGATCGGATGACCGGTGGTGTCTTCGACTGTCGTCATTCACTAACCCCGCGCGCGGGAGATATTCGGGCAGGCTCCGCCCGAACGCCCCCTTAGGTTCGATGCTTGGGCGCCTGATAGCCGCCGATGCCCCTTGGCCGCAATGGTCAAAATTGGCGCATTGCTGTCGAGGCATGGCTGGGCTAGCGCAAGGCGCCATGCGCATCGCCCTTTTCCAGCCCGATCTGCCGCCCAACGTCGGCACGCTGGTGCGGATGGGCGCGTGTCTCGGCCTTCCCGTGGACATCATCCGCCCGTGCGGCTTTCCGCTGGGACGTGAGGCGCTTCGCCGCAGTGCGATGGACTATTTCGAGCACGCCGACATCCATATCCACGCCGACTGGGCAGCGTTTCAGGAAAATGTGCCCGGCCGCCGCGTGCTGCTGACGACCAAGGCCGCGATGCCCTATACCGACGCGACCTACCTGCCGGGCGACGTGCTGGTGGTAGGTCAGGAAACGGTGGGCGCCCCCGATTTCGTGCACGAAGCCGCCGCGCTTCGTGTCCGCATCCCGATGAAGCCGGGCCTGCGCTCGCTGAACGTCGCGCTTGCCGCCGCGATGGTGGCGGGCGAGGCCCTCAGACAAACAGGATTCTCTCCCCAATGACGACTTTCGACGCCCGCCAGACCGCCGCAGCCGATTGGTTCCGAACCCTTCGCGACCGCATCTGCGCGGCTTTCGAGGCGCTTGAGGACGATCTTGGCGGCGATGCCGCGCCCGGCCGATTCGAACGCAGGAGCTGGGAGCGCGCCGATCATTCGGGCGCCCCCGGAGGCGGCGGCACGATGTCGGTGATGAAGGGCCGCGTGTTCGAGAAGGTCGGGGTCAACATCTCCACCGTCCACGGCGCGTTCGATCCCGAGTTTGCAAAAACGATCCCCGGCGCGGCCGAAGACCCGCGCTTTTTTGCCACAGGCATCAGCCTCGTCGCGCACATGGTGAACCCGCATGTGCCCGCCGTTCACATGAACACGCGCTACCTCGTCACCACGAAAGCGTGGTTCGGCGGCGGCGCGGACCTCAACCCGCCGATTCCCGTCGAAGCGGACACCGCCGACTGGCACGCCGCCTTCAAGGCCAGCTGCGACCGGCACGACCCCGCCTACTTCCCGCGCTTCAAGGCATGGTGCGACGAGTATTTCTTCATCAAGCACCGGAACGTGGCGCGCGGGCAGGGCGGCATTTTCTACGACCAGCTCGCAAGCGGCGACTGGGACGCGGACTTCGCCTTCACGCGCGACGTCGGCGAAACGTTCCTCGGCACCTACCCGGAGCTTGTCCGCCGCCACATGCATGAGGACTGGACCGCGGAAGACCGCGCCCGGCAGCTCGCCTACCGGGGGCTCTACACGGAGTTCAACCTCGTCTACGACCGGGGGACGCTGTTCGGCCTCAAGACCGGCGGCAACATCGACGCGATCCTGATGAGCCTGCCGCCGGTGGCGACGTGGGAGTGAAACCGGGACGCTAAGCCGCCAGCTGGCGGTAGATATTCGCGGACAGCACCGAGACGAAGACGCTGAACACGGCGCCGACGATCGAGATCAGAAGCTCGGTGAGGAAGGAGGGGTTTTCCGGCGTGCCGCCCGTGGCGGCGAGCCCGATCGCGCCGACAAGCCCGCTCAGGATCGCGAAGATCAGCACGAACACCGCGAAAATCGCGAAAATGCGGCCGACATTGCCCGCGGTCATCGCCCAGCTGCGGCGCAGCGCATCGGCCGCGCGCGCATTCTCGCCCGCGATGATCGCCGCCAGCAGCGACAGGCGCAGCGCGAAATAGACCGCGACCGCCGTGAGCAGGAGCAGAAGTGCGCCCGTCGCCGTCGACGCCTGCTGCAAACCCGCCAGATACATGACGCCGACCGGCATGAAGACGACGACGACGGCAAGGCTGGCAAGGACGATGCGGGGCGTCAGGCCCACGGCACGGCGAATCGCCGACCCGGCGTCGATGCTGGGAAACAGCACCAGCAGCACGATGGCGGCCTGCCCGATCACGCCGATAAGCCCGCCCACGGCCTGCGCGAGCTGGGCATTCTGCTCGCCGAGCGCCTTTTCATCGGCGAAGCGCGCGATCAGCAGCGAGGGCATGAACACGAAGGCGGCGGCCGGCAGCGCAAACTCGCCGAAGCGGCGCTGCACGTCAGCGATCGTGTCGGTCCAGGCCTTGCCGATCGCTAGCGCCACGCATCATCCCCCTTATCGAAAAAACACCGGTTCAGGCGGCGTGCGGAACGCCCTTTTCGGCGAGCAGGTCGTGCAGCTCGCCTGATTCGAACATTTCCATCATGATGTCGCTGCCGCCCACGAACTCGCCCTTCACATAGAGCTGCGGGATCGTCGGCCAGTCGCTGAACGCCTTGATGCCCTGCCGAAGCTCGGCATCCTGCAGCACGTCGGCACTGTCGTATTCGACGCCGAGGTGCTCGAGGATGGCGATGGCGCGGCTCGAAAAGCCGCACTGCGGGAACAGCGGCGTGCCCTTCATGAACAGCACGACGTCGCTGCCGTTCACCTTCTCGGCGATTCGGGTGTTGATATCGGTCATGTGTTGCTCCTCGTCCGGCTCAGGCCGGAACCTCGGTGGTCAGCTGCAAGGCGTGCAGTTCGCCGCCCATGCGGCCGCCGAGCGCCGCATAGACCATCTGGTGCTGGCGAACGCGCGGCAGGCCCCGGAAGGCCTCCGAGACCACGCGCGCCGCATAATGATCGCCGTCGCCGGCAAGGTCGGTGATCTCCACCACCGCATCCGGCAGCGCCGTGCGGATCATCCCTTCGATCGCGCCTGCGTCCATCGGCATCGCGCGGCCCTCAAACTTCCTCGATGAACTGGCGGCGCGCCTCGACGAGCTTTTCCTCCATCGCGCGGCGCACCTCGTGCTCGGAAACCTCCACGCCCTTGGCGGTCAGGTCGCCGTAGACCTTGCGGAACACGTCGTCGTCGCCGGCTTCCTCGAAGTCGGCGGCCACAACCTCGCGCGCATAGGCATCGGCCTCGGCCGTCGTCAGCCCCAGCTTTTCCGCCGCCCAGTTGCCGAGCAGGCGGTTGCGCCGCGCCGTGACCTTGAACTGCAGCTCGGCATCGCGCGCGAAGCGATTCTCGAAAGCCTTTTCGCGGTCGTTGAGATTGGTCATGACGGGCGTGTGTCCTTCCTTGGCTGGCAAGCCGGGTTATCGGGGCCTAGATAGAGAGGCACCGCACCCGGTTCAACTGCAAGCAGCACGCTTGATCGTCGCAGCTTTTGCGCCGAAACTTGGGCGGCGGACATTCAGGCAGGCGGGGCGGGAAGCAATGAGCGGCGAGATCGATGCGGCGGGCACCCTGATCGCGGGCGGCCTCGTGGCCTCCGCGCTCGATGGTGAGGACGGCAAAGCGGGCGACGTACAGACGATCTGCCCGAACTGCGACACCCCCATCGTCGGCCATTACTGCCACGAATGCGGGCAAAGCGCGCATCTTCCGCGGTCGATCGGCCATATCTTCCACGACATCATGCACGGCGTGCTGCACTTCGACAGCAAGGGCTGGCGCACCCTGCCGATGCTGGTGACGCGTCCCGGCACGCTGACCCGCGACTATGTGGAGGGGAAGCGCGCCCGCTACGTCGCGCCCTTCTCGATGTTCCTGTTCACCGTGTTCGTGATGTATTTCACCTTCGCCATGGTCGGCGGGCCCAACGTCAACCTTGCGGACGCGGTGCATCTCGATCCCAAGAGCGTCGAGGCGGCGCAGCAGGAGCTCGTCACCGAAACCGCAAAATTGGAGGCGCTCGAGGCGAAGCTGGCTGTCGCAAGGGCAAAGCCGAAGCCGGTGCCCGGCGAGGCCGCAGAGCTCAAAGCCCAGATCAACGAACTGCGCACCGAGATCGGCATCATGAAGGCGACGCTCGGCACCATGGGCGTCGTGCCGCGCGACCCGGAAAACCCCGATGCGCCACAGCCGCCGGACTGGCGGGAGGCGCTCACGAAGGTCGTCGACAAGGAGTCCCCGACCGTCAACACTGGCAACCCCGGCCTCGATGCGAAGCTCAGGAAGGCGCTGAGGAACCCCGAGCTGCTGTTCTACAAGATGCAGCAGTCCGCCTATAAGTTCTCGTTCCTGCTGGTGCCGCTGTCGCTGCCGTTCGTGTGGCTGCTCTTCCCCCTCCGGCGCAGCACACGCCTTTATGATCACGCGGTGTTCACGCTCTATTCGCTGTCGTTCATGTCGCTTTTGTTCGTGTTTGCCGTGCTGCTCGCGCGCATCGGTCTCATCAGCTTCGGCAGCGCGATGGCGATCAGCACGTTCGTGCCGCCCGTCCACATGTTCGTGCAGCTGAAGGGCGCCTACGGCCTCAGCGTCGGCGGCGCACTCGCGCGGACGGTCCTGCTCTCGATGTTCGCGATCGTCGTGCTCACCCTGTTCATGCTCATCATCATGGCGCTCGGCGCGGTCTGAGCCGCTTCCCCGAGCGCTTGCCCGGAGTGCTGACCCAAAGCGCTTGCATTGTCAGCCCGGCAGGCTTCCGCTATGGCGGGTGGTGTGTTTCCCCGCCTCGGGCACGCGCCAGTCAGCCGGTGCGAACCGGGGCGGTGCTTTTTTCAGACTCCGAATCGAGAAGGTCCGCCGATGTCCCGCCGCCGCCAGATTTACGAAGGCAAGGCCAAGATCCTGTACGAAGGGCCGGAACCCGGCACCATCATCCAGTATTTCAAGGACGACGCGACCGCGTTCAATGCCCAGAAGAAGGGCACGATCAGCGGCAAGGGCGTGCTCAACAACCGCATCTCCGAGCATATCTTCACGCTGCTCGGCCAGATCGGCATCCCCACGCACTTCATCCGCCGCCTCAACATGCGCGAGCAGCTTGTGCGGCAGGTGGAGATCATCCCGGTCGAGGTCGTGGTGCGCAACGTCGCCGCCGGCTCGATCTCGAAGCGCCTCGGTATCGAGGAAGGTACGCCGCTCCCCCGCACGATCCTTGAATATTACTACAAGGACGACGCGCTCGGCGACCCGATGATCACCGACGAGCACATTGCCTGCTTCGGCTGGGCGACGCAGGAAGAGATGCACGACGTCGCCGACATGGCGATCCGCATCAACGACTTCATGTCCGGCCTGTTCGCCGGTGTGGGTATCCGCCTCATCGACTTCAAGCTGGAGTTCGGCCGCCTGTGGGATGGCGACTACAGCCGCATCATCCTTGCCGACGAGATCAGCCCGGACGGCTGCCGCCTGTGGGACAGCACCACGAACGAGAAGCTGGACAAGGACCGCTTCCGCCGCGATCTCGGCGGCGAGGTTGAAGCCTATCAGGAAGTCGCGCGCCGCTTCGGCCTGCTCCCCGAAGGCTCGGTCTCCACGGTCCTCGACCTCGACGAGCACCGCAAGGCCCGCGGCAAGAAAGACAGCTGACAGGCTTCGGCCTGTCTGCTTTTCTTTACACTTTTCAGCAGCGTTTTCGCCAAGTCATTGATTTTGGCTACTGGTCCTTTTCTTGCATGAACTTTCCCGTAACAGGGAAGGGGCTTGAAATGAACGTATCCAGAATTCTGGCGCCCGTGGCGTTTGTCGTACTGACCGCATCTCCGGCCTTGGCCATACCGAGCATTTCCATTGAGCCTGGTGACAGCCCCGCTGGCGGCTATCTCCCTCTTTCAGTTTTCGGCATCGCGCCCACCGCGGGGATGGGCGACGAGAGCATCGTCAATTTCACGACCCCCTCGTTTGTCTTTGGAGGAGAAACATGGGGCAGCGTGGGGATATCCAGCAACGGCTATCTCAAGGTCGGCGGCGGCACGAGCGCGGACAGTTCTTTTGCCAACACCGCCTTGCCTGACGCCTCCTCTCCCAAGAATATCCTGGCCCCCTTCTGGACCGATCTTGATTTTGGCCTGGGCGGGGCTTTCCGCATTGCGACGCTGACCGACGGGGTAAACACCTGGCTCGTCAGCGATTGGGATGGCGTGCACGGCTTCGGCAGCGCCCAGACCTATACGTTCCAGATCTGGATCGGCGTCAACGGTATAGAGGACATCACGTTTACCTACGGTCCGCTCGGCGCGCTGCCCGCGGACCTCACGGTCGGCGCGCAGGACGCCTCCGGCACCGTCGGCGACACATGGTACTACAACGGCACCGGGACAGCGCCCTTTAACGGCCTGCAACTGCGCGTGAGCTCGCTCGATCTGCCGGTCGACGTTCCTGAACCGGCGGCGCTTGCGCTGTTCGGCCTTGGCGTGGCGGGGCTTGGTCTTGCACGGCGGCGCAAGGCGGCATGACGGAGTGGGCGGGCCGATGGGCTCGCCCTTCCTCCGCGGAAGACATCAGCGCCGCTTGGCGCGCTTTTTCTTGACCTGATATCCGCAGATGATGCCGAACAGGAAGGCGCAGAACAGCGCGATGTGCAGGTTCGAGCCGCGCATCTGGCCGAGGACGTCCTCGTAATAGACGAACAGCGCCACGAACATGGAGGCGGCGAGAAGGCCCATCAGCCGTCCTTTCGCCAGGCGGAAATGATGCCGAACAGGAACGACGCGACAAGCGCGAGCTGTACCTCCTGATCGTGTGTCAGCCACGGAAAGATGTAGCCACCGACGAAATTCTCGGCGGTCGCGAACAGCACCACGAACAAGGCAATGGCGAGATAGTCCACGTTGCCCCAGACCCCGACCTCAGAATGACCCAGCCATAACCATAGGCACACAGGCTTAACAAAACCCTCACATGCGCCCACGCGCCCGCGATTTTGGGCGTTGCGGCGCAGCGCCGGGAGCGCCATAAGGCGCGCCATGAAAGCCAAAGTCTATGTCACGCTGAAAAACGGCGTTCTCGATCCGCAGGGCAAGGCAATCTGCCACGCGCTCGAATCCCTGGGGTTTGACGAGGCGCAGGACGTGCGGCAGGGCAAGTTCATCGAGCTCGAACTCGCCGACGGCACCAGCGAGGCGCGCATCGAGGAGATGTGCCGCAAGCTGCTCGCCAACACCGTGATCGAGAACTACCGGATCGAGATCGCCTGAGATGAAGAGCGCGGTCATCGTCTTCCCCGGCAGCAACTGCGACCGTGACATGGCGGTCGCGCTCCGCGAGGTGACGGGACGTGCGCCCGCGATGGTCTGGCACCGCGAAACCGTGCTGCCCGACGTTGACGTGATCGCGCTTCCGGGCGGCTTCTCCTACGGCGACTATCTGCGCACCGGCGCCATTTCGGCGCAGTCGCCGATCATGGCCGCGGTGAAGCGCGCCGCCGAGCAGGGCCGCTTCGTGCTCGGCGTCTGCAACGGCTTCCAGGTACTCACCGAAACCGGGCTGCTGCCGGGCGCGCTGATGCGCAACGCCGGGCTCGATTTCGTGTGCCGCGACGTGCCGCTGACGGTCGAGAACACGCAGACGGCGTTCACGTCGGCCTACAAGGCGGGCGAAACGATCCACATTCCCGTCGCGCACCACGACGGCAACTATTTTGCGGACACGGACACGCTCGACCGGATCGAGGGCGAGGGCCGCGTCGTCTTCCGCTACGCCGAAGACGTGAACGGCGCGCAGCGCCGTATCGCGGGCATCGTCAACGAAACCGGCAACGTGCTCGGCATGATGCCGCACCCGGAGCGCGCCATCGAGGTGGCGCAGGGCGGCACCGACGGCCGCCGCCTGTTCGAAGGCCTCGTGCGGGCCTTCGTCGACGCGTGACAACGGCGGGCGACATGGCCGGCCCGCTGATGATCTTCGGCAGCCCCCGATCGGGCACGACCTGGGTCGGCTCGCTGTTCGATTCGCACCCGCAGACGCTCTACCTCCACGAGCCGGACGTCATCGAGAAGGAACCGCGGCTTCCGTTCGTGCCCTATGGCGAGCTTCCGGCCGACATCGACCGGATCACCCGCGACTATTTCGAGCGCCTGGCACACAATCGCTCGCTGCGCAGCGTCCACACGCCGACGCTGTTTCCCAAGAGCTACCGCGGCGGCATTGCCGATCAGGCGCGTGCCGCGATCGTCCGCGCGCTGCGCGCCGTCGATGCCGTGCTTCCCGCCGTGGGCCGCAGCCGCAACCTTCAGGTGCCCGATTTCGCGAACGAGGGCGAAACGCCCTGCCTCGTCATGAAGTCGGTCGATTCGATCCCGCGCCTCCCCGTGTTCGCGCGCGCGCTGCCCGGCGTGAAGTTCATCTACATCGTCCGCCACCCCTGCGGCGTCGTCTCTTCGAAGCTGCGCGGCGCGGAGCTCGGCAAGATGGGCGCGGCGACGCTCTATTCGGATGTGCTGGCGCTGCCGCCCGCCCGCGCCGCCGGGCTCGACAAGGCGCGCGCGGACGCGATGACGAACATCGAGAAGCTCGCGTGGGACTGGCTCATCACCAACGAGTGGGTCTACAGCGAGGTCGCCGGGCTCCCCAACGTCTACACGCTTGTCTACGATCGGCTCGCGGCGAACCTCGATCCCGAGGCCGCATCGCTGTTCGACTGGGCGGGGCTCGACCGCCCGGCGCAGGTGCAGGCCTATTTCGATCGTCTGCGCGGCTTCGACGGCACCGGCGATCGCTATTTCAGCCTCAACCAGAACCCTGCGAAGTCCGCTGCGAAATGGCGGCAGGAACTGAGCGCCGAGGCGCAGGAAACCGTCGGCGCCATCGTCGCGGGCTCAGGCGTCGGCAAGCTCTTCGGCTACTGACCGCCGCTCGGGCGACCGTCCCGCCAACCTGCGATCAATGGCTCCAGGCCCGCGTACAATTCTGCGTCCCGGCCGGTGAGCAGATGCTTCGCGC
>JAEULI010000143.1 GCA_016793845.1 Sphingosinicella sp.
CACGCAACCGCATGTCCGCGGACTACCAGGACCGCGTCGGCGACTGGCTGCTCGCAGCCTTGCGGGGTTTCAAGAGCGGAAGCTGAATAGACCAGCCTTGCCGTAGATGAGCATTTTTTGCATTTTTATGACTGATCATCAGTCGTTTACGGAGACACACCTTTGCGAACCGATGAGTA
Organism: Sphingosinicella sp.; assembly: GCA_016793845.1. GTDB lineage: Bacteria > Pseudomonadota > Alphaproteobacteria > Sphingomonadales > Sphingomonadaceae > Sphingosinicella > Sphingosinicella xenopeptidilytica. Next base: position 180 of record JAEULI010000143.1, read on the forward strand.
TGCACGTTGCAATGCGCTGGACCTCGCCGCCCTGATTCGCGACGGCGGCGTAACCGTGGCCGAGGTGGAGAATGCGGCACGCGACGCTCTCGCGGCGCTGAACCCGGCGCTCAACGTGCTGGCTGGCCCGGTGCCTTCTCCCCCCCCCGCCACGCACGGCACCTTTGCGGGCGTACCGACGCTGGCAAAGGACATCGGCTGGGCGATGGCCGGCGTGCCGCAGGAAATGGGCTGCCTGCTTGCAGAGGGGCTGCGGCCCGCCGAAGACAGCGAAGTCATCAGGCGTATCCGTGCGGGCGGCTTCTCTATCATCGGGCGCTCGACGACGCCCGAACTCGGCAGCGCCTTCACGACGGAATCGCGCGGGATCGGCATAACACGCAATCCGTGGGACGTTTCGCGGTCCACCGGCGGATCGAGCGGCGGCGCCGCGGCGGCGGTTGCCGCGGGGATCGTTCCGCTGGCACTCGCTGGAGACAGTGCCGGCTCGATCCGCATTCCCGCGCACTGCTGCGGGGTGTTCGGTCTGAAACCCTCGCGCGGGCGCCTTCCGACAGGCCCGCAGGCGGGCGAAGTCAACAGCGGGCTGACCGCCGCGCATGTGATTACCCGCAGCGTCCGCGATTCCGCCGCCGCGCTCGACCTGCTCGCCGGGCCCGACACGGGCTACCGCTATACGGCTCCATCGCCGGGAGGCAGATTCCTTGCCGCGACCGAGCGCCCACCCGCACCGCTGCGCCTTGCACTGCTGACGGCGAGCCCCTTCGCCGATACCGTCGATGCCGGCGTGATCGCGGCAGCCGAGGACACTGCACGGTTTTGCGAAGCGCTGGGGCATTCGATCGAGCCGATCGCCATCACCTTCGACGCCGACGCGGCGATCGACATGCTCGTGACGATCTGGTCGGCGAACATCCTGCGCGCCGTCCGCCGCATCGAGGCCGCGACCGGACGGCGCGCGGACGCCGATACGGTCGAGGGGGCAACGCTGGCGATGATCCGCCACGGCGAGACGATCAGCGCCGAGGCGTATCTTGCCGCGCTCGATCAGATGAACCTGTTCTGCCGACGCATGGCTATCGCTGCCGACACATTTGACGCGGTCATTTCCCCGGTCTTCGCCTCGCCCGCCCTGCCGCACGGTGTGCTTTCACATGATCGCAGCGTGGACCCGGGCGTCGAAGCGCTGGCCGAATTCTTCGCCGACGTGTTCCGCCGCGCGCCGTTCACGGTGCAATACAACCTCACCGGGCAGCCCGCGATGAGCGTGCCGCTGCATGTGCTTGACGGATTGCCGATTGGCACGCAGATCGCCGGTCGACCGGGTGGTGAGGAGAGCCTGCTTTCGCTTGCCGCCGCGCTTGAAAGCGCACGGCCGTGGCGGGACACGCGGCCGCCGGTCTCCGCCGCACGAACCCGAGTTGCCGCATGACCGAGTTGCTTCTGAACCCGCTCAAAATCGCTGATCCGCAGGGCGGCCTGCCCGCCGACGCGCATCTCGAACCGATGGCGATGCTCGCCGCCTGCCCCGCCTATGCGCCGACACCGCTGGTGCGGCTGCCGGGGGTCGCGCGGCAGCTTGGCGTTGGGCAGGTGCTCGTGAAGGACGAGAGCAAGCGCATGGGGCTCGGCAGCTTCAAGGCGCTGGGCGGCGTCTATGCGGTGTTCAGCGTCGTGCGGACGCAGGCCGAAACCGCGCTGGGGCGCACGCTCGATCCCGCCGAACTCGTCGGCGAAGAGGTTCGTGCCATCGCTTCGGACATGCATTTCGTTTGCGCCAGCGACGGCAACCACGGCCGCGCCGTGGCGGCGGGCGCGCGGCTCGTCGGTGCGCGCTGCTCGGTCTATCTTCACGCGGGCGTGACCGAGGAACGCGCCGACCATATCCGCAGGCAGGGCGCGGCGATCGTGCGCGTCGACGGCACCTATGACGATTCGGTCGAGCAGGCACGGCACGATGCGGCACGCACAGGCGCCATCCTCGTTTCCGACACCGCGGACGCACCGGAATGCGCGGACGATCCGCTGCCCGTTCGCGTGATGCAGGGGTATACCGTGATCGCCGAGGAAATCCGCGCGCAGCTTTCGCCCGACGAGCAGCCGACGCACCTGTTCGTGCAGGCCGGCGTCGGTGGGCTTACCGCTGCGATGGCGAGCCGATTCAGCGGCAGCCCCCACGCGCCGCGCATCATCGTCGTTGAGCCGGACAGCGCCGACTGTCTGCTGGAAAGCGCGCGCGCCGGCGGCGCGACCGAGATAGCGCACAGCGCGGAGACGATCTTCGCGATGCTCGATTGCCTGCGCCCTTCGCTGCCGGCATTCGCGATCCTGAAGGACCGTGTGGACGCCTTCATATCGGTGGCCGACACCTACGCCGCCGAAGCTGTCCGCAGCCTCGCCGCCCCTGCCGAAACGGACACCGCGATCCGCGCAGGCGCATCCGGCGCCGCCGGCCTCGCGGGTGCGCTGGCCGCCAGCAACCTCGGATGGCGCGAAGCCATCGGCATGAACAGCGCTTCCACCCTGCTTTTCATCATCACGGAAGGCGTGACGGACGAAGGCGAGTTCGAACGATTGACACGGACCGCGCGGTAAAGAGGGCTGGCCTCACGCCTTCGCGAAGAAGGCTTCCAGTTCCGCCAGCAGCACGTCGGGGATTTCTTCCTGCGGGCTGTGGCCGCACGGCAGCGCACCGCCGCTCACGTCTCGGGCCTTCGAACGCCAGCTTTCCATGACATCGAACAGCGCTCCCACCGTACCGTAAGCGCCCCAGAGCAGCAGTAAGGGGGCTTCGACCAGGCGCCCTTCGTCCACCGCATCATGTTCGAGATCGATGCTCGCCGCCGCGCGATAATCCTCGCAGATCGCATGGCGCGTCGCGGGGTCCCGGTAGCAGCGGCGATATTCGGCCACCACGCGCGGATCGAGCGCTCCTTCGATCTTGATCTGTCCGGCGAGATGGCGATCGAGGAAATGGTCGGGATCGGCCGCGATCATCCGCTCGGGCAGGTCGAACGGCTGGATGAGGAAGAACCACCAGAAATAGCGCGTCGCGAATTCGCGGTTCGTCTGCGCGTACATCGTGGCGGTGGGCGCGATGTCGAGCAGCACCATCCGGCCAATGCGCGCCGGATGGTCGAGCGCCATTCGGTGCGCGACGCGGGCACCCCGATCATGCGCGACGACATCGAACCGATCGAAGCCAAGCGCAGCCATCGCCGCCACCTGATCCGCCGCCATCGCGCGCTTGGAATAGTTCCGATGTTCCGGGTCACCGGGCAGCTTCTCGCTGTCGCCGTATCCCCGCAGATCGGTCGCGACGACGGTGAAGCGCTTCGCCAGCGCGGGCGCGACCTTGTGCCATGTGAGGTGCGTTTGCGGGTGGCCGTGAAGCAGTAGCAACGGAGGTCCAGAGCCGCCGACGGCCGCCCGGATGCGGACGCCGCCCGCATCGATATCGTGCCAGCGGAACCCCGGCATCAACTCGCTGTATTCAGGATACGCGCTCATCACCGTGCCCACCCATAAGCCACGGCTTGCCGGCGAGATAGGCCTTCTCGAACGCCCGGATGCGATCGGTATAGGTCAGCGTCTCGCCGATCCGATCGAGCCCGAGCATCAGCGCCCGCCGCAACGCCTGATCGATATCGAAGCTTCCGGCATAGGCACCCGTCTCGATGCGCTGCGCTTCAAGATCGACCGTTATCTGCCCCGCTCCGTCATCAAGACACGCTGCGAGTTCGGCGAGCTGCGCAGGCGGCAGGGACAGGAGCAGAAGGCCGTTGTTCGCCGCATTGTCAGCGAAGATCGCGCCGAAGGAGGAACCGATGATCCCCCGAATGCCATATTGGAGCATACCCCAAACAGCATGTTCGCGCGACGACCCACAACCGAAATTGGGGCCGACGAGCAGGAAGCGGGTTTCGGCCATGTCGCGCCGGTTCAGGATGAACTCAGGCCGCAGTGCGCCATTTTCGTCGAAACGCAGATCGTGGAACAGGCCCACGGCAAGCCCCAACCGGTCGATGCCCTTCAGGAACGTCTTCGGCATGATGACATCGGTATCGATGTTGGCGGCGGGCATGGCGGCGACTGGGCCCGAGAGACGAACGAAATGTTCCATCAGGACGCGACCGCGAGTGTGCGCACGTCTGCCAATCGGCCGCTGACGGCTGCCGCCGCGACCATCGCGGGGCTCATCAGGTGCGTCCTGCCGCCGACCCCCTGCCGGCCTTCGAAATTGCGGTTGGTGCTCGATGCGCATCGCTCGCCCGGTGCGAGGCTGTCGTCGTTCATCGCGAGGCAAAGCGAACAACCTGATCGCCGCCATTCAAATCCCGCTTCGATGAAAATGCGGTCGAGCCCCTCAGCTTCGGCGGCGCTGCGCACGCCGCTGCTGCCCGGCGAGATCATCGCACGCACGCCCGGTGCGACCTTGCGCCCCTTCAATATGCTCGCCGCGTCGCGGATGTCGGACAGGCGGGCATTGGTGCACGAACCGATGAAGGCGCGATCGATCGTAATCTCCTGCAGCGGCGTGTTCGGTGCGAGCCCCATGTAGGCCAAGGCACGCACGGCGTCGGCGCGGCGGGCAGGCGGAAGCGCCTCGGGATCGGGAACCACGTCGGTGATCGCGAGCGACTGGTCGGGACTCGTGCCCCAGCTCACCATCGGCGGTATGTCGTCCGCGCTCAGCCACACGTCCTTGTCGAACCGGGCGTCCGGATCGCTGCGCAGTGTCCGCCATTCGATCTGTGCGCGTTCGAGCAGATCGGCCGACGGCGCACGCGGGCAGCCGTCGATATAGTCGACGACCTTGTCATCGGGCGCCATCAGCGCGACACGCGCGCCGCATTCGACCGCCATGTTGCAGATCGTCATGCGCGCCTCGACACCGAGCGCGTCGATCGCTTCGCCCGCGAACTCGACCGCATGACCGGACGCCCCGTCGGCGCCGATCCGGCGGATCACCTCCATGATCAGATCCTTGGCCGTAACACCCGGCGCCAACCGGCCATCGACCGTGACCCGCATCGTCTTCAGCCGGCGATAGACGAGTGTCTGGGTCGCGAGCAGATGTTCGATATCGGAGGTGCCGATGCCGAAGCCGACTACGCCGAACGCGCCGTAGGTTGTGGAATGGCTGTCCCCCGCAGCAATGACCATGCCCGGAAGCACGAGCCCGAGTTCGGGCATGACGACATGCTCGATCCCCTGCCGGGAATCGAAAAGGTCGAAGATCTCGATACCGAAATCGCGGCCGTTTTCGGAGAGGTATGCGATCTGCCGGCGCGCGCCGTCGTCTAGATGGCCGGCCTCCCGGTCGGGATTGGTCGAATTGACATGATCGACGACCCCGAGCGAAGCTTCTGGCCGCCACGGCTTGCGCCCCGCGTCGCGGAGGCCGCTGAACGCCTGGGGGCTTGTGTATTCGTTGAGCACCGTTCTATCGATATAGAGCAACAATCGTTCGCCAGCGCCGCCAGCTTCGTCGAAAGATAATATGCGGTGTTCGTCGACGATCTTGTCGTAGAGCGTTTTTGGCGCCGACATCCATAGACCTTTCCCTGCGGATTCGCAGGGCCGGGCTTACCGTGGAGGGTTTGGGCGAAGCCAATGCCGGGACAGTATCAATTGATGCGACGGGTGGGTTCAAATGGATATCATGTGGCTCGAGGACTTCATCAAACTCGCGGATGAAGGCAATTTTTCCCGCGCCGCCGAAGCGCGCAACCTCACCCAGCCGGCGTTCAGCCGCCGTATTCGCGCGCTCGAGGAATGGGTCGGTGCGACGCTCGTCGACCGCGACACGCATCGAATCGCCCTCACCGAAGCGGGCCAGGCCTTCCGCGTCCTCGCCGAAGAGATATTGCGGCGGCTGACGCTCGGCCGCGACCACGTCCGCGAGATCGGCGGCACGCTCAGCAACGAAATCCGTTTCGCCTCGACACATGCGCTGTCGACAACCTTCTTCCCCTCCTGGCTCCGCAGCGTGAGCGACGGGCACGAAGCCGGGACAATCACGCTGATCGCCGATCATATGGTCGCCTGCGAACGGTTCATGCTCGAAGGCAAGGCCGACTTCCTTCTGTGCCATCATCATACCGCCGCCGCGCACCGCCTCGATCCGGCCGGTTTTACCTCACTCGTTCTCGGGCAGGATGTGCTGCTGCCGGTCGCAGCGCCCTCCGGCGACGGATCACCGACCTATCTGCTGCCGGGCACCGACGACCAGCCGCTTTCCTATCTGGAGTTCGAGGACAAATCGGGCATGGGCCGCATCCTTCAGGCGGCGCAGGTGATATCCGCAGGCTCCGCCTCGCTTCGCACCGTGTTCCGTTCGCACATGGCGACCGCGCTCCTCTCGATGGCGCGCGACGGGCGCGGACTTTGCTGGGCGCCGCTCAGCCTTGCCAGTGCCGATCTGGAAAGCGGCCGCCTTGTCGCCGCAGGCGATGCGCGCTGGAACGTCCCCATCGAGATCCGCATTTACAAGCCGATCGCGCGGCGAAGCCCCAGCGTCGAGGGCTTCTGGAGCATGGTGAAGAACCGCCTGAAGACCGAGACGGCCTAGGCCGACGCCGCGCAATAATGCTGCGCGCGTGTCTTTCACGCCGCACGAATGATTCTATGTCGAACCGGCATTGGGATCGCTGCACGCATCCCCATAGACATGCTGGGCCCTTGCACTAGCCGACGGATGGGCGGCTCTGGCAGGGTTCAGGGTGGAGAAAAAAATGATTCAGGGAACGAAAAAGGCGGACAGTCGCAAGTTCAAGATTTCCACATCCCTTCTCGCGATTTCGCTTTGCGCGGGACTGGCGGGCACCGCGAGCGCGCAGGACGCCGCCGATGCAAACGACACCCCGGCGATGGAGGATGACGGCGGCACCATCGTCGTCACCGGCTCGCGCATCGGTCGCCCCGTTCTCGATTTGCCGACGCCGGTCGGCGTCGTCACATCGGACGCGCTTACCAACAACAACGCCCAGTTCGATATCGGCCGCGCGCTCGCGCAGCAGCCGTCGATCGGCTTTTCGGGCAGTATGCAGCAGAGCCAACAGACCGGCGCATCGGGTTCGCGCGGTGAGAACAGCGGCGGCCTTGCCGTCGTCGACCTGCGCAGCCTCGGCGCGAACCGCACGCTGGTGCTCGTGAACGGCAAGCGCCGCGTCGCCGGAGCCACCGACAGCGCGGCCATCGACCTCAACTCGATCAACCCCAATCTCATCGAACGCATCGAGGTGATAACCGGCGGCGCTTCGGCGATCTACGGTTCGGACGCCGTCTCCGGCGTCGTCAACATCATCCTCAAGGAAGACTTCGACGGCGTTCGCGTCTCGTTCAACGGTTCACAGCCGGCGCGCGGCTCTGAAGGCTTCACCTATGGCGGCAGCCTCGTTGCCGGCAAGAATTTCGGTGAAGGTCGCGGCAACATTACGATCGCGGCCGACTACACGAAAGTGCAGGAAATCACGCCGCGCCAGGCCGACATGAAGAACTATGTCGCAATGATCAATCCTGCCGACACCGGGCCGGACGACGGCATCCCCGACATGATCCTCGCCCCCGGCGCCGAAGCGCTTCGCTTCTCCGGTTACGGCGTTGTCGGCTTCAGCAATGACACCGGCGGTCTTGGACGTTTCGCTTTCAACGACGACGGGACGGTGCGTCCCTTCCCAACACCGAGCCTGACCGATGGCGGCCTGTTCGGTATCTTTGAAAATTGCGGCGCCGCGTGCTTCCGCTTCGACGATTCCATCTCGATCGTGCCCGATATCGAGCGCTACAATCTCAATCTCAGCACGCACTACGATTTCAGCGACAGTGTTCGCGGTTACTTCGGGGTCGATTACAATAACACGTCAAGCTACGGTCGCGGCCAGGCCGTGATCCGGTCGGGCACGCCGATCAATGTCGCGCAGAATGCTTTCCTCAACGAGGATTTCCGTGCGGATCTGCTCGCGGCCGGCGCAACCACGGTGCGCATGGACCGGCTCTACACCGACCTTGGCCTGCGCTACAGCCAGGTAGACCGCAATAGCCTGTCGTTCGTCGGTGGTTTCAAAGGCAAAGTCGAGACCGGCTTTTCCGACCTGCGCTACGACGTTTACGGCACCTATGGCCGCACCAAGGCGAAGTTCATCGGCTACAATCGCCTGCTCGTTCAGAACCTGAACGCCGCGCTCGATTCCGTCATCGACCCAGCCACTGGCGAGGCCGCTTGCCGTATGAACGTCCCCGCGCTGCAGCCGCCCGGATATGTGGCGCCAAACATCGTCGGCAGTGCGCCCTGCGCCCCGTTCAACCCCTTCGGCTCGGTTGCCAGCTCGCAGGCCGCGCGCGACTTCGTGACGACGACGACCGTCTCCAACGCCTTCATCCGGCAGACCACCGCAGGCTTCTCGCTTGCCGGCGACAGCGAAAAATTCCTGACCATGCCCGGCGGCGGTGCGATAGGCTTCGCGCTTGGCGCCGAATATCGCAAGGAACGCAACGGCCGCACCACGGATCCGCTGGTCAAGGCCGGTCTCACCAACCAGGCAGCGACACAGGACTATGAAGGCGGCTACCATGTCACGGAGCTGTTCGGTGAACTCAGCGTCCCGATCCTCACCGACATGCCGTTCGCGAAGCTGGTGTCAGTCGAAGGCGCGGTGCGCCATGCCGACTACAGCCATGCCGGACAGGCGACATCGTGGAAGGCAGGCGGCATCTGGGAGCCGACGGACGGGCTCCGTCTCCGCGCGACGATCAGCCGCGCGATCCGCGCGCCGAACATCTTCGAAGCGTTCCGGCCGAGCGAAGGGCAGACGACCAACGTCGACGATCCCTGCTCGGAAACCAACATCGGCGAGAATCCCAATCGCGCCGCCAACTGCGCTGCGCTCGGGCGGCCTGCGGGCTACGTTCCGCTGAACGGCGGCATCGGCGTGCCGTTTATCGTGTCGGGCAACGAGAACCTGAAACCGGAGGTTTCGGACAGCTGGACGGCGGGCTTCGTGTTCACGCCGACCTTCCTGCCGGGCCTTCAGCTCTCGGTCGACTGGTTCAACATCCAGATCGATGATGCGATCAGCTTCCTCAGCCCGCAGCAGATTGCCGAAAACTGCGTCGATCGCGCTGGCGGACCGGATCCCGATCTCTGCGCGCTGATTACCCGCGAGTCGAATACGGCCAGCCCGAACTTCTTCGGCATCACGACGGGCAACAGCACCTATGTGAACACGTCGAAGCTGAAAACCTCGGGTCTCGACGCCCAGCTTTTCTATGCTCAGCCGGTCGGCAACGGCCGCATCTCGGCCAACCTCGCCTTCACCTATCTGCACCGGTTGCGGACCTATACGTTCCAGGCCCGGCCGGACCTCTACACCGTTCTCGAAGGCTTCTATGGCTATCCCAAGTACAAGGGTGTGATGGGCCTCACATATAGCAACGGCCCGCTCACCCTCGGCTGGCAGGGGCGCTACCAGTCGAGCCAGTCGCTGACGGACATCTCGCCGGGAATCAGCCGCGAGCTGGTGTCGGATCGCAAGACGGGGTCGCGCTTCTACAACGACATCTCGGCATCCTACGTGCTGCCGATGAACGGGCGGCAGGAGGCCAAATTCTCCTTCGGCGTCTCGAACCTCTTCAACGAGAAGCTGCCTAAGATGGAATCGGTCCAGGTTATCGATCCGTCGGGTGGCGGCTTCGATCAGTTCGGCCCGGTGATCCGGGCGGGACTTGAAGTGAACTTCTAACCTCGGGTCAGCACTATGAGGCTCGCGCTGCGCGCGTGAGCCTCATAGTGTCTGTGCACGAAGGCACGAATCCATCCTGGCAGGAGGCGCAATCGTGACTGCCGAAACCATTCGCCCTGTCCGTCAGAGAGGGATTCTGGGCTTCATCGAGCGCGTCGGCAACTACCTGCCCGACCCGACGATCATCTTCATCTATCTGATCGCCGCGCTGATGCTGCTTTCCGCGCTCGGGGCCGCTTTGGGGTGGAGCGCTTCGCTTCCCTTCGCTGGGAAGGAAGCCCCCGCCAACGCGGAACTCGCAAACGGCGTCCTCATCTACCGGGCGTCCAACCTCTTCTCGGCGGACAACATCGCCCGCCTGTTCACCGAGATGCCGCGAACCTATGCGAGCTTCGCGCCGCTCGGCATCGTCCTCACCATCATGATGGGCGCGGCGGTGGCGGAGCGATCGGGACTGTTCTTCGCGCTGATCCGCGGCTCGCTTCGCAATACGCCCCGCCGGTACATGACGCCGATCATCGCGATCGTGGGCATGGTCTCGCATCATGCCGCCGATGCCGCCTATGTCGTGCTGATCCCGATGGCGGCGGTGCTCTTCGCATCGGTCGGGCGGCATCCGCTTGCCGGGATCGCGGCGGCGCTCGCTGCCGTATCGGGCGGTTATGCCGGGAACATCATGCCCGGCCAGCTCGATGTGCTGCTGTTCAGCTTCACGCAGGAAGCAGCCCGCATCGTCGAGCCCGGCTGGACAATGAACCCGCTCGGCAACTGGTACTTCATTCTTGGCATCGTCATCTTTTTCACACCGATCATCTGGTTCATTACCGACAAGATCGTCGAACCGCGCCTCGGTATCTGGGACGAAGAGGTCGACGATCAACTGCGCGCGGATCTCGAAAAAGGCGAACTCAGTGATGATGAGCGCCGTGGCCTCCGCCGCGCCGGTGTCGTGGCGCTGCTGGTCGTGGCTGCGTTCACGGCCTTGTGTTTGTGGCCCGGCTACACGCCCTTCATCGATCAGGATGCCGAAGGCCCGATCCGCCTCCAGCCGCTCTATGCCTCCATCATCGCGGCATTGTTCATCCTGTTCCTCGCGACCGGCGCGGTGTTCGGGCGCGCGGTGGGAACGGTGAAAGGCTCCGCGGACATCGTCGAGATGATGCGCGAGGGCGTGAAGACGATCGCGCCCTATCTCGTCTTCGTTTTCTTCGCCGCGCATTTCGTGGCGATGTTCAACTGGTCAGGCATTGGCCCGATCATCGCGATCAGCGGCGCCGAAAAGCTGCAGGGCATGGGCCTTCCCGCCCCTTTCCTACTTGTCTGCGTGCTCCTGCTGTCCTCGGTGCTCGATCTGTTCATCGGATCGGCGACGGCGAAATGGAGCGTCCTGTCCTCGGTCGTCGTGCCGATGTTCATGCTGCTCGGCATCAGCCCCGAAATGACAACCGCCGCCTACCGCATGGGTGACAGCTACACGAACATCATGACGCCGCTGATGAGCTATTTCCCGCTCGTGCTCGTCTTCTGCCAGCGGTGGGACAAATCGATGGGCGTGGGTTCGCTGCTCGCGCTGATGCTGCCCTATGCGCTCTGTTTCATGGCGACGGGGATCGCGATGACCGTTGGCTGGGTGGCGTTCGACCTCCCGCTCGGGCCCGGCGCGCAGGTCTTCTATCAAGTCGCCGCGCACGCCGTGCCCTGACGGGAGACGAAGATGAAAATCGCCCCCACACCGTTGCCGCGCCAGGAGAAGCGTCCGTATGCCCGTTGATCTGACATCGCTCGAAGCGGATATGACCGTCTGGCGCCGGCATATCCACCAGCATCCTGAACTCGGATTTCACGAGCAGGGAACCGCGCGCTACATCCTCGATCTCCTCGCCGAATTCGGGATCGACGAGGTTCACACCGGGATCGGCGGCACCGGCATCGTCGCGACGGTTCGCGCCGGGCAATCGCGCCGCGCAATCGGCATCCGGGCGGACATCGATGCGCTGCCGATGACCGAGCTCACCCAATCGGATCACCGATCCTGCACGCCGGGCGTGATGCACGCCTGCGGGCACGACGGGCACACAACGATGCTGCTCGGCGCAGCAAAACATCTCGCGGCGAATCGCAATTTCGACGGCGCGGTTCACCTGATCTTTCAGCCGGCGGAGGAATCGCTCGGCTATCAGGGTCCCGATGGAGATCCCGACGGCGGCGCGAGCGCGATGATCCGCGACGGGCTGTTCGAACGCTTCCCGATGGAAGCCATTTTCGGCATCCACAACCGCCCCGGCATCGCCGCCGGCAAGCTCGCCGGACGGGCCGGCGCGCTTTACGCCGCGGCCGACCGCTTCGAGATTGTCGTATCCGGCAAAGGCGGCCACGCCGCGCGGCCCCACCTGACAGTCGACCCCGTGCTCGTCGCGGCGCAGATCATCGTCGCGGTGCAGAGCATCGCCGCCCGCAATGCCGATCCGATGGATTCCGTGGTCGTATCGATTTGTAAGGTCGAAGCGGGTACGGCGTTCAACATCATCGCCGATGAAGCCCGGATGGGCGGCACGGTACGCACGCTGTCGCGCCAGAGCCAGGACGCCGTGGAGCAGCGGCTGCGCGATATCGTGACCGGTGTCGCGGCATCGTTCGGCGCGACCGCCGAACTCCATTACGAGCGTGGCTACCCCGCCCTGCACAATCCGGCCGATCTCTATGCCAAGGTGCGCGAGATCGCGATCGGCGTCGTCGGAGCCGACCGCTTCGTCGATCTCGATGTGCCGGGCATGGGGGGCGAAGATTTCGCCCGCTATCTCGATGTCGTTCCCGGCTGTTTCCTTCTGCTCGGCAATGGCGACGAAGGCCCCGGATCGGTCATGCTGCACAATTCGCACTATGCCTATGACGACAGCATTTCGCCCACGGGCGCCGCGCTATGGGTCGCCTTGGCGGAGGCATTCCTGCCCAAATAACGGTTTCGGGGAGACGTTTTTCATGCGCCGTTCGACTGCACTCGTTTTTGTATCCTTCATCGCAATGTCCACGGCCCATGCGCAGGTTGGCGCGGCGGAGACGGTGACCATCTATCGCGACGGCTTCGGCGTGCCCCACGTTGAGGCCGAAACCTCGGATGCCGTGATGTTCGGCGCCGGCTATGCGATCGCGCAGGATCGTCTCGCCGCGATGGAACTGGCACGGCACAACACGCAGGGTCGCCGCGCCGAGCTTCTGGGGGCGTCGGCGATCGAAATGGACAAAGTCATGCGCGGCCGCAAACTGTCCAACGCCGTGCTGATGCAGCGTTATCGCGCGCTCGCACCCGAACACCGGAAGATGATCCAGGCCATGGTCGATGGGATCAATAAACGCGTCGACGAAGTGAATGCCGATCCCGGGCGCCTGACGCCGCTCGAATTCCTCCGCTGGGGCATCAAGCCAACGCGCTGGAGCCTCGTCGAATATCTCGCCCTGATCACCGCGGCGCCGCTCGGGCGCGACACCTATGAAATTCGGAACCTCGAATTTCTGAAGGATATGACGGATCGCTACGGCCGCGAAAAAGCCTGGCAAATCTTCAACGATGTCGTGCCGATCTCCGACCCGGATTCACCAACGACCATTCCGGCGGGCGACGACCTCGCGCCCGCGCGGCCCACGCCCGTGCCGGTCCTCGCCCCGGCTCAACTCCCGTCCAGCAGCGTCACGTCGGCGGCGATGCAAACGGCACCGATCGAACCTGTGAAGGGCGCGAGCCGCTGCATGGTCATCGGACCGGAAAAGTCGGCAAGCGGGAAGGTGCTGATGCTGGAAGCCACCGCCGACGGCCCCGAAATCCACCTGCATGGCGGCGGTTTCGACAATGCGGGTTTCGGCTCGACCGGCTGGGGTGTCCCTACGATGGGGCGCGGGGCCCAGCACGGCTGGCTCCTCGTATCGGGTAGTAGCGAAGCCGGCACAGTGTTCGCTGAAAAACTCAATCCCAGGAACCGCTACGAATACTGGCACAAGGGCGCATGGCGGAAAATGGAGCGCCGCACCGAGACCTTCAAGGTCAAGGACGCGGCGCCCGTCACCCATGAGGTCGCCTGGACAGTCCACGGCCCCGTGATCGCCTGGAATGCCGAGAACGGCACGGCCTATTCGCAGCAGATGGGCGTTCACGGCAGGGAACTCGACACATGGGTCGCCTTCGCCGAAATGGGCCGCGCGAAGAGTCTGGCCGAGTTCAAGGAAAAGGGTGTTGACCGTCTCGGCTGGAATCTCGGCGCGTGCTACGGCGGCGAAGACGGCACGATCGCCTATTTCGAAGCGGGTGCGCTTCCGAAGAAGGCCGCCGGGGTCGACCCGCGCCTGCCGACGCCCGGCACGGGCGAGTATGAATGGACCGGTTTCCTGACGCCGGACGAAAAGCCGCACATGGTCAACCCGCGTCAGGGCTATCTCTTTTCGTGGAACAGCAAGGCGACGGGCTGGTCGCAGGAGGGCGACAACGCCCGCATCGGCGCGACCTTCCGCACCTGGCTCGGCGACCGGCTCGCCAAGGCGGGCCAGTCGCTGACACTGCTCGACATGCGCGAATTCAACGGCCAGATTTTCAACGCGCTCGGCGCGGTCGACCGCAATCAGGCCGCGCCCGACTTTTTCGCTCCCTATTTCCGGGAAGCGATCACGGTGAGCGACGATCCCGAAGTGAAGCGCGCCGGCGAGTACATGCTGAGCTTCAACGGGCTCTATCAGGATCGCGACGGCGACCACAGATACGACAATCCGGGCCTGACGCTGTACCGCGCGTGGCTGGAGATCGCACCGCGGGCGCTGTTCGGCGACGATATGGGCGATTGGTGGAAGAAGATCGATGCCGATCGCTACCTCACCTATCAATCGAGCCTGCTCCTGCGCGCGTTTCAGGGCGATGCAGCCGGAGCCCCGCTGGCCGTCGATTACTTCAACGGCCGCGACCGCACCGCCGTGATGATCGACACGATCAAAGCGACGATCGCGGAGATCAAGACGCGCTATCCCGGCAAGGATATGGCCGAGTGGAAGCAGCCGATCTTCTGGAAATATTTCGATGCGTCGCTGGAAACGCCCGACCGTCCGCAAATGGCGGAAGACGCGCCCGAGCGCCGCCTGTCCGCCGTCCTGCGGCTCGGGCCGACGATGGCCCCGCACAACGGCGGCGAGAGCTGGGTCGGCCTGATGGAGATTGGGCGCGATCGACGCGCGCTTTATTCGGTCGTCGACGCGGGCGGCCAGAACCTGTTCATCGATCCCGACGGCAAGGGCAATCCCCATCTCACCGACCAGACGATGATGCATGAGACCAACGAGCTGAAGAAGATTTCGCTCGCGCCAGATGAGATACGCAGGACCGCGGCTTCGAGCTTCACGCTCGAATATCAGCCGCAGGCGCGCTAGCCTATGCGTCAGACACCCACGGTTTCACCGGAGACGATCGGCAGCTACTGGCTCGCGAGCTGTGACGATGATCTGACCCTGCGTCCCGCGCTCGCCGGAGATGAGATCGTCGACGTCGCGATCATGGGCGGCGGCTTCTCGGGGCTCTGGACCGCCTATTTCCTGCTGCAACACAACCCGGACCTCTCCATCGCGATCGTCGAGCGGCAATATTGCGGCTTCGGCGCATCGGGCCGCAACGGCGGCTGGTGCTCGCCGCGCTTTCCGATCAATCCTTCCGCGCTCACGCGCCGCTTCGGGATCGAGACGGCCCGATCGATGCTGCTCGCCCAACAGGCGATGGTCGATGAGGTCGGCCGAATCTGCACTGAAGAAGGCATCGACGCGCATTTCAATCCGGCGGGTGTGTTGACGCTTGCCCGCAGCACCGATCAATTGCCGTCGCTGCGAAATTCGTTCGATGCTTATGTGAAGCTCGGCATGACAGACGGCTGCGAACTTCTGGATGCTGGCCAAGCGCAGGAGGCCGTGAACGCAACCGAGGTGCACGGCGCGTTCCGCCTGCGCGCGGGTGCCACCATCCACCCCGGCCGCCTCGTGCGCGGACTGGCGCGTGCGCTCGAGCGGCGCGGCGTCCGCATCTACGAGGGAACCGAAGTGCTACGCGCCATCGATGGCGCCGAGCCCGCGCTTATCACTTCCGGGGGGACGATCCGCGCACGGCGCGCCATCCTGCTCGCGGGTGAGGCCTTCATGACCAGCCAGGCCGAATATCGCCGCCGGCTGATCCCCATGGCATCGACGATCATGCTCACGGTGCCGCTCACTGCGGAGCAATGGAGGCAGGTCGGATGGAGCGGCGGCGAGTGTCTCAGCTCCTATGTTCACACGACCAATTATCTCACGCGCACTGCCGATGGGCGCATCCTGTTCGGCAGCCGCGGCGCGCCCTATCGCTTTGGTTCGGACATGTGCGAGACAGCGCTTAGAGAGAATGCCAATTTCGGCTGGATTCGCGATCGGATGCTCGAATGGTGGCCATCGCTCGAAAGCGTCCCCTTCACGCATCGATGGGCCGGTTATCTCGGTATTCCGCGCGACTGGCTGCCGACCGTTCATTTCGATCCCGAGCGCCGCGTTGGGCACAGCTACGGTTACACGGGCCACGGCGTCATCACGAGCGCGATTTGCGCGCGGGCGCTTGCCGGGCTCGTGGCCGGTCATGAACCGGGTGCGCACGCCCCCTATCTCCGCCAGCAGGCGCCGAACTGGGAGGTCGAACCGCTGCGCTGGGCGGGCATCCGCTATGTGCAGAACGCCTTCTTGCGGATGGATCTTGCGGAGGCCGCCGGACGGCAGCCTCCGCTGGATTCTGGTCTCGCGAAATATCTGGGCGAGCCTTAAACGGCAGCCGCCTTATTTCGCCCCTGCCTGCAGCGCCTTCTCAAGCCCCGGAACAAACCCCGTACCGGTCTTCAACTCGACCTGCGATCCGACAAGGTCGTCGCCATAGGGCTCCGCTTTCCCTCCAAGGCAATTCGAGAGGAAATGTTCGGCGATCGCAGCGAAGGAAATGTTGCTTTCATCCTTCGCATAGACGTGCCCCTCGTCAGGGTAGAAGGCGTAGGTCACTGGCTTCCCGCGTACCTTCAGCGCATCGACGATTTCCTGCGACTGATCGGGAAAGATGCGCGGATCGTTAGCGCCGTTGGTGACGAGCAGCGGCTTCGAGATCGCATCGACGCGGGAGATCGGAGACCGCCGCAACAAATCCGCCGCGCCTTCCGGGGTCGACGGATCGCCCATCCGATTGAGGAATTGCGGCTTCTGCCAGGTCCACCATTCGGGCATCGCGGAGGCCAGCCGTACGAGATTGCTGGGCCCGGCCAGATCCACGCCGCACTGGAACGTGTCGGGCGTGAAGCTCAACGACACGAGCGTCGAATAGCCGCCATAGGATAGCCC
Source organism: Sphingosinicella sp. (assembly GCA_016793845.1). Lineage (GTDB taxonomy): Bacteria > Pseudomonadota > Alphaproteobacteria > Sphingomonadales > Sphingomonadaceae > Sphingosinicella > Sphingosinicella xenopeptidilytica. The sequence goes on from JAEULI010000143.1 coordinate 17,291, forward strand.
CATCACCGCAACGCGATCCTTCGCCGTCACGCCTTTATCGATCGCCCACTGGACGGCATCGAGCAGGTCGTTATGCATCGTTTCCGACCATTTCCTGTCGGCTTTCGCCATGAAGGCACTTCCGAATCCGCTCGATCCGCGAAAATTCACCGACAAAACCGCATAGCCCCTGTCCGCGAGCCAGGCGTGCTGCGGATCGAATGCCAGATCGTCGCGCAGCCACGGCCCGCCGTGGACGAGAAGAACGAGCGGCACGGGCTTCACGGGCATACCGTCCGCGCCGAGCTTCGCTCCTGTGGGAAGGGTCAGATAGCTCGGCAGGCTGAGCCCGTCGCGCGACGTGATGGTCACAGGCGTGCGGCGTGCTAGCGCCCGCTGATCAAGCGTCGGACGCATCGACACGAGCGGCGTCAGCGTCCGGCCCTTCCTGTCCCACCAGCTATAGCGGTCGGCGCGGTTCGGCACCGTTTCAAGGAGTAGCCAGCGCGCATTGTCGGGGGTTTGCCCCGCGATCCTGAACGGCCCTGCGACCGCCGCCTCGAGCGCCGCGAACTCGGCACGCACATCGTCCGACCGCACGGTCCATTCGTTCACGAGCGGATCTTCGCGTGTTGCCAGCAGCGCGCCGCTTTCCTCGTCAAAGAGTGGCTCCATGATATCGGCCCGACGCGCTTCGGCGAGCAGAGCCTTCTTGCCACTCGCGAGGTCGACGGAAACAAGGTTCGCTTTGTCGCCGTCGCGGCTGTCGAGCATCGTGAGCCGGCCCGCCGCATCCAGTCCGAAGACCTTGGAATTGCGCAGCGAAACGAGCGGGATGGACATGAACTCGCTCGGTCCGGCGGGATCGAGGCGGAAATAGGTCCACGAACCGTCTGCATTCCCGCGAACGCCCATACGGATGTTGAAATCGGGATCGGCAATGACATCGATGTAATTCGTCTCATTGCGGAACACTTCGGTGCGTTGGCCGGTCGCAAGATCGATACGATAGATGTCGCGATACCGCGGATCGCGGATGTTCATGCCTACGAGGATTTCGCCGGGGCGTCGTGCCGAGACCTTGACGATCTTCGTCTGCACCGCGGGGTCGGTGGTCGCGTTGATGACCGTTCGCTTCTCGAGGTTCGCGATCCAGAGCTGGCTATGCTCCTCGCCGCCGATATCCTTCAGGATGAGGAGGAAACGCCCGTCCGCGCTCCACTGGAAGCCGTCCGGGGGGCGGTTATCGAAGCGGGTAACGGGGACAGCCGATGCCAGATCGTCGATCGGCGCGACCCAGATGTTGAGCACGCCGTTCAGCGGGTGGAAAAACGCGAGCGCCTTTCCATCAGGACTGATCTGCAGTTCGGAGTAAGTCGGCGATGCGAAAAGCTCATCGCGCGGAACCAGCGTCGTCTGCTGGACAGCCTCAGCGCGTGCCCAGGCTTCCGGCAAAGCGCCGGGAACAACGCCGGCGCAGATGAGCGTGGCAGCCAGCGCCGTGCGGCGAAGGCGTAGTCGCCGCAAAACCTCCAAACCCATACCCGAAGCTCCCTGAATCAACCCCGCTCCCGGCAGCCAAGCACCGAAAAAGCGGGATGGTTCCCCAATCGGCACAGATTGCCAATCAGACCCTTCCGGGGCCAATACAGATTATGGATCAATCTATGCGTACCAGGAAGCATCGCTCCGGCGCGCGATCGTGTAGAAGAGGAGCCCGAAAAATGGCTGCAACGAGCACGATGACGGGCAGATAACGATGGAAATGGCGTGGCTGGAAGACTTCGGCGCCCTCATCCGCGCAGGCAATTTTTCGCGCGCCGCGTCGGTGCGCCATGTCACGCAACCGGCTTTCAGCCGCCGCATTCGCGCGCTTGAGGAGTGGCTCGGCGTCGAGCTCGTCGATCGCAGCACCCACCAGATGGCGCTGACACCCGCCGGCAAGCGCTTCGCCGTTATCGCCGAGACGGTTCTGCGCGACATCGAACATGGGCGGCGGGAGGTTCAGGAGATTGCCGGCACCTCCGCGTCGACGATCAAGATTCTCGTCACGCACGCTCTGGCGCTCAACTTCTTCCCGCAGTGGCTCGCCGCGCTGCAGGCGATGTCGGATTCGGAGATCCTGATCCAGCTGACCGCCGACAACATGGGCGCATCCGAAAAGATCATGCTCAACGGCAAGGCGCATTTCTGCCTGTGCTATTTCCATCCCGGTGCCGCATCCGTTCTCGATGATGCTGGCTTTCATTCGATATCCCTCGGTGGCGACACACTCATACCCGTCAGCGCGCCGAGCGGCGTTGATCAGACCCCGCTGCACGCCCTCTCGGAGGGCGCGGGGGATGCGGTCAATCTGCTCGCTTATGGATCGGAGTCGGGCATGGGCCGCATCGTTTCGGCCACGCTCGCGGCGAATGCGATGCCGGTCAGTCTGACGCCGGTGTTCACATCCCACACGCTCGTCCTCGCACGCATGGCGAAGGATGGAAGGGGTTTGGCCTGGCTCCCGCTCAGCATCGTTGCGGATGATCTGGCGAAGGGCGCGCTGGTTCGGGCAGGCGACGCTTTTTGGGACATTCCCGTCGACGTCCGCCTGTATCGCCCGCGCGGCCGGCAATCCCCATCGGCCGAAGCGTTCTGGAAACTGGCATCGGCGTAAGCGAGACGCTTACGGGACGGCATATAACCATCAGCAACGGGCATTGGCCCATGCAACCATGCCCTTGTTAATCGCTACCAACGAAGCGGCGACCCTTGCCTCGCGCGCGCCGCCGCAAGCCGGGATCGGAACACCGAATTCGGCCGGTACGACGAAGTTTGGAGTTTAGGGGAATGAAACGGCTCACCATCGAAGCGGTGGTCTTCGACCTCCTCACCGCACTTCTTGACTCATGGTCGCTCTGGAACCGTGCTGCGGGGTCCGAGGCCGATGGACTGCGTTGGCGCCGCGCCTATCTTGAACTGACCTATGGATGCGGCGCCTACCGGCCCTACGAAGACCTCGTTCGCGAGGCGGCTGAAGTGGCAGGCGTGCCCGTATCCGCTGCCGAGGCGCTTACCGCGCATTGGAATACGCTCCGCCCGTGGCCCGAGGTGCCCGAGGTGCTCGGCGACCTGAGCGCCCGCGGCATCCGGCTGGGTGTCGTCACGAACTGTTCGATCACCCTCGGCCGGCAAGCCGCGGAACGTGTCGGCGTTCCCTTCTCCACCGTCGTGACATCTGAAGAGACGGGCTATTACAAGCCGCAACCCCAGTCGTACCGCGCGGCCCTCGATCAGCTCGGCACGGACCCCGCCCGAACACTTTTCGTCGCGGGTTCGCCCGCCGACATTCCCGGTGCGGCCGGGGTCGGGATGCCTGTTTTCTGGCACAACCGGGCGGGACTGCCATTCGTCGCCGATACAGCGCGGCCCCTTCTCATCGCCGATACGCTGCACCCGCTGAGGGAACTGGTGTGATGGAGCCGGCAGCCATGTTCGAAGGCTTGGAGACGCCGTGCCTGATACTCGATGCGGAGCGGCTGGAACGTAACGCCGCCCAAATGCGCGCCCGCTGTGCCGAATTGGGCGTAACACTGCGCCCGCATCTCAAGACGGCCAAGTCGATCGACGTCGCCCGCATCGCCGCGGATGGCGGACAAGGGCCGATCACCGTCTCGACACTGGCCGAAGCCGAACATTTCGCGGCGGCGGGCTGGCGCGACATCCTCTACGCGACCGCCATCGTCCCCGCGAAGCTCGCCCGCGCCGATCGTATTCAGCGCACGCATGGCGCTCGGCTGCTGTTCGTCGTGGATGATCGGGATACCGCCACGGCCATCGGGAAGGCGGCAACATCCCTCGGCGCGCGTTTCGGCATCCTCATCGAGGTCGATTGCGGCGAACACCGCAGCGGCGCCGAACCGGCTTCGGAAGCGCTTGTCGCGATCGCCGACGCGATTGACGCCTGCGCGCCGCATCTGGAGCTGATGGGCGTGATGACCCATGCCGGGCATTCCTACGCTTTCGACGAACCGGCACCGATCAGGGCGCTTGCCGAGGTCGAGCGGCACGCGGCGGTTACCTCCGCCGAATTGCTGCGCGCCCGGGGTCACGCCTGCCCCATTGTCAGCGTGGGCTCGACACCCACGGCTCTCTTCGCGGAGCATTTGTCGGGCGTGACCGAAGTGCGTGCGGGCATCTACCTGTTCTGGGATCTGTCGCAACTCTCACGCGGCATGTGCGCGGAGGACGATATCGCTGTCTCCGTGCTTGCCACGGTGATCGGCCATCAGCACAGCGGTCCAAGCCTCATTCTCGACGCCGGGGCGCTCGCGCTGTCAAAGGACATCGGTGCCAACCGCTTCATGCCGGAGGCGGGATACGGCCTGGTCTGCGATCCCGTAACGCTGGAGCGGCTGGGTTCGCTGGCGGTCGCGACAGTCCATCAGGAACATGGCGCCGTGCCGGTGCCCGACGAAAGCTGGTTCGCGCGGCTGCCGATCGGCAGCATGGTCCGCATTCTGCCCAACCATGCCTGCCTCACCTGCGCAGCCTACGCTTCGTACAATGTGCTACACGCCGGAAAGGCGACCGACGAATGGCCGCGCATCGGCGGATGGTAAGAAATTCGGAGATCAGGATGAAACTTCAAAAAACTACCGAGATACGATGTGCGGCAGCGCCTCCGCCGGGAGGGCACTACGCTCAGGCCGTCCTTCACCGCGATACGCTCTATGTTTCAGGTCAACTCGGCGTAACCAGCGAAACGCCCGATGCCGAAAACGTCGGCATCGCCGAGCAGGTGACGTTTGCGCTCCGCAACATCGCGGCCATTGCCGGCGTTGTGGGGGCAAACGCCGATGACATCATCCGATGCACCGTTTACGTGGCCGACATCGCACATTGGGACGACGCAAATCGTGCCTATGCGGCGTTCTTTGGCGCCCATCGTCCGGCACGGTCCATCGTCCCGTGCGGCCCGCTCCACTTCGGTGCGCTGATCGAGATTGAAGCGGTCGTCGCGGTGGGCAACTGAGGCAGCAGCCTCTCGTCAGATCACGCCCTCTTCGTGCAGGGTGCTCATCTGCTGCCGGCTCATCCCAAGAATATCGCCGTAGATCTCCTCGTTGTGCTGGCCAAGTTCCGGCCCCGCCCACGCGACCTCGCCCGGCGTTTCGGAGAGTTTTGGGAAGACGTTCTGCATCCACAGGTTCTGAAAGGCCGGATGCGGCACCTTGATGATGGATTCCCGCGCCTTGAAATGCGGGTCTTCCAGCATGTCGGGCGCCTTGTAGATTTTCCCCGCCGGCACACCGTGCGTCTCCAGGTGCGCCAGAAGATCGGCGCTGGACCATGATTTCGTCCAGGCGCTGATCATGTCGTCCAGTTCCACCTGATGTTCGCCGCGCGCATGATGCGTCGCGAAACGCGGATCGCCTCCAAGCTGGGGCTGTCCCATCGCCTCAGCCATGCGCTTCCACACGCTGTCCTGATTTGCGGCGATCAGAATTTCGCCGTCCGACGTCGAGTAGACGTTCGAAGGCGCCACCTTGGGCAGCGTCGCACCCGTCCGCTCGCGCGTGAAGCCGGCTTCGGTATATTCCGGAATCGTCGATTCCATCATCGCCAGCACGGCTTCGTAGATCGCGGAATCGACCACCTGCCCCTGTCCCGTGCGATTCCGGTGCTGCAAAGCCATGAGCGCACCGAGACAGGCATACGTGGCGGCCAGCGAATCTCCGATCGAAAGGCCGACGCGGCTTGGCGGCGTGGACGGATCACCCGCGAGGTTTCGGATACCCCCCATGGCCTCGCCGATCGACCCATAACCGGCGCGCAGCGCATAGGGCCCGGTCTGCCCGAAGCCGGTCACGCGGATCATGATCAGCCCCGGATTGATGGCCGAAAGCTGCTCGTAACCGAGATTCCACTTCTCCATCGTGCCGGTGCGGAAATTCTCGAGCAGGAAGTCGGACTTCTCCACAAGACGCCGCACGATCTCCTGCCCGCGCGGATCGCGAAGGTTGAGCGTGATGCTCTTCTTGTTACGCGCGACGACGGGCCACCAGACCGGCTTGTTCCGTCCCCACTCGCGCATGGGGTCGCCCTCGCCCGGCGCCTCGATCTTGATCACCTCGGCACCGTGATCGGCCATCAACTGTCCGCAGAAGGGCCCTGCGATGAGTTGCCCCATCTCGACAAGCCGCAACCCCTGCAACGCCCCAGACGCCATCATCAACTCCTCCGGAGCTTCCGGATCAGCATTCGCCGATCCGGAAGGCTTCCATTCTTCTTGCCGTCGCCAGGGTCAGAACTTGTAAGCCAGTTCCACACCATAGCTGCGACGGATACCCGCCGTCAGGAAGTCGCCGCCGAATTCCGGCGCGGGAATGACTTCCGCCACGTAGTTCTTGTTGAACATGTTTTCTGCAAAGGCACTGACCGACCAGCTATCCGACTTCAGGCCGACGCGCAGGTTGAAGATGCCGTAGGGATCGCGCTGCGAATTCTTGAAGTTCGCCGCGAGCCCGAAGATCGTGGGCACGGTATTGTCCTGCACGGTGTGGAACCAGGTCTTGCCCGTGATGCGGTAATCCGCGCGCACCAGCAGCGACAACGCATCGTTGAGCGGGGCATCGATCTGGCTGCCGATGTTCAGCGTGTAGTCCGCCGTGTAGGGTGACTTGTTGCCTTCCGTATACGGCCGCGCGTCGTTGCGCTTGATCTTGCTGTCGGTCACGTTGAACGAACCGAACAGCGACCAGCCGTCGATCAGGCGGAAGCTTGCCGAACCCTCGGCGCCGTACAGCTCCACCTTGTCGATGTTGGAGACGACGCGCAGAAGTCCGAACGGTCCCACGAAGAACTCGAAGAACTGCATGTCCTTCACGGTCGTGTGATAGCCGGCGAAATCGAATGTCAGGCGTCCGTCGAGCGCCCTGCCCTTGATACCCGCCTCGAACGCGCTCGAGCGTTCCTTGCGGTAATCGTCGAAGATGGAAAGGCCGGACGAGATCGTCGCGTTGAAGAAGTTGTCGATAACGGCCTGCGAACCGCCGTTGTTGAAGCCGCCCGATTTGAAGCCGATACCCCAGTTCGCGAACAGCGAAACGTCGGGGCTGACCTTGTAGCCGAGCGTGATCTTGGGCTGCAGCTGCTTGTAGGTCTGGCTGCGGTCGGCAAGGATACCGCTCGGGTTGTACACCGGATCAAGACCGGGGTTCAGGTAGTAGTTCGCCGGTGTCGTCGCCGTGCCGTTCGGGTTGCCGGTGAGCACGTTGCCCACCCAGCGGGTGAGCCGCCCGGTCGGCACATTGTTGCTCGTGCTGCGATCCTCGATGTCGTAGCGCAGCGCGAGGCCGATCTTGAAGGCTTCGCTCACGTCATAGTCGACCGAGCCGAACGCCGCGTAAACCTTGGTCTTGAAATTGTCGTCGACCAGCGATTCGGTTGGATTGGTCGGATCGGTCGTATAACACTCACGAACGACGCCCCGCCCCGTATCGAGACCGAGATTGATGCAGGTCCGCCGATCGAGGGTCAAGAAATAGCCGCCGAGCTGCCAGCGCAGCGAATCCGTTTCGCCGACCAGCCGCAATTCTGCGCTGAAATCTTCCTGGTTGCGGCGCTGGTACTGCGTTCCGTCACACGATGCCGGCGAATAGGGCTGCGAGCCGACAAACGCGCCGCCCAGGTAGGCTTCATCGAACGGCGCCTGATTGACGACCGGCACCGTCCCCACCGATGTCGCCTGACACGTGGATTCATTCGCGAAGAACCCGAAGGCTCCGCTCGTTCCATCGGCATAGAAGTCGTTCTTGATGTTGCTGTAGGCGACATAGCCGATCAGATCGACCGCACCCAGCGACTGCGTGAGACGCGCCGACGCCTCTATGGTCTTCTGCGTGTTCAGCGGATCGATGTTCGGCGTAAAGATGAACTTGTGATCGTTGATGTCGATGTTGAACACCTTGTCGGCGCCCTCCAGCGCCGGGATCTGGAACGCCGCGTTGAACGCGATCGCACCGCTGCGGACCTTGCCGTAGCGCGCCTTCAGATCGATTTCCGTATCGTCGCTCGGTGTGAACACGAGGCGGCCATTCACGTTCCACCGCTCGTAATTGTCCATCGAGTCGGCTTTGGTGCTGTTGCCCGGATAGAGCGTCTTGTTGATGTCGGTCGGCAGGAAGCTGTTGCGGAAATAGCCGTCTCCCCGACCGTAATCGCCATTGAGGACGAAGCCAACGGAGTCGCCGAGCGGACCCGAGATCAACGCGGCCGCCTCTACCGTATTGTTGTTGCCATAGCTGACACGCCCGCTGCCTTCCAGCTCGGAGCCCGGCTTCTTGGTGGTGATGATAACGGCGCCGGCGGCGGCATTGCGCCCATAAAGCGCGCCCTGCGGTCCTTTCAGCACTTCGATCTGCTGCACCGATCCCTGATCCTGGTTCAGCGACGACGTGTTCGACTTCTGGATACCGTCAACGACGAGCGCAACGTTGCTTTCCGCATCGCGCGCGCCATTGATACCGCGAATGTTGATCTGCGTATCGGCCGCTTCGACGTTTCCGGTCACGATCGTGACACCCGGCGTCAGCTGCACGAAATCGGCCGCAACGCGGGCGCCCGTGTTCTCGATGGCCTCGGCCGTCAGCACCGAAACCGCTGCAGGAACGTCCTGCAGCTTTTCGTCGAACCGGCGTGCCGTCACCACGATCTCGCCTCCGACGGGTTCGGCGGTCTCGCTCGCCTGTTCCTGCGCGTAAGACGGTGCGGGAAGCGAAAGCACGATCGCGAATGCGGTCGTAAGACACGTTGCAAGTCTAAGTTCGGATTTCGTCATGGTATCCCCCTTGTCCCTTTCCAATGCTGTTGCCCTGAACGCTCGCCTGCGGATTGATCCTGTTCTTGAAACCTCTACGCGGAATGCCGTTTGACCCATTGTTTGGAGATGATGATCCGCTGCATCTCGTTCGTTCCCTCGCCGATGCACATCAGCAGCGAATCCCGGTAATAACGTTCGATTTCGTATTCCTTCGAATAGCCGTAGCCACCGAAGATCCGCATCGCTTCCTCGGAGTTCCGCACGGCGGCTTCGGATGCGAAATACTTCGCCATGCCGGCCTCCATGTCGCAGCGCTCGCCGCGATCGTAGGCTTCAGCGGCGTCCTGGGTGAGCAGCCGCGCAGCTTTCGCGCGCGTCACCATCTCGCCGATCTTGAGCTGGATGGCCTGATGCTCGCAGATCGGCTTGCCCATCGTCTGACGAACCGTCGCGTAGTCAGTGGCAAGCCGCAGCGCACCTTCGGCAAGCCCCACACCTCGCGACGCGACATTGATGCGGCCGAGTTCAAGGCCGCCCGTCGCCTGAAAGAAGCCATTGCCCTCGACGCCGCCGATCAGGTTCGCGGCAGGGAGCCGGTAATTGTCGAAGATGAGCTCGGCGCTGTCGATGGCATTGTAGCCGAGCTTCTTGATCTTCTTGCCGACTTCGAAACCAGCGATCTTCGGCGCGATGAAAAGGCTCATGCCTTTATAGCGCGGCTCCGCCTTCGGATCGGTCTTGACGAGGAGCGCGAAGCAGCTGCCGTGGATACCGTTCGATATCCACGTCTTGGTGCCGTTGATCACGTAGTCGTCGCCATCGCGCACCGCCGTCGTGCGGATCGCCTGCAAATCCGTTCCCGCGTTGGGCTCGGTGAGCGCGAGGCCGCCGCGGATCTCGCCGCTCGCGAACTTCGGCAGCCATTCCGCCTTCTGCTCCGCGGTTCCGAAGCGCTCGACGGCGGCGGCCAGCATCAGGTGCGAATTGAAGATGCCGGTGATCGCCATCCAGTACGACGAGATTTTCGACACGACCTTCGAATAGGTTGTCGCCGGAAGGCCGAGGCCGCCATAGTCCTGCGAAATGGTGGCACCGAACAGGCCCATTTCCGCCATCTGGGCGACCAGTTCCGCCGGCCACAGATCGTTGTGATCGTGATGCATCACCACGGGCCGCACATCCTTGTCGATCCAGCGATCGATGGAATGCAGCAGGACGGCCTCTTCTTCGGGGTCGATCGTTCGCGCTGTGTTGTCTGACATCTGCCGTGCCCTCAATCGTCAGCCGGGCCGAAGCCCTGCTTCCATACGAGGATCGACCGTTCGAACGTGCAGACGATGTCGCCGTTCTGGTTCCTGCCGGTCGTCTTCACGGTGACGATGCCCTGCTGCGGCCGCGAGGCGGACTCGCGTTTGCCCAGCACCTCGCTTTCGCCATACAGCGTGTCGCCGCAGAACAGCGGATGCGTAAGGCGGATATCCGTCCAGCCGAGATTGGCCACGGCCTTCTGCGAAACGTCGCTGACGCTCATGCCGACGAGAAGCGCGACCGTGAGCGGCGAACACACGAGCGGCTTTCCGAACTCCGTCTTCGTCGCATACTCGTAATCGAAATGCGCCGGATGCGTGTTCATCGTCAGCAGCGTGAACCACACGTTGTCCGTATCGGTGATCGTGCGGCCGGGCCGGTGCTCATAGATGTGCCCAACCTCGAACTCTTCGAAATAACGGCCGAAGGTTTCCCGGAACCGGCCCGGTGCAACCTCGATGACACCCTTACGCATTACGGCTTTCTCCAAATGCGGCGAGACGCTCCAGCCGGCGCATGAACGGCGCCTCCAGCATCCGGCCTTTGAACATGACAGCCTGCCCGCCAGCCTCGGCGAACGCCTGAAGCGCGGTCCGCGCCTCTTCGATGTCGGACGGCTGCGGGCGCAGCACGTCCTGAATGGTCTGCACCTGCGCCGGATGGATCGCGGCCTTCGCGGAGAAGCCGAGACTCTTCGCGCGGCGGACCTCTTCGGCAAGCCCATCGGGGTCGGCGATATGGATGAACGGCACGTCGATCGCGGGAACGCGCGCCCGCGCGCAGGCGAGAATGAATTGTCCCCGCGCCGCCGCAAGCGGCTCCCATTCGAGCGCGACACCGAGTTCAGCGGAAAGGTCGCCGCCGCCGAACATCATCGCGACCACCGCCTCCGCCGCCGCGATCTCCGCTGCCGCAGCAAGGCCTTTCGTGGTTTCGATCAGCGGGATGATTGCGGACGCGCCGACGGCCTGCAGCGGCGCAAGCTCGCCTGCGCTTTCCACCATCGGCACCAGCAGCAGCGGCAGCGGCCCGGCATCCTTGAGCGCGAGCAGATCGCGCAGTCCCGCCTCGGTGCGCATGCCGTTCACGCGCACTGCGATGCGCTCTTTCGGCAGGCCGGCAAGCGCCGCGATCACCGCCGCGCGCGCCTCGGCCTTCGCGGCCGGCGGCACCGCATCCTCAAGATCGATGCAGACCAGCTCCGCGCCCGTCGCCAGCGCCTTTTCAAAGCGCTCCGGCCGGTTTCCCGGAACGAACAGAAGGCAGGAGACGGCGCGGTCCATCGATCAGTGCTGCGCGTAGAATTCGAACAGGCGCTGCGAGAAGCGGCTGCGCTGGTCCTTGCCGGCAAGAACGTGCGCCGCGCCCTCCATCACGAACCCGGTCGCGTTCGGTAGCGCCTCCTCGATCGGTTTGGTCGTGCGCGGGCCCGTGATGGTGTCGAGCGGCGCGTGCATGATCAGCGCGGGAGTCTGAACCTGCTTCAGATCTTCTATGACATCGTAGTCGATGCTTGCATCGATGAAGCGCGCGTGCGTTTCGATCTTGCCCTGCAATTCGCGCCACGGGCCCTGCGGCCCGATGAGGCGATCCGCGTTGGCGTTATAATAGTCCGCGCTGAACGAATACGCGCAGACGAGTCGCTGGAACGTCGCCCAGCCGGCATCGCGGTGAATATCCAGAAACAACCGCAACTGGTCGGCGAGCAGCGGGTCCATCGTCGCCCACGCGCCGGTGTTCACCAGCGTCCGCGCAAGATCGGGTCGCACGATGGCGATCTGCTGGCAAACGCACGCACCGATGCCGACCATGCCGAGCAGGTGAACGTTTTTCAGCCCCAGCGTATCGAGCACCGCGATCGCGTCGTCGGCATAGACGCGCATGGTGATCGGCGTATCGGGGTTGTCCGTGGAGTCCGCGATGCCGCGATAGTCCATCAG
>JAEULI010000145.1 GCA_016793845.1 Sphingosinicella sp.
CGCTTCGGTCCGGGCGGCACGTTGGAGCAGAACGATTTCGGTGAATTCAACGACGGCAATTCCCAGATCGGTGGCGATGGCGGCAACATGGGCCAGTCTTCCCAGCTTTCCGTGCCTGTCTCGCGGACCAGCATTTTCGCGCAGGGCGATTATGATGTCAACGACGATATCTCGCTGTTCTTCGAGGCTGGCTGGGGGCGTACCCATTCGGTGACGAAGACGGTGCAGAGCTTCGCTTTTCCGGCGAGGATCACCAATGAGAATCCCTTCATTCCCGCCGCCTTTCGCACGATCATGGACGACAACGGCATCACGGGTTTCAACCTGTTCCGCCTGAACACCGACATGGGCTTCATCACGGCCGATTCCACGACGGAAACCTTCCGTGGCCTCATGGGGCTCAGTGGCGGCCTCGGTGGATCGTGGACGTGGGAAACCTATTACCAATATGGCCAGACCAAGTTCGACAATCGCCAGCTGAACAATCTCATGGTCGCGAATTTCGCGAATGCCGTCGATGTGATTGAAGACCCGGTCACTGGCGATCCCGTGTGCCGTGCAGCGGTGGCAGGGACTGCGCCGGGTTGCCAGCCGCTGAACCTGTTCGGCTATGGCTCGCCGAGCCAGGCGGCAATCGATTACGTGAATGGAACCGGGCTTCTTCAGTCCCGCCTCACGCAGCAGGTGGTCGCGGGCTCGATCAACGGTGAACTGTTTGATCTTGGCGCTGGTCCGATCGGCTTTGCGGCCGGTGCCGAATACCGAAAGGAAAAGGTACGTTCGGTGGCGGATGAGTCATCGATCAACAATGCATTCCTGATCGTGAACGCGCAGCCGTTCGATGGCGGCTACCACGTTATGGAAGGCTTTGCGGAGGTCGCGGCACCGCTCATCTCCGGAAAGCCAGGCATCGAACTGCTCGAGGTGAACGGAGCCGTCCGCTTCACAGATTACTCCACGATGGGTTCGGTGGTGACGTGGAAGCTCGGCGCGAACTGGAGCCCGATTCCGGACCTGCGCTTTCGCGGCACGATCTCGCGTGACATCCGTGCACCCAACATCGGGGAGCTGTTCGCAAGCACTCGGCTTTCTTTTGCCAATGTGCTCGATCCGGAGACGGGTACGAATACCTTCACACCGACGCTTACCGGCGGCAACGTGAACCTCGACGTCGAGAAGGCCGATAACAAGACCTTCGGTGTCATCTTCCAGCCGCGCTGGGTCGAGGGCCTGAAGCTTTCGGTCGATTACTACGACATCAAGATCAAGGATGCGATCGGCTCGCTCGCCGCGCAGGAGGCCGTGAACCTCTGCTCGGAGGGGTATGCCGATGCCTGCAGCACGATCACGCGTGATGGCTCCGGCGTGATCACACGTATTAGTACACAGCTCATCAACGTTGCGAGCCTGCGCACGAAGGGCATGGATTTCGAGGCGAGCTACCGCGTGCCGGAATCGTCGTTCCTGTCGCTCGGCGGCCGCATGACGGCGCGGGTGTTGGCGACCCACGTGATGGACAAGGAGTTCTCGCCGAACGGGGTCGATGTGTTTGAGCGGGCAGGCGAGGTGAACCCCAACGCCGACACATCGCTCAGCGTTCCGAAGTGGCGTGGAACCGCGAGCCTGAACTACGATCGGGGTGATTTTTCCGGCTTCCTGCAAACCCGGTACATCGGCTCCGCGAAGTATGACAACAGCTTCACGATCGAGGACATCAACGACAACAAGGTCGGCGCGCAGTGGTATTTCAATATCGGCGCACGGCTCAACGTTGAGGTCGCGGACAACAAGGCGGTCCAGTTCTTCGCCGGTGTGAACAACGTTTTCGACAACGACCCGCCCGCCGTGCCGCTCAACTTCTTGAGCGCCATGGCCACCAACCCGATCTTTTACGATGTGATCGGGCGGTCTTTCTTCGCGGGCGTTCGCGCCGCGTTCTGAGACCTTGCATGTTTGTGATCGAGAAGGGGAGCCAGTGGCCTGCGGCCGCTGGCGTCCCGCCCGACAATCGCCTAGGTTCCGGTCAAGGAGTGCCGGAATCTATGGTCGACAGGTGGGTTGCCCCCAAGGTGGGGCGGGTGAAGGGGTATACGCTGCGCGAGCTGGCTTACGGCGAGCTTCGCGCGGCGCTGCTTTCTGGGCGTTTCGCGCCGGGCGAGGCCATCACGGTCCGTGAACTTGCCGAGATGATGCACCTCGGCTTCATGCCGGTGCGCGAAGGTGTGCAGCAGCTCGCCTCGCAGGGTGCGCTCGAGTTTCTGCCCAACCGCTCGGTCCGCGTGCCGGTCTACACACTCGAAGAGGTCCGCAAGATCTACGAGGCGCGCATCCTGATCGAGTGCTACGCGGTCGAGCAGGCCGCGAAGTACATTACGCCCGAACAGGTCGCGGCGCTCAATGAAGGGTTGCAGGAGATGTTTACGCGCCCGGCGGATACCGAGGCGCGCGACAAGCTGAAGGCCAACTACGACTTTCACTTCCAGATCTATGAGGCGTGCGGCTCGTCCTACATCGTCGAGATGATCGAGCGGCTCTGGCTGCGCATCGGGCCGCTGCACATCAGTGTGTTCAACTCCGCGCCTGCCGACCGTGAGGACTTCCTCGCCGTGCAGCCGCAGCACGTCGAACTCGTGAATGCGCTGCGCGCGCACGACGCGGTACACGCGAAGGAGATCATGCTGTCGCTGCTCGAAAAGTCGCTGGCTTGGTACGAGCGGCACGCAGCGAACCTTCTGGCGGCGTAGAAAGGCGGCACGGGTTAGGCGGGTAAATGCCCGCTCTTATTATATAAAATATATAGTAAAGGAGTGCGTGACTTGGGGGAGGGGGCTGATCTCGTGGCCGCGGTGCGGGCCCGGATGGCGGCGGCGGAGGCGCGTATCCGGCCGCATATCCGCACGACGCCCGTGGAAACCTCGCCCGTGTTCTCGAAGCGCACCGGCGTTCCGATTGTCCTGAAGCTTGAACACATTCAGCATTCGGGGTCGTTCAAGGTGCGCGGCGCCTTCAGCAAGGCGCTTGCGGAGGCGGGCGATGACCGTCCCGTTCTTACGGCATCGAGCGGAAACCACGGGCTTGCCGTCGCGCATGTCGCCAGTGCGCTGGGCCGGCCGGCCGAAATCCTTGTTCCCGAAACGATTGCGCCGTTCAAATATGCTCTGTTGCGCGCGACCTCCGCACGGGTCGTGAAGCGCGGCCGCACCGGCTACGAAACGCTCGCCGCCGTGCGCGAACGCGCGGACAGGGGCACGCACCTTTATCTACCGCCCTACAATGATCTCGATGTGATCGCCGGGCAGGCGACACTTGGCGCCGAGCTGATGCGGCAGGACCCCGAGATCGATGCCATCGTCGCCTCTTCGGGTGGCGGCGGGCTCGTATGTGGCGTTGCCATCGGTGCGAAGGCCGTGAAGCCGGACGTTACCGTCATCGGTGCCTCCGCGCGCAACGCCCAAACCTTCTATCGGTCGGTTGCCGCTGGGCACTATGTGAAGGCATCGGAACGGCTGACGCTCTCCGACGGAACGGCGAACGCGCTGGAACCGGGATCGATGACCATACCGATTGGAGCTGCCATGCTCGACGAGACGATTCTCATAGGAGAGGCTGCGATTCACCATACGATGCAGCGCTTCGCCCGCACTGAGCGCTGGATGATCGAGGGTGCCGCGGCGCTCAGTCTTGCCGCCGCCGAGGCGATTGGAAAAACCGGGCGCTTCCGACGCATCGCCGTCATCATTTGCGGCCGCTCCGTCGATCCGGCAAAGCTCGTCTGATGCGGTATCTGCTGATCCTGCTCACGGTGCTGCTTCCGGCACGCGCGCTCGCCGCGGAAACGGCGGCGCTTGAGAGCGCTGTGGAGGCGGCACGACTGGCCGAGGGAATCCCTGGCGTTTCCGTAATGATCGCCCGCGGCGGCGAGACCCTGTTCAAGCAGGGATTCGGGCACGCCAACGTTGAGCTTGGCACCCCGGCTACACCGCAGAGCGTTTACCAGATCGGCTCACTCAGCAAGACCTTCACCGCGATGGGCGTCATGCTGCTGGTCGAAGACGGCAAACTCGCGCTCGATGAGAGCATCACGCACTATCTTCCAGAGGCGCCTGCGCACTGGAAGCCCGTGACACTGAGAACGCTCGTTGGGATGCGATCAGGGATCGCGGATTATGAAGAGGCCTCGCTCGGCGGTGACTCCGAGGCCGCGATCGACCTGCGCCGCGACTATACCGATGCCGAGCTTGTCACGCGTCTCGCGCGGCCGCCTCTGATTTTCGCACCGGGCACTCGTATCCAATACAGTAACAGCAACTACGTGGTGCTCGGCGCACTCATCACGAAGATCGCTGGCGAGCCGTACACGGATTTTCTCGCGCGGCGCCTGTTCGGTCCCGTGGGCATGAACACCGCGCGAAAGGCCAGTCTGCAAGCTCTGATTCCGAACCGTGCGGACGGGTATTGGCGCGAAGAGGGCCAGCTTCGAAATGCGGACTGGGTATCGCCGACGCTTTACAGCACCGGTGATGGCGGCCTGATGATGTCTGTGAACGATCTTGAGGCGTGGCACCGGCTGCTCACGGCGAAGTCTGGTGGCGTCTCGGAAATCCCGCCGCGCATGTGGCCTGTCGCGCCATTTTCCGACGGGTCCCATCCGGTGATCCGCTACGCCCTCGGCTGGCAATCGCAGGAAGTGGGTGGGGTTGCTGTCGTCGGCCACGGCGGCACGTGGGCGGGCTACCGCGCCTATTTTCTGCATGTGCCTTCCACGGGTCTCAGCGTAGCGGTGCTCGCCAATCTCGAAAGTGCGGGCACAGGGCGGCTCGCGTGGAAGCTTGCGGGGCTCGTCGATCCGACGCTCTACAGACAAGCGGCGGCGGGCGATCCCGATCCGAAGACGACGCAGGCGCATCGTGCGCTCTTCAAGGCGCTGCTTGATGGCAAGGCCATCGAAGACGGCATAACCTCTGAGGGCGCGGCGCTATGGACGGGCCGTGCGCGTCAGGAACTGCTCGATTTCGCATCGTCCGTGCGCACGTTCCAGAGCTTCGCGCTTATAAGGCGAGACAAGCGAGAAGCGATTTACCGCCTCGACGCCGGGCGCTTCGATGTGGTCCTCGAAATGGCGCTCGACCGGAAGCGCCGCGTGTCCGGTATCAACGTCACCATCGAATAGATGTCAGGTGTGTACCGGCGGTTTCCGGTCCGCCCAAGGCTGCGCGGCTTCCAGCCGGTAAGCGAGGTCGAACAACACGTCGTCGCGGCCCGGCGCGGCGGCGAACTGGATGCCGATGGGAAGTCCCTCTGGGGACCAGCCGAGCGGCACGCTCATGGCGGGTGCGCCCGCCGCATTGTGGATCGGCGTGTATCCGGCGAATTCCACGAGGCGCTCGTACAATGTATCGAACGGAACCGTGGGCGCGAGATGTCCGAGTTTCGGCGCGGTCGTGCGCAGAACGGGCGTCGCGATGATGTCGAAGTCGTCGAACCAGCTGTTGTAGGCGGCCGAGGCGGCGAGCAGACCTTCCACCGCCTCTTGCCGCTTCGCCGGAGACATGCGCCGGGCGTGCTCGGCGAGTGCGCGCGTAAAGGGCTCGAGGAGGTCGGGCTTCGGCGTCACTGTTTCCTGCATCATCGCGCCTTCCGCCCAGTAGGTCAGGAAGTCGTGCATCACGCCGCGCTTCACCGGCCAGCGGGTCTGCAGCGGTTTCAGTCCGATCGATCCAAGCAGATGCAACGTTGCATCGAATGCGGCGCGCACCTCGTTGGAAGGCAGGATGCCTTCCATGCTCTCTTCGACGAAGCCGATGCGCAGCGCTCGTTCGCTGGCGCCGGATACGAGGCCGATAGGTGTGTTTGCGGCGGTGTCTTCCGTCAGCGCGAACACCATCGCGCTCTCCTTCACCGAGCGCGTCACCACATGCTGCGTGCCGAGCTCGACCGGGCGCGGCGGAGGCGGCGCGACGCGGATCAGGCGGCCCCTTGAGGGCTTGAGGCCGAACAGCCCGCAGCACGCCGCCGGAATACGGATCGAGCCGCCGCCGTCGCCAGCGTGCGAGATCGGGACGACGCCCGCGGCGACCGCAGCCACGGCGCCGCCGGAAGAGCCGCCCGTCGATCGGCTGGTGTCCCATGGATTGCGCGTGGGGCCGGAGCTGAGCGCCTCGGATGTCGGAAGGAAGCCGAATTCGGAGGTCGTGCATTTCCCGATGATCGCGAAGCCCGCGTTCTGCAGTGCGTCGACATAGGGCGACTGGCCGGCGGCGGGTTTTCCCTCGTAGGCGCGCGAGCCATAGCGGGTGGGCAGCCCCTTCACGTCGAGCAGATCCTTGATGAGGATCGGTACACCCGAAAACGGTCGTCCCGGCAGCGACGGAATATCGCCCGGCGCGGCAAGGAAGTTGAGCTCTGCCTGCATCCGGTCGCGCACGGCGATGGTGTCGGCGGCCTCAAGCGGTGCGGCTTTCGCCGCGAACGGCACGGCGCTGAACGCGGCCAGGATTTCGCGGCGGCGGAAGCGCATCACTTCGCCTCCTTCGTCGTATCTGTCGTGCGCAGATAATATCCGTATTTCGGAATGCTCACCTTTGCGCCCGGCGCCGGGAAGGCGAGTTCGATATTGTCGAAGCGCGCCGGTAAGCCGTCTGTGCGCATCAGGTTGGCGTTCGTCTGCAACTGGTAGTGGAGATGCGGATAGCCCGTCGTTTGTGATCCACCGAGCAGCGCGATCACCTCACCCTGCCGGATTTTCTGACCGGTTTTCACTCGCAGCGATCCCTGCCGCAGGTGGCAGAAGAAACTGACCTCGCCGTTGCCGTGATCGATCATGATCCAGTTTCCCGGCATGGCGTGAACAGGGTCGGACATGCCCTGCATCAGAAGGTCAGCGGGCGTATCGTCGGGAACGCCGTCGCGCATCGCCACGATCGTGCCCGCGCCGGGTGCGATGATCTCCTTTTCGAACGTGTAGACGTCCGCGTTCTTCGGCACGGACATGGGATTGTTCAGCAGTTCGAAGCGCGGACCCAGTGCCACGATGTCATAAGCGCCCCACTGCCCGAAATCGTCCTTGTGCGAAGGGTCATCGTGGTCGTGTGCCGAGATCGCCATAAAATTCCCCTTGATGGGGAAGATGAGCGGCGTCTTCTGATCGTAGACGGTCACCGGGAAGGTGCGCGATACGGTCGCCGTCTGCCCCCTGGGATCGCGCACGGTCATCTCGTAGCGGATAGCATCGACATCCACCGGAATCGGTGTCGTGAAATGATGGCGGAACACCGACACGGGCGCTTTCCCGGAGTAGCGCGAAAGGACGGTTCGGCGGACGGTTTTCAATTCTTCGGAAGAGAAGGCGATCGTACGGAATGGCGTGCCTTTTGTTTCGAGATACGCGGTGGCGGAGACCGGTTCCACCCAGCGTCCGTCTGCTTCATCGAGCAGCAGGTCGAGCGTGAACGTCTCGGTCGCGGGGTAGGAGATTGCCCACGCGGGGTTGATCTCCCAACTGCTGTCGCTGACGAGGAAGTCGTGTTCCTTGAACAGCCGCGAGGGGGCGACATCGAGGCTGACGGCGACCGGCGCGGTGGAGACGCGCGCGACCGGCGGAAGTTTCGTGCCGAGCGGCTGGTAGGACGAGACCGTGATCAATACGCTCTGCTTGCTGTTGTCCGGAGCGGCGTCGCGGATGCGGAACGGCAACTGCGCTCCGCCTACCTTGCGATAGTCTTCGAAACGCGAGGTGCTGACCGCTGCGCCTTCATCCCAATGTGCCGGATAGTCGCGCCGGAAGGGCAGGAAGCTCTTTGCGTCGATGAACAAGGTCGAACCGTCCTTGATCGCGATGCGGTAAGCCTTGCGGCCATCCACCTCTTCCGGATCGAGCTTCGCATTGGCAAGCGGCTGAAGCGTGCCGGTGAAGGGCAGGAAGATCGACGTAGCGCGCGTGCGCGCGAGTGCATCGGGCGCGAGTTCGCGGGTGCGGGCAGGGGCCTGCGGCGCCATGCCGTCCCAGCCGTTGCGTTCCGTGCCGCCGTGCGCATCCACCTCGCGCGCGATCTGGTAGACGGCGGTCGAGATCGAAACGCTGAACCGGGCGTCGCCCTCGCGGCTCACCGAGAAGCGGGCAGGCATCCTGAACGCCTCGCCCGTGCCTTCCAGCGTCCACCCCGCCTGCAGTCCGGCGGGAGGTGTGCCGAGCGCCTTTCGCATTCGCTCCAGTACATTTTCGGGGGTGATGCCGGCATTGGCAGTTCCGGCGAGCAAGCTCCAAACGGCAAGGCTGGCCAGGCCGCTTTTGATGCTGCCACTGATCGGAAAGATAGACCGCACACCCTCACTCCCATTGCCTTTTTTCAAATTATATAAAATATAATATTTGTCTATAAGAGATGGACGCAAAGTGCATCACAGCCGTAAATCGCGTTCGCACAGTGGCCGGACTGCGATATGTCCTGCCTGGGGGGCGGCCGTGGGCACGCCTTGCGTGGGGGGGAATCGGGTGCAGATGATTTTCGTTCGGCCGGCTTACCGGCAGCTTGGTGTGCTCACCGTTCTTGCGATCCTGCTCGACGGTCTCGATGGCCAGGCGCTGAGTTTTGCCCTGCCCGCCATCGCTGCCGAATGGGGTGCGGAGAAGAGTGCGTTCGGCCTCGTCTTCATGGCCGGGCTTGTCGGCATGGCCGCGGGAACCATCGTGCTCGGCTATGTCGGCGATCGTTTCGGCAGGCACATCGCGCTCGGCATCAGTGTCGTACTTTTTGGGCTGTTCACAGGGCTTTGCGCCATGGCGGGCAGCGTGAACGAAATCCTGCTCCTGCGGTTCATCGCCGGTCTCGGCATGGGTGGTGCGCTTCCGAACGCTGCGGCGCTGATGTCGGAAACCATTGCGCCGCGATGGCGGGCCGTCGCGGTGACCGCCACAATCCTCTGCATTCCGCTCGGCGGGATGCTGGGCGGCATCCTTGCGTCGTGGGTGCTGCCCACATTCGGCTGGCGGCCGCTGTTCATCGGTTGTGGCGTGGCCTCGATCCTGCTCGGCGCGCTTCTGTTCCTGCAAAAATATGAAGCCGCTGCCGCACCTGAAACGCCCGATATCAGCCCCTTGCCCTCGCCGGGCTTCGGCAAAACCCTCGCTCTGGTGCTCGGCAAGGATGCGCGGCGCGACACGCTGGCGATGTGGATTTCGTATTTCTGGTCGCTGATGGCCGTTTACCTCTCGCTCAACTGGCTGCCGAGCCTGCTTGTCGGCGCGGGGTTCGATCTCGGCGATGCCAGCATCGGTGCTGCGCTTTTTAACTGCGGCGGCATCGTCGGCGCGCTCCTCGGCGCAGTGCTCATTCGCAGGTTCGGTTCGCGGACCGTGCTTGTCACGATGGCACTTGGGGGCGCTGTCACCAGCGTGCTGCTCGCGAGCTTTCCGCCGCATCCGGGCGCATTCCTGATCAGCGTTTCGCTGATTGCCCTGCTCGGTGTGTCCAGCGCGGGCATTCAGTCGATTCTCTTCGCGGTCGCCGCGCAGCTCTACACGGTCGAAACACGGTCGACTGCGATCGGTGTGGCACTTGGCTTCGGACGGACGGGCGCGATGATCAGCGCTCTTGCGGGCGGCGTGCTCATCGGTTGGCAGGCTGGCGGCTTTTTTGTCACCATAGCGCTTCTGATGGCGCTGCTTGCCGTGTCGCTGATGATCCTGCGGCGGCATATCGAAAGGCACCGCGACCCGGCCTGACCCGGCGTCGGCCATCACGGCGCCGAGGCTGGCCTTGATCCTTTGAAAGAAGCGGGACTATGACGGGTTCATATCCAAAGCTTCAGGGGATTTTCATATGCGTCGTGTTGCTGCCGTCACCCTCGCCCTGCTTTCCACCTCGCTGCTCGCCGCGCAGCCCGCGCCGACGGGCGAGGCCGTGACCCTCGTTTACGCTGGAACGCTGCTTGCCGAGCCCGGCAAGGCGCCGCGCGGGCCGAGCACGATCGTCATTCGGAACGGCAAGATCGCCGAAGTGCGCGACGGCTATGCCGAGCCGCAGGCGGGCGCGAAGGTCGTCGACCTCAAGGACCGCTTCGTGATGCCGGGCCTCATCGACCTCCACGTCCACTTCTACGGCATCGGCGGCGATCCGCTGCGCGCGCGGCTGACCGGGATGACCAACGATACGACCGACGACATGATGTATGCCGTCTCGAACGCGCGCGTCACGCTCGATGCCGGATTCACCACGGTGCGCGATCTCGGCGGCGATCCGCGCGGCATCCGTGCGCTGCGCGACGGCATCGAGCGCGGTGATGTCGAAGGGCCGACGATCGTGAACGCAGGCGCGCCGATTTCGGTGTCGGGCGGCCACGGCGATCCCTCGAACGGCCTTGCCGAGCCTTTCTACAACGCCGTCCACGAGCATCAGATCAACACGTGCGACGGCGCGGACGATTGCCGCCGCGCGGTGCGTCAGCAGGTCGCGCTCGGCGCGCAGGTCATCAAGTTCATGTCGACGGGCGGCGTGCTCTCCAACGTCTCGGGCGGTCTCGGCCGCTCGATGACCGACGAGGAGATCAAGGCGGTGATCGATACGGCACACGGTCTCGGCCGCAAGGTCGCGACGCACAGCCACC
>JAEULI010000152.1 GCA_016793845.1 Sphingosinicella sp.
CAACGTCGCAAGCATCGCGAAGGCGGCAAGCAGGTGTTTCATCGCGGCGCGACCTCCGTGCGGCCGATCTCGAAATCGCTGCGCGGCCGGTATGCCGGGTTTGCGCGATCGTAGACGAGTGCGCCGTCGATGTAGACGCGGTCGGCGTGGCTATAGATGCTGAACGGGTCGCCCGACCACAGCACGAGATCGGCGTTGTAGCCGGGCGCGAGCGTACCGATGCGGTCGTCCAGACCCATCGCCTTCGCGGGGTTGCTCGTTACCCAGCGGATGATCGTTTCCGGCGGCAAGGCAACGCCCGCACGGCGCCCCGCGCCAGCGGCCTTGGCGGCCTCGATCGTCAGCCGCTGCCCCACCTGCGGCGAATCCGAATGCATCATCGCGCAGCCGCCCGCAGCCTCGACGAACGCGGCATTCTCGCGGATCGCGTCCTGCGCTTCCACCTTGAAGCCCCACCAGTCCGACCAGACCGCCGCGCACGTCCCCGCATCGCGCAGCATCCCGGGAATCTTGTAGGCTTCGGTCGCGTGGTGGAAGGCCGCGATGTGGAAATTATATTCGCGCGCAAGGCCCAGCATCACCGCCATGTCGTCGGCGCGGTAGCAATGCGCCTGCACGCGTATGTCTCCGGTGAGCACGCCGCCCAGCGTTTCGAGTTCGAGGTTGCGCGGTCCCCTCGGGCCACCATGACCGCCGCCCCTGCCCGGCTTCTCGCCGCGCGACCGTTCGAGATAATCCTGCGCGGCGGAAAACGCGGCGCGGAACATCGCAAGCTCGCCCTGGCGGCTGTTCGGCGCACTCCCGCGCCCACCGTAATAGAGTTTCGGATTCTCGCCGCACGCGATCTTCAGACCCTGCGGTGCGCCGGGGAATTTCATGCCCTGCATGGTGATCGCGGGAACATTCTTCAGAACCACCGAACGCCCGCCGATGATCGTCGTCGATCCGGGCAGGATCTGCAGCGTCGTCACACCGCCGGCGAGCGCGCGATCGAAGGCGACGTCCTGCGCGTTCACCGCGTGCTCGATCCATGTCTCGGCGGCGTTGGGATCGCTGATCTCGGTCACGTCGGAGCCGTGCTCGTCGACCGATGTCAGCGGCACCACGAACGTGCCGTTGTGGCTGTGCACATCGATGATGCCGGGCGTCACCCACTTGCCGCGCCCGTCGACGACCGCTGCGCCGCCCGCATCGAGATTGCGGCCCACGGCGACCACGCGCCCGTCCCGCACCAGCACGTCGGCCGCGTCGTGCCGACCACCGGCACCATCGAGGATCGTGACGCCGGTGATCAGCATGTCCGCGCGCGGCAGCGGCCTGTACGTACTCGGCCACGGGTCCGGCGCGGACGGAGACACAGGGGAGGATTGACGCTCCTCCTCCTTCTTCTTCGCGGCGACCACCGGGGACGCGAAGAGGGCTGCGGCGGCAACCGCGAGGATGACATGGCGGAGCTGTCCGCGTGTGTTCATGTCATCCCCCATTTGCCGCCCCACCCCACGCTTACGCATACAAATCAGAACTTGCGCGTCACCGTTCCGATGACCTGGCGACCGGCACCGAAGTTACACCCGGCCGGGCCCGAACAGCGCGCGACATAGGTCTTGTCGAAGATGTTCGAGCCGTTGATCGCGAAGCGCCATTCCGGCGTATCGTAGTGGATGATCGCATCGAACAGCGTCGTGCTTTCACCGTTGTAGACGACCGGATTGAACAGGCCCGGCAGGCTGCCCGCGCTCTTGCTGTTGTAGCGTCCGCCGAAGCCGAAGCCGAGACCGCCGAGCGAACCCTGCTGGATCGTGTAGTCGACGAACAGCGACAGCTTGTGCTTAGGCGTCGTCGGCAGCGGCGCGCCGACCTCGCCGGCGAAGTTCGATTCCTTCACTTCGCTGTTATTGTAGCTGTAGGAGCCGTTGATCGAGATCTGCTCGCGGATACGCGCCACGAGTTCGATCTCGCCGCCCCACACCTCGACCTCGCCGCTCTGCGTGCCGAACACCGGCGTCACCGAAGGCGACGTGCTCACCACGTTCTTCTGCTTGATGTCGAATACGGCAGCAGTGACGAACAGCTTCACGTCGTCCGGCAGACCGCGCGCGTCATACTTGATGCCCGCCTCGATCTGCTTGCCGGTCGAAGGCTTGAAATCGTCGCCGGTCACGCTGTCGACACCGAGCACGGGTTCGAACGATGTCGCGTAGCTGATGTAGGGCGCAAAACCACTGTCGCTCACGTAGTTCGCGCCGACGCGCCACGTGAACTTGTCCTGCTTCGAGGTCGTCGCCGTCAGCGCGCTCGCGACCTTCACCCAGTCGTAGCGGCCGCCGAACGTGAGGTAGAAATTGCCGAAGCCGATCTGATCCTGTGCGTAGACGCCGGTCTGCTTCAGGCGCTGGTTGTTGAACGCGGAGGGATAGCCGGGTTCATACGTTGCCTGCGGCGCGTACACCGGATCGAACAGATCGATCGTGTTGGCGAAGATGAAGCCGAAATCCGCCTTGTTGTAGACGTTGCGGTAATCGACGCCGACAAGAAGCTTGTGCTCCGCACCGCCGGTTCCGAAATTCGCATCGATCCGGTTGTCGGTGGCGAAGCTCGTCACCTTTTCCTTGTAGCTGAAATTATACTGCTGGACCGTGCGGTAATAATCCGGGTCGAGCGGATCGGTGGTCTCGATAAGGCCGCCACCGCCGTAGATGCCCGTGGGCGTATCTTCCTTGTAATCGCTCCACTTCACGTTGGAACGGAACTTCAGGCTGTCGGAGAATTCATGCTCGGCGTCCCAGCCGAGCGCGAACTGCTTGCGCTCGTACACGTTCGCCGGATCGCCGAGGTTCGTGCTGCGCTTCACCTTGCCGACCGGGTTGTCGAGCAGCGTGCCGTAAACGGGCAGGAAGCCGTTCGTATCACCCTTCACCTTGTCGTACTGGTAATAGCCGAGCCCGGTGATCGTGGTGCGCTCGCCAATGCGCCACGTGAAGGTCGGCGCCACGGTGAAGCGGCGTGCCGACACGAAGTCGCGTTCCGAATCGCGGTCGCGATAGAGTGCGGTGATCCGCGCATCGACCGAATCCGCGATCGGGCCTGTCACCGTCCCTGCGATCTGTTTGTAATCGTCCTCGCCGTACTTGGCGCTGATCTCGCCGCCAAGGGCGCTCTGCGCGCGGCGGCTGACCTGGTTGTAGATGCCGCCGGGAGGGGCGTTGCCGTAGAGCACCGAGGCCGGGCCCTTGAGCAGGTCGAGCGATTCAAAGGCGTAGAGATCGACACCGACCGAATAGATCGAGGTGGAGATCGGCGCGGCCAGCCCGTCGATGTACTGCTTCGGCGTGAAGCCGCGCACGGTGAAGAAATCGAAGCGCAGATCGGGGCCGTAGTTCTCGCCGAACACGCCCGCAGTGTAGCGGACGGCCTGCTGTGCATCGATAAAGTTCAGAAGATCGATCTGGTCGCGCGTCACCACCGAGATCGACTGCGGCGTCTCGATAAGCGGGATATCGGTCTTGCTCGCCGTCGCGCTGCCTTCGGGCACATAGTTGCGTGCGGTGACGACGATCATCTCTTCCCCGCCCACCGTGGTGCGCGTGGTTTCGAGAGAAGCGCCCGTCGGCGCGGTCTCCTGCGCCATCGCGGGAAGCGTAGTGAATCCTGTAAGTGCCGCCCCGGCAAGCAGCAGCGTTTTCAGCGTCCGGTCATGAACGGTCATTGCATTCCCCCTTCGATGAAATGAAGTTTCGAACCTCTTGTTGATTATGACGCAGAGATTACTCCCGCCGGGCCCGAACGGCGTTTCGGCGCAGGGTCTAACTGTATCGCGATCAGGCCATTATTGCGAGTCATTATCATTATTGGCAGAAATCTGCGCTGCCAGCCACGTCGAAGCTTCGGCAAACGCACGGTCGGCCAGCGGCGAGATCGACACGGCTTCGAGAAAACTGTGGGTCGCGCCCGCGTATTCGCGAAGCGTCACCGGCACGCCGGCGGCACGCAGCCGGTCCGCCATCGCCCTGTTTTCGTCCGCCAGCACGTCGCAGGCCGCAACGGCGAAGAACGTCGGCGGCAGCCCCGCGACCTCCGCCCTCATCGGGGAGGCCAGCGGGTCGCTGAAATCCTGCGCACCCCGCAGGTAATTCGCCCAGAACACCGCCATCTCGGCGGTCGTGAGGTTGTATTCAGGGCCGTCGTAGCGCTCATAGCTCGGATAGACCGACTCCCGATCGAAGGCGCCGTAGTTCACCAGTATGGCGGAAAGCGGCGCATCACCGTCTCGAAGCAGCGCCAGATTGGCCGCGACCGAAAGGTTGCCGCCCGCCGAGTCGCCGCCGATCGCGATCCGCTGCGGATCGAGCCCGTGCGCCGCGCCCTCGCTGCGCAGCCAGCGCACCACCGAAACGATCTCGTCGAGCGCCTGCGGGAACTTCGCTTCGGGCGACAGGCTGTAGTCGACGCCCACGACGGCAACGCCGGCCCGCGCCGCATACTCGCGCATGAGGCGGTCATGCGTGTCGAGGCTGAACAGCGTCCAGCCGCCGCCGTGAACATAGATCAGCGCAGGCAGCACCTGCCGCGCGTCCGGCCGATGGATGCGGATACGAACGCCAAGCGGACCCACGTTCAGGGTTTCGGTGCTGTGCATCACCGGGCCGCCTGCGGCCCACGGCGCACGCACCTCCTCCGCGACGCGGCGCCGTTCGGCGAGCGGCAGGCGATCGAAATCGGGGTAACGACCGTAGGCGGCGGCCATCTCGCGCTGAAAACGGCGAATGTCGGGATCGAGGTCGTCGGCGACCCCGGCTGTCGTCTGGTTCATGGGTTCAGGCTTCCGAAAGGGTGCGGCGCAGGCGCGAATGGCGCACGCCGTAGAGAAGGTAGAAGGCGATGCCGAAGGCGATGTAGAGGCCGAGAATTGTGGCGGGCAGCCACTCCCCGACCATCGCCTTGCGGATGATGTCGAGCACCACTGGCGCCATCATGAGGATGCAGAAGGCGAGCGCGAGCATCGGCACCACGCCGAGCCAGAGGTTTCCGACGCGGATGCCGCCAAACGGCACGCGGAACGGGCGCGGCAGGTCCGGCTGCGTGCTGCGCAGCCAGATGACGCTGATTGCCACGGTGATGAACACGCAGCCCGTGCCGAGGCTGACGAGATCGCCAAGCATCGAGATCGGCAGGAACGCGGCGGCGATACCCGCCGCCAGCGCGACGAACCACGTCCCCTGATGCGGCGTGCGGAAGCGCGCGTGCACGCGGCTGAACAGCGGCGGCAGGAGCCCGTCCGTCGACATCGCATAGCACACGCGCGAATGCGCGTAGGTGTTCACCATCAGCACCGAGCAGAGCCCGGTGAGCGCGCCCACCTTGATGACGATGCTGAGCACCGGCATCCCGATCGCCGAAACGGCGACGGCAACCGGATCGGGCACGTTCAGCATCTTGTAGGAGACGAGGCCGGTGAGCACTGCGGCGACCGCCATGTAGACGATCGTCGCGATGGCGAGCGCGCCGAGGATGCCGATCGGGATATCGCGCTGCGGCTTCTTCGCCTCGAGCGCGGCGGTCGCCACCGCCTCAAAACCGAGATAGGCGAAGAACAGGATCGAGGCGCCGCGCAGCACGCCTGCCCAGCCGTAAGTGAAGCCACCCTCGTTCTCGGGGATGAACGGCTTCCAGTTCGCCGGATCGACATGCGGCAGACCGAAGATGATGAACGCGATGAGCACGCCGACCTTCACGGTGACCATGATCGCATTGATCGTCGCCGACTGAGAAACCCCGCGCACCAGGATGAACGCGAACAGCAGCACCGCCGCCGTCGCGACGAGATTGATGCCACCGCCGGTCACGAACGCGGTGCCCGCCTCGCCCGCCGCGGGCCGGATGAACGGCGTCGCCAGAACCGCCGGGATATGAATGCCGAAATCCCCGAGCAGGCTGACGAGATACCCCGAAACGCCCACCGCAAGCGCGGACCCGGCAAGCCCGAGTTCGAGCATCAGCATCCAGCCGAGCCCCCACGCGAAGGCCTCGCCGAGCGCGGCATAGGCATAGCTGTAGGAGGCGCCCGAAACCGGCAGCGTCGAAGACAGTTCAGCGTAGCAAAGCCCTGTGAACGCGCAGGCGAGCCCCGCGAACACGAACGACAGCATCACCGCCGGACCGGCATAGTTCGCCGCCGCCGTGCCGGTCATCACATAGACGCCCGCGCCGATGATGCAGCCGATGCCGATGAGCACGAGATGCACGGGGCCGAGCGCACGGTGGAGACCGTGGCGGTCGATATCGCTGCGCACGTCGGCGAGCGGCTTGCGGATCAGATATCGGGTCGGCGCACGCGCCATGGCTTCAATCCCCCAAGGATGCGCCAGCTTACTGCCGCCGGCGCGTGCCCGCCCACGCAATCGGGCCGGGCGTCATTCCTTCCGGGCCGCCCCGCGCATCGCATCCGCGAGCGCCGCATTGGGGTGGCGCTCCACGATTTCCGCGAAGGTCTGCGCGCTCTCGTCCTGCCCCAGCTTGAACGTCGCCTGCTCCGAAAGCACCCACGCGCGGAAGGCGACGATATGCTCCAGCATCGGCACCGCGCGTGCGCCCATCTCCGCGACCGTCCACGCGCCGGGTCCGGTGCTTTCGAGATGCGCTGCCAGCCGCTCGACCGCGCTCGGCGTTTCGTCGGGCACGAACACCACCTCGGTCTCGAAGCGCACGACGGCATAGTTCCACGTCGGCCCCCATGTCGGATTGGAGACGAGACGCGGCGACACATAGCCCTCTGCGCCCTGAAACAGGATCGCGGCGCGCGGATCGGCTTCCAGCGCCGCCACGTGCGGGTTGCGCTTCGCGAAGTGCCCGAACAGCGCAACCACCCGCCCCTCGCCGTCGCATTCGGCAAGAAGCGGCAGCGGCGTCGAAACGAAGCCCGCCGGCCCGTTCGAGACGATCCACGCCAGCGGATGCGCGGCGATCAGCGCCGCGATATCGCCCTGAGCACGCGGAATGAAAACGCTCATCGTGCCCTCACCTTTCGCCGCGCCGCCCAGAGCAGGACGCCGACAATGATCATCGTCACGAGCCACGCGCCGATCGCTGCAACCGCGATGCGCCCGGCAAGCCCGCCCATCTCGCCCGTGTGGAACGGGAACAGCCCGTCCACGAACGCACGGCTGGGCGCAGCATCCAACGCATCGAAGCGCGCGAGGATGCGGCCGTCCACCGCGCTCACGAACACGCGCGTTGCGCCATAGGCCCGCCGCGCCTCATCGGGCTGCGTTACCCGAATCTGCCACACCGGTCGTTCGCCCTCCGGCGCATAGACCGCCGCGAGCGTTGATCCCGGATAGGCCGCAAGCGCGGTTCCCACCGCTGCGGCAAGGCCGACGCTCGTCGCCCCCACCGGCGCATCCGCAGGCGCCGCGATCGGCGCCGGCTGTACGATACGCTCGACACCGCCCGCGAAGGTCAGCAGCACGCCTGCCGTGATGCTCGCGAGCGCCGGAACGCCCACGATCAGGCCGAGCGCCCGGTGCCAGCTGTAGTGGCGTACTGCCGCCTGGCCCTTGCGTTGCACGCGCAGCGCACGCCCCCACTGTCCGCGCTTCGGCCAGGCGATATAGAGCCCGGAAAGAATATTGGTAACGAGCAGGATGCCGCTGATCCCCACGATCCAGCTTCCCGTGTCTCCGGCGAGCAGATTGTGGTGGATCAGCACCAGAGGCGTCGTCCACGCCGCCGGCCCCGTGTAATCGCCGTCCACGAGGATCTGCCCCGCGCCGTCGATGCGGACGCTGCGACTTGCCTCCGGCGTATCGCCTGTGATGCTCACATCGTAGCGATCGGGCGCACCCGCGCCCGTCCAGATCGAGCCGAGCCGTGCGCCCGAACCTTCGGGAGTCAATTGCCCAACCGTGCGTTCGATCGCGGCAAGATCGGTCTGCCGATGCGCGCCGGGGATGAATGCATCCCGGATTTCCCAGTGAAAGACGATCAGCACGCCGGTCAGCGCCTGCACCAGCCAGAACGCCGCCGCTGCAAGGCCTGCCCAGCGGTGCCAGCGGATCAGATTTGCTTTCAGCGTCATCCGCTTTGTCTCCCCAGGGCAATTCGAAGATCAGCCGCACACCACCAACGAGCACATCGCCCACAAGCGTGCCGGAAAGCGCCCATCCATACCCTTGTCATAGAGGCGACATGGCCGGGCCGCTTATCGAAACAGGCCATCAATTTGCTCAATTGCGCCATCGCACGGGCAAATTTGCAGCCCGGAAACCCAACTTCGCATCAATCCAAAACAGTGTCGGGATATATTACAAAGTTACGATACCGAAACATGATTAACCATAAAATTCGTTGAAAGAGCTTGGGTGGCACGGTTCGTGCTAGGCACGTGTATAACAAGGTCAAGCTCGTTACTTTGACGTTATGGAGATTCTGATGCGTTCGACGATGATCCGGAACCTGCTCGGTTCTGCACTGACCATCGGCCTTCTGGCCGGCGCAACCGCGGCAAACGCGACAACTCTGTTCCAGGACAATTTCAACCGTGGTGTTCACGGCACGGTCGGCAACGGCTGGGTTGAAAACCACACGAGCGAAGTCGATCTCTTCGGCCGCGGCGCTGGCGACCAGGTGCTGCGCCTGAAGCAGACTCCCGCCGGCGAAGTCACGGCGACGCAGAACGACATCGACCTCACGGGCTATGAGAACATCGTGCTGTCGTTCCAGTACAAGCCCTGGGAAACCGAAGCTGGCGACGTGCTGGAGGTCTACTTCGGCGATCTCGTCTATTCGGTTTCGCTCGATAGCGCGTGGAACTGGTACAACGTCTCGCTCGCGCTTGATGTCGAGGACGTCGCCGGGCTCGACCTCATCTTCAAGCTTGTCTCGAAGAACAACTCTTACTCCACCGTCGAGTGCACGAAATACGACCGCAAGGGCAAGTGCACGAAGTGGAAGACGAAGTCTTGGGACGACAGGGAAGACTGGGTGAAGATCGACAACGTCCTCATCACCGGCGACCTGATCCCGCCGCCGCCGCCCGTCGACACGCCGGAACCGGCTGCGCTGGCCCTCTTCGGCCTCGGCCTCGCCGGCCTTGGCGCAGTGCGCCGCCGCAAGGCGAAGTAAACCGGCCTCATACGCTGAACGAAACGGCGGTCCGAAAGGGCCGCCGTTTTCTTTTGAAGTCTAGTGCCGCGCCGCGCGCCGTTCGAGACCGTAGTCGATGCGGATGCGCACCCATTCGCCGACCATCGCCCGTCCGCCGATCTGCGGCGGGCGTACGCGGAACTGCCACGCGGCGGCAAGCACCGAGCGCGCGATGTTGGAGCCCTGCGGGTATTCGCCGAGCGCCACGCAATCCTCGACGCGGAAATCCTGCACCGTGCGGCACGCGATGAGGCCCCACCCCGGCCCCCGCGCCGTCGAAAGATAGCCGGCCAGTTCGTCGTCATAGGGCTCGCGGTACCACGACGCCGCATAAAGCGGCTCGCCGTTCGGCCCCGTCCCGTCGACACGCTGGCTGTCGCCGGCAAACGTCGGTGCCGGCGGCCCCATCATGGGCCGCGGTGCGGGCGCGGTCGGCGGCGGCAGATTCGCGATGTCGGTTGCCGCCATCTCCTCGCGCGAAAGCTGAATCACCGGCAGTTCGATCGGAACCGGCGGGGGTTCGACCGGCTTCGGCGGGGATTTCAGCTCCGGCGGCTGCGCGGCAGCGCTTTGTGTTTCCGGGGCTTCCGCTTCGCTCTCTGGCTCTTCATCGCGGATCATGTCGAGCCGGAACACCGCCATCGGCACCACCTTCTCGGAAATCGAGGGTACCAGCGTCAGCAGCAGCAGTGCCAGCAGCCCTTCGATGAAGAGCGCAAACAGGATGCCCGCGGCGCGCCGCTCGAACCCCGCGCGAAACCGCGCAGGCAGAGAACGGAAAAATACACCCACAGACTGGAACACGCGAGCGATCCCGGCAAGAAACCGGGCGGCTGATACCCGGACGCGGCTCAGCGATACGGCGCCAATGCGTTCAAAACAAGCCGTTCCGGGCGGGCGTCGCTATGCCTTCGGCCGCGGATCGTTCGGCAGCGGGATACGCTCGTCGTCATCCCCCGGAATGTGCGCGAAGCGGTCGGCGTCCCAGTCGTCGATGGCCTGGTTGATGCGCTCCGGGCGGGAGGAGACGAAGTTCCACCAGATCTCGCGCGGCCCGTCCATCGCCTTGCCGCCGAGCATCAGCACGCGCGCATCGGTCTCCGCCGTCCATTCCACCGTCGCGCCGGGTTCGAGCACGAGCATCGTCGCCTCCTCGGCAACCTCGCCGCCGGTGAGCGCGATGCGGCCGCTCGCCACATAGATCGCGCGCTCCTCATGCTCGGTGGAGACATCGATCGTGGCGCCCGCCTTAGCATCCACGTCCACGTAGAACGTCGGCCAGACGACACCGACAGGGGACTGTTTGCCGTAGGCCGTGCCCGCGATCACCGTGAGCCGCGCCCCGTCCCGTTCGATCACCGGCAGCGTGTCCGCCGGATGATGCACGAAGCTCGGCTCCACCTCCTCGTGCGTTTTCGGGAGCGCCACCCACGCCTGAATGCCTTCCATGCGCTGACCCGCCGCCTGCACTTCCGGCGAGGTGCGTTCGGAATGCGTGATGCCCCGCCCCGCCGTCATCCAGTTCACCGCACCGGGGCGGATCGCCTGCGCGCTGCCGAGGCAGTCCCGGTGGAAGATCTCGCCCTCGAACAGATAGGTCACCGTGGCGAGGTTGATGTGCGGGTGCGGGCGCACGTCGAAACGCTCGCCGGGCGCATAGTCCACCGGCCCGAAATGGTCCCAGAAGATGAAAGGCCCCACCATCCGCTGGCCCGCCACCGGAAGCACCCGCCGCACCACGAAGCCCCCTCCAAGATCACGACGGCGGCCTTCGATGCGGCGGAGGATCATGGCTTCAGTTCCCTTGCGAGCGTGGCGCGGGTTTTCTTCCCGTAGGGAGGTTTCAAGCCCGCGAGGCCCGCAAGGTCAAGCTTCGGCTGGCGATAGACGCTCTTCGCGTGGCTGAACGTGCGGAAACCGTCCGCCCCATGGTAGCTCCCCATGCCCGACGGCCCGACGCCGCCAAACGGCAGATCCTCCGCCGAAACATGGAAGATCACATCGTTCACCGTAACCCCGCCCGACACCGTGCGATCGAGCACGCGCCGCTCCTCCGCGCCGTCCGTGCCGAAATAATAGAGCCCGAGCGGCCGGTCGCGCCCGTTCACGAACGCCACCGCCTCGTCCGTCTCGCGGTAGGTCTTCACCGGCAGCACCGGCCCGAAAATCTCCTCCTGCATCACGCGCATATCGTCCGAGACATTGCGCACGATGCTGAGCGGCATCTTATTCGAGTTGGTGTTCGCGAAATCCTCGTTCGCCGGATTCACGGTGACGATCTCCGCGCCCTTCGCGGCGGCATCGTCGAGCAGGCCCTGCAGCCGCTCGCGGTGGCGCGCGTTCACCACCGACGTGTAGTCGTCGTTGGCGAGGAGCGACGGATACATCTTCGCCGCCGCCGTCTTCAGCCCCTCGACAACCTCACCCTCCTTCTCGCTCGGCACCAGCAGATAATCGGGCGCAAGGCAGATCTGGCCCGCGTTCATCATCTTGCCGAGCGCGACACGCTCCGTCGTCTGCGCGATATCGGCGCTGCGCGAGACGATCACGGGCGATTTGCCGCCAAGCTCCAGTGTCACCGGCACGAGGTTCTCCGCCGCCGCGTGCAGGATATGCTTCGCGACGGCCGTGGCCCCCGTGAAGATCAGGTGATCGAACGCCAGCCCCGAAAACGCCTTGCCCACCTCCGGCCCGCCGATGACGAAGCCGAGCTCCGTCTCGTCGAACGCCTGCGCGGCAAGCTCCGCCATCAGCGCGGAAGTGATAGGCGTGAATTCAGACGGCTTCACCATCGCCCGGTTGCCTGCCGCGAACACCCCCGCGAGCGGCCCGAAGGTCAGGTTCACCGGGAAGTTCCACGGGCTGATGATGCCGACGACGCCTTTGGGCTGATACACGACCTCCGCCTTCGCGCCGAGCAGGCCGAGCGGAAAATCGAGCTTCCGCCGTTCGGGCCGCATCCATGCGTCGAGGTGCTTGATCGCGTGCTTCAGCGGCTTCACCGAAGCCATGATGTCCGTCACCAGCGTCTGCTCGGCGCTCCGGTGGCCGAAATCCTCCGAGAGCGCCTTCACGAACCGGTCCTGATGCGTCAGCACGAGGTCGACCGCGCGGCGCAAGCGATCCTTGCGAACAGCGGCGGCAACGGGCAATTCCGCCATGAATGCCGCACGCTGCCGAGCCAGCAGCGCCGTCATCGCTTCAATGGATTTCGCCTCAGCCGGCAGAATGGCCGCAGTCGCCATAACGCGTCTCCCTCAAAACGCTTGGATTTGAGCGGCACTTTAACCGGTGGCGGCGCATCCCGCCACCCGGGCGAAATCGTCAGGTCGAGCGGCGGCTTTTCAGGCGCATTTGTCCGTATAGACCGCCGCCTCGCGCGGGGTCAGCGGCTTCATCGCCTCGTCGAGCGAAAGGCTGAAGCCTTCCCACGGCTGCTGCGGCGGCCGTGCGCCCGTCACCCACAGATAGCCGGGGCGCTTACCCGGCGCCGAAAGACGATACCAAACCGGCGCGTTCAGGCCCTTCAGCTTCGGGCAGCGCGCGAGCGTCGCTGTGTAGCCCGCACCCTTCAGCGCCGCGAGCAGGGCAGGCGTACCGATCGGCTTCCCCTCGTTCTTGAAATAGAGGTTCATCACCATCGTGCGTGCGCCGCCCGCAAGCACCTTCAATTGCTGCCTGGCGACGGTCGCGATGCCCGCGCGGCGGAAATACTCGCCGTTCGACATCGGCTTGTCGAGCATCTCGGGCGGCAACGCCGCCCACGTCACGTGCGGCGCGGTTTCGATATGCCGCCAGTCGTAAAAGCTGTTCGCCGGATAATCGCCGGGCTTCAGCAGCCCGCCGAGCACGGCCGCGAAACCATCCGCGGGCGTTTTCGCGGTCACTGCCGCCTTCGGTGGAACCGCCGCAGGCGCCGGCTTGGCAGCGGCAGCGGAAGGCGCGGCGGGCACCGCAGCCCCGCACTGGCGAAACAGCTTTGCCCGCACAACCTGCGTCATCGGCGCGCCGATGGGCGTTTTCAGCGTATCGTCATGCTCGATCTGGACCGTGCCGCGTTTCTCGTCGGCGTTGAACATCATGATCACGGGCATGTTGTCCCCGCCCCACTTGTCCTTGCCGTACTTGATCCCGACCCAGCGCTGGATGCCTTCGTACTGCGCGCCACCCGCGCAGGAATAGCAGACGTCGATGGG
Organism: Sphingosinicella sp.; assembly: GCA_016793845.1. Classification (GTDB taxonomy): domain Bacteria; phylum Pseudomonadota; class Alphaproteobacteria; order Sphingomonadales; family Sphingomonadaceae; genus Sphingosinicella; species Sphingosinicella xenopeptidilytica. The sequence goes on from JAEULI010000152.1 coordinate 13,338, forward strand.
AAGCGGCCCCTGCCGCCCCGCCGCCGTATCGATGACCACGCCCGCCTTGCCCACTTCGATGCGCGGCTGCTTCGAACAGTCCCCGCCCGGCGCATAGCGGCCGTAAAGCTCTTCGGGAGGCACATTTGTCTGCGCGGCAGCCGTCCCCGACGCCAGCACCAGAGCCATAAACAGCACACGCTTCAGCATGAAAGCCCCCTTCCCCGTCGATCCCACATGGTCGTTTCGACTATGTGACGAAGGGAATGAACGCAAGCTGAGTGGAACCTCGGCTCGGTTTAGCGCGCCTTGAAATTCTCCATTACGAAAATTTTGTCTTTATCGGGATTGCGTCGCCATGGTCCGGGGCGCCATAGAGACCGGCGGGACGAGGAAGAAAACGGGAGGGTAGCGATGCGTATATCGCGGCCGGTATTCACAGGTTTCACAGCAGCATTCGTTCTTGCATCCGCGGCCGTGCCGAAAACAGCGGCGGCACAACCCACAATCGACGCGCTCTCCGGTCGCTACATTGCACTCCTGCTCCGCAGCAGCCCCGAACTCGTGCCGCTTTCCGGGATCGAGGGTGCACGCCAGTCGGCACTGCCGCCCATCGCCCCTGAAACCCTGAACGCCGTCGCGGCGGAGGAAGACCGGCTGTGGCAAGACCTGAAACGCATAGACGAAGCAAAGCTCGACGACGCCGGCCGCGCCTCCTACGCGCTGATGGCCGACGGTCTCGAAGCCGCGCGCGGGCTGCGGGTTTGCAATCAACCCCTGTGGAGCATCAGCCACATGACCGGGTGGCAGGTCACGCTTTCGCGGCTTGCGCAGGCGCAGGCCACCGGCACGCCCGATGCACGTGAAGATGCGATCCGGCGCTGGGAAGGCCTGCCCGCTTATGCCGATCAGGATATCGCCAACCTCCGCGAAGGCTTGAAGCAAGGCTATGCCGTGCCGCGCTCGGTCGTCACCCGCGTCGTTGGCCAGCTCGACCGGCTGCTCGCGCTGCCCGCCGAGCAATCCCCCTTCTATGCCCCAGCCCGCGCCGACGGTGACGCCGCCTTCAAGGCCCGCTTCAGGCCGATCGTTGCGGAGGGCGTACACAATGCGCTGAAACGCTATCGCGATTTCCTCGCCGAAGAGTATCTGCCGAAAGCGCGCGAAGGCATTGCGCTTTCGGAACTGCCGAACGGCGCCGCCTGCTACCAGGCGCTGCTTCGTGCCTCGACGACACTGGACCGCACGCCCGCCGAGGTCATGGCGGTCGGCGAGGCGGCCGTTGCGCAAAACGTGAAAAATATCATCGCGATCGGCGGCAAGCGCTTCGGAACCTCCGATCTCGCCGCCACCCTTGCCGCGGTGAAGGACGCACCGGACAATCATTTCGCCACGGCCGATGAACTGGTCGATTTCTCGAAGCGGAGCCTCGCGCGGACGACGAAACTCAGCGCCACCGCTTTCCAGCAGCTCCCGAAGCAGCCCGCGGCAATCGAGGTGCTGCCCGCGACAGAGGCAGGAAGCGGCGTTCCCGCGCACTATCTCCCCGAGCCTGATCCTGCGAAGCCGGGCCGTTACATGCTGCCGCTCGATCACTGGAAGACCGAGACGAAGGGCGGCGCCGAAGTCACGGTCGTGCACGAGACGATCCCCGGCCATCACCTTCAAATCGCCATGACACAGGAACTGGCGGCGAAGGTGCCGCTGCTCCGCATCGCGCTCACCGGCGCCTATGTCGAAGGCTGGGCACGCTATTCGGAACGTTTGGCGGAGGAACTGGGCGTTTATGAAACGCCCTACGCGGGCATCACACGGCGCGCGTGGATGGCACGCGGCATGGTTGTCGATCCGGGCATCCACATGTTCGGCTGGAGCCGTGAGAAGGCCATGGCCTATCTCGTCGAAAGCGGCCGCTTCGACGAGGCCGCAGCGGCGGATCTTCTCGATCGGATCGCCGTCATTCCCGGACAGCTCACCTCCTACGACAGCGGCGGCCTCGAAATCGCGGCACTGCGCGCGGAATCGGAATCGTCGCTCGGAAAATGCTTCGATCTGCGCGCCTTCCACCAGCAGGTCCTCTCCGGCGGCGCGCTGCCGCTGAAAGCCCTGCGCGGCCGGATCGAAGCCTGGCAGGCGGCGGCGCGGAAGACTTGCGCGAAGTAAGACCGAACGAAAACGGGGCGCCGCAGCGCCCCGTCCCTCGTGTCTGATGCCGCGGACTACACGCCCTGCGGGCTCGGCTCCCCGCCGAAGCCGCGCTTGCCCGTCTTCGGGATGGCGCTGACACCGGTGGAGACAGGGGCGGGACGATTGCGGGCGCCGCGGTCGCGGTCCACGCCTTCACCCGCGAGCAGCGCCTTGATCTCGTCACCCGAGAGCGTCTCGTACTCGAGCAGCGCCTGCGCGAGCGTGTGCAGCTCTTCGCTGTTCTCGGTGAGCAGGCTCTTCGCCCGCTCATAGCCACGCATCACGATCTCCTTGATCTCGTGATCGATCAGCTGCGCGGTCTGTTCGGACACATTCTGCGTCTTGGTGACGCTGTGACCGAGGAAGACTTCCTCCTGGTTTTCCGCGAGCTTCATCGGCCCGAGCTTGTCGGAAAGCCCCCACTGCGTGACCATGCTGCGCGCAAGATCGGTCGCGTACTGGATGTCGGACGATGCGCCCGAGGAAACCTTGTCGTAGCCGAAGATGATCTCTTCGGCGACGCGGCCGCCCATCGAGACGGCGAGGTTCGCGTGCATCTTGTCGCGGTGGTAGGAATACTGGTCCCGCTCCGGCAAACGCATCACCATGCCGAGCGCGCGGCCGCGCGGGATGATCGTCGCCTTGTGGATCGGATCGGACGCCGCCTCGTGCAGCGCGACGATGGCGTGACCGGCCTCGTGATAGGCGGTCATTTTCTTCTCGTCCTCGGTCATGATCATCGAGCGGCGCTCGCTGCCCATCATGACCTTGTCCTTGGCTTCCTCGAACTCGGCCATGCCGACGAGGCGCTTCGACTTGCGCGCCGCCATCAGCGCCGCCTCGTTGACGAGGTTCGCAAGATCGGCGCCCGAGAAGCCGGGCGTACCGCGCGCGATGGTGCGCGCGTCGACGTCCGGCGCCAGCGGCACCTTGCGCATGTGGACGCGCAGGATCTTCTCGCGGCCCTCGATGTCCGGGCGCGGCACGACGACCTGACGGTCGAAGCGGCCGGGGCGCAGCAGCGCGGGGTCGAGCACGTCCGGGCGGTTCGTCGCGGCGATGATGATGATGCCTTCGTTCGCGTCGAAGCCGTCCATCTCGACGAGGAGCTGGTTCAGCGTCTGCTCGCGCTCGTCGTTGCCGCCGCCGAGACCGGCGCCGCGATGGCGGCCGACCGCGTCGATCTCGTCGATGAAGATGATGCACGGCGCGGATTTCTTCGCCTGCTCGAACATGTCGCGCACGCGGCTGGCGCCGACGCCGACGAACATCTCGACGAAATCGGAGCCGGAAATGGTGAAGAACGGCACGTTCGCCTCGCCCGCGATGGCGCGCGCGAGCAGCGTCTTGCCGGTGCCGGGCGAGCCGACGAGCAACGCACCCTTCGGAATTTTGCCGCCGAGGCGCGAGAAGCGGCCCGGGTCCTTCAGGAAGTCGACGATTTCCTCAAGTTCCTCGCGCGCTTCGTCGATACCGGCGACGTCGTCGAAGGTGACGCGGCCCTGCTTTTCGGTGAGCAGCTTGGCGCGGCTCTTGCCGAAGCCCATGGCGCCCTTGCCCGCGCCGTTCTGCATACGCTGCATCACGAAGATCCAGATGCCGAGGATCAGCAGGAAGGGCAGGATGTTGATGAGGATCGCGGCGAGCAGGGAGCGGCTTTCTTCCGGCTGCGCCTTGAACTTGACGCCCGAGGCTTCGAGGCGCTCGACGAGGCCGGGGTCGCCCGGCGAATAGGTGCTGAACATCTCGCCGCTGGTCAGGCGGCCCGCGATGTCCTGCCCGCGGATATCGACCTCGCGGACGGCGCCCTCGTTCACCTTGGTGATGAACTCAGAATAGGCGATCTGCTGCACCGCGCCCTGCGATTGCGGCGCGTTGTAGACCGAAACGAGCACGACGACCGCGA
>JAEULI010000183.1 GCA_016793845.1 Sphingosinicella sp.
GGCGCGGCGAGCGGCGCGTCCGCCGTGCCGTTCGCGAGGAACAGGTTGATCACCCCGGCCTCGGGGTCGAGCGGCCATTCCGGGTCCCACGGCTTCCATGCGTGGCGCGGATCGCCGCCCGGCGCCAGTATCCGCCCGATCAACGAGTCCGGCGCCGGCCCGCCGAGCGTCGCCGCGTCATCCTCCATCGCATCGCGGAGACCGCTGGTGTGCGTCAGCAGATGCCTCAGCGTGATGCGGTGCGCGAGGCTCTCGCCGCCGCTCCTGTGCAGCCGCGCCGTGATCTCCGGCGCGAACACGCCGAAGTCGCCGTAAGCGCTGTCGATGCCGCGCGGGCCGAGCGCGCCGTCCTCGGCGAGCTGCAGCACGATCGCGGCGGTCATCGTCTTGGTGACGCTGGCGATGTGGAAGCCGTGCGCGGCGGTCATGGCGATGCCGGGCCGCGCTTCGCCGTCCGCGGCGACCAGAAGCGGCGCGCCGTCGGCATCCTCGACGCGCACCACCGCGCCGTGGATGCCTTTGTCCGTCAGGAGGTCGATGTCCGACACGTCAGGCAAGCCGCTGCATCCAGCCGAGCGTTTCCAGCGTCGGCTGGCGCGGCATGTATTCGGCGCCGAACAGGCCGTCGTAGCCGTGGCTTTCGATGCCTGCGAAAATGCCCGCGAAATCCAGCGTGCCGTCGCCCGGCGGCTGCCGCCCCGGAATGTCGGAGAACTGGACGTGTGCGGCAATGTCACGGTGGTGGGCGTAGGCCTCGACCGGATCGTGGCCGTTCATTGCGACATGATAGATATCGAACTGCAGCCCGATCACGCCTTCGTAAGCGGCCCGGATCAGCGCGGCGCCGTCGTCGATGTCGTTGATCAGCGCGTCCGGCGCGTCGACGCGGTTCATCGGCTCGACCAGCAGCCGTGCCGTGCTGCTCCGCTGCGCGGCCGCCGCCACGGCATGGTCGATGTTGCGGCGATACGTATCGAGGCACGCGATGCGGTCCACGCCCGTCGGCACGCGCGACGGCCCAAGGTGGACAAAGCGGGCGCCCAGCACCTCCGCCGCATCGAGCGCGCTGGCGAATTCGTTGCGGAACATCGCCTCGCGGCCCGGAACCCCCGATAGGCCCGTGCCGCCGGCCATGTAGTCGCCCATGTCGACGTTGATGAGCGTAACGCCAATCCCCGCTGCCGCTGCGGCTGTCGCCATTTCGGCGCGGTCGCCCTCGGCAAGGAACTGGATCTCCACGCCTTCGAAGCCCGCGGCTTTCGCCTGCGCGAACCGTTCCGGCATGGCGAATTCGCGGAACATCAGCGAAACGCTCGTCGAGAAGCGGCGGTTCATGCGGCCTCTCTCTCTGCGAACGCCTGCAAGGCCGTTTCGGCGCGCGCCAGCGTCTCGTCGATGTCGGCGTCGGCCATCGCCGTCGATCCCACCATCAGGCCGCGCGTCGCCATCAGCAGCCCGGCGTTCAGCATGTCGCGGTGGAGGCGCCGCATCCGGTCGAGATAGGCGTCGCCCGAGCGATTGTGGAATTCGCGGTAATTGTCGGCGGGCTCCGAAAAGAACTGCAGGCTCGTCATGGAGGCGAGCCCGTTGGCGCGCATGTCGAGGCCAAACGCTGCCATGCGTTCCATCAGCCCGCGCCGCAGGCGTTCGCCCTGTGCCTCTAGCTGTGCGAACACCTCCGGCGTCAGCCCGCGCATCGCCGCAATACCGGCGACCATACTCATCGGGTTCCCTGTGAACGTGCCGCTGTGGCTCATCTTCAGTGGCCCGGCGAGATTGTCGAAGATCGCCATCGCTTCCTTTGTGCCGCCCACTGCGCCGATGGGCAGTCCGCCGCCGATGATCTTGCCGAGCGCGGTGAGATCGGGAAGCACGCCGAGGCGCCCCTGCGCGCCGTGATAGCCGGCCCGCCCGCAGAACACCTCGTCGAAGATGAGCACGATGCCGTTCTCCGTGCAGAAGTGGCGCAGCGCCGCGAGATACGCCTCGCTCGCCGGTGCGAAGCCGAGCCTTGCCGGGATTGGATCGATGATCACGGCGGCGAGCGCGTCCTTCTCCTCCTCGAGCCGCGCCAGCGTGGCATCGACGGCGTTGAACGGGACGATGACGGCCTCGTCCAGCAGCGATTGCGGCGTGCCGTGGCCGAGCGGCGGCGCGGCCGGGCGATCCTCCGGCCCCCAGTTGGCGGGTGTCGGCAGGAAGCTGGCCTCGACGAGATCGAACTGGCCGTGATAGCCGCCTTCGGTCTTCGCGATCTTGCTCCGGCCGGTGATCGCGCGCGCGGCCTTCACCGCGACCATCACTGCTTCGGTGCCGCTGTTGGTGAAGCGCACCTGATCGATCCCCGGCCAGCGTTCCACAATGATCTCGGAAAGCGCGATCTCGGCCTCGGTCGGCAGGATGCAGCACAGCATCCGCTCCGCCTGCGCCTTGATCGCCTCGACGATCGGCGGGTAGCCGTAGCCGTGGATGTTCGTGGAGAAGTTGTTGACCCAGTCGATGAACACGTTGCCGTCGACATCGGTCACGCGGCAGCCGTTGCCGCGTTCCGCGTAGATCACATAGGGCGCGAAGGTGATCATGTGGCGCGTGTTGGCGCCCGGCTGGACGGCACGCGCGCGGTCGAACAGCGCGGCGGAGCGGGATTGGCTGTCGGGGAACATCAGTTGCTGCCTTCTTTCGACCAGAGCTGCGAGGGGTCGGTGTTGCCATCGCCACCGTGCAGCGCCATGCGCCGCTGCCAGCCGAGATCGCGCCCCGCGACCAGCAGCACGGCGGCGGCGAGGATGATCCACAGCACCATCAGGCTGATGTGCACCTGTCCCGATCCGCCTGCGCCCGGAAGCTCGATACGCATCGCCGAACCGATCATGTTGAAGCTGCCGTGCACGATGATCGCCGGCCACACGCTGCCGCCCGACAGGTTCACGAAATAGCCGGCGACGATGGTCATCCCCACGCAGCTTGCGATGAACACGGATTGCCCCGCGAGCAGACGCGGTAGCGTGTTCTGCCCGGCGAGCAGCAGCGGCACCTCGCGCGGGAAATGCCAAAGCGCCCAGCAGATGCCGAGCACGACCGCGGCGACGAGCGGCACCCCGAACTTGCGGACGAGTAGAGGCCACGCGAACCCCCGCCAGCCGAGTTCCTCCAGCAGGGCGCCTTGATTGGCGAAGAGCGCGACGAGCCACGCGCTCGCGAACATGGCGGCGGATTGCAGGCCGAAGCCTTGGATGAGCCCCGGCAGGGCGAGGTCGCCCGCACGGAGCCAGGTGACTGTCCCGGCCAGCGCGGCAACGCCCGCGACCAGCAGCAGGAGCGTGAGATAGAGCCGCGCGCCCTCACGCCAGCCGAGGCTGCCGCGCAGCGGGTGATAGAGCGAGAGCAGTGCCTTCAGGCCCGATTTCCCCCACCCGGCCGCGACGACGATCAGCGCCGCCGTGGTCGGTGCGCCGGGAAAGAACAGGAACGGAAACACCAGCGGCACCGCCCAGTAAGACAGCAGCGTCGCCGGAACCCCGTCAGGGTGCGCGGCGATCAGCGGATGCGCGGCGAGAACCTCTGCCCGCACCGTGAAATAATGATCGACCAGCGATTGACCCGGACCATAGGCATCGGGCGCCACGATCTCCGCGACGACGGCATACGTCCACAGCAGCGAAGCGATGCCGAACGCGATCGCGTAGAACCAGCGGAAGGGGTGGGTCCGAATGGAATCGCGCATACGTCGTCGTCCCTTGCCGTCTACAGGGCCTTGAAGCGCGTGAACGCGCGGCGCGCCCCCGCGATCGTGAAATCGATGTCATCATTCGTCATCGGCGTCGATCCGACAAAACCGCCGCGCATCGTCAACAGCTGTTCCTCGGCGAGCAGTTTCTGGATGATGGGGAGGCGCGCGGCGAGATCGGTTGCCGCCGCGAAGGCCAGATCGCGATAATTGCGCAGCGGCTTTCGCGTCATCACCAGCACCGATATCGAACCCTCGCCGAGCACCACGCCGTCGAGATCGAGATCGTGCTGGATCTGCGCGAGGCCCTCGCGCAGGCGATCACCCTTGGCGGCGAGATCGTCGAAAGCGTCCGGCGTCAGCAGCCGCAGCGATGTCGTGCCGCAGGCCATCGCCATCGGGTTCGCAGTGAACGTGCCGCTGTGCTTGATCTTGGGATCGCCGGAATCGATCTCGAACACCGACATATATTCCTGTTTGCCGCCGCAGGCCCCAACCGGAATGCCGCCGCCGATGATCTTGCCCATCGTGGTCAGGTCGGGGGTGATGCCGATCTTGCCCTGATAGCCGCCATAGCCGGCGCGCAGCGACCAGACCTCGTCGAATATCAGAACGATGCCGAGCCGCTCGGTCTCCTCGCGGAGCATTTCGAGGAACGCCAGATCGGGTTGCACCATGCCGAGCTGAAGCCGCTGCGGATCGAGGATGACGGCGGCGAGCTGATCGGCTTCGGCGCGCAGGATTTCGCGGGTCGCCTCGATGTCGTTGAGCGGCAGGATGGTCACGAGGTCGAGCAGGCCCTGCGGATGGCCCGCCTGATAGGCGGTCGCTTTGGGCCGGCGCGGATCGCCCCAGTTTTCGGGCGTCGACTGGAAGCTCGCTTCAAGCAGGTCGAACTGGCCGTGATAGCCGCCCTCCATCTTGGCGATCTTGGGCTTGCCGGTATAGGCGCGCGCGGCCTTCACCGCGATCTGGTTCGCTTCGGTGCCGCTGTTCATGAAGCGCACGCGCTCGATGGAGGGGATGCGCGCGCAGAGGATCTCCGCGAGCTCAACCTCCCATTCGGTCGGCAGCACCGCCGACATCAGCCGCGCCGCCTGCGCCGAAAGCACGTCGATGATCTCGCGCTTGTTGTGACCGTGGATCAGCGCCGAGAAGTTGTTGATCCAGTCGATCTTGCGGTTGCCCTCGACGTCGGTGATCCAGCAGCCTTCGGCGTGATCGGCATAGATCGGATAGGGCTTGGCGACGGCGAGATGGCGCGTGTAGCCCGACGGCATCACCGCCTGCGCGCGCGTGAAAAGACGCTCTGAAACGCTCTGGTTGTGGTTCGGCGGGGCAGGGGTGGAACCCATCAGAAATTCACCTTGTCCTTGCCCTTGGTGCCGAGGATTGCGCGCGCCTCGTCAGGCGTCGCGATCTCGAGGCCGAGTTCTTCCAGAATGCGGCGGATCTTCGCCACCTGCTCGGCGGATGACTTGGCCAGCTGGCCCTTGCCGAGCCACAGGCTGTCCTCCATGCCGACGCGGACGTTGCCGCCCAGCAGCGCCGCCTGCGTGGTAAGGCGCATCTGCTCCTTCCCCGCTGCCAGCAGCGACCAGTAATAGGTGTCGCCGAACAGCTCGTCGGCGGTTTCGCGGAAGTGGAGGACATGGCGCGGCGTGCTGCCGATGCCGCCGAGGAAGCCGAACACCGACTGGATGAAATAGGGCGGTTCCACCACGCCCATCGTCTCCAGCATCTTCAGCGAATAGAGATGGCCGATATCGAAGCATTCGTATTCGAACACGACGCCGCGGTCGCGCCCCAGCTCCTGCGCGATCTTCTCCATGCTCGCCCAGGTGTTGGCCATGGTCAGGTCGCGGGTCGACTGGACGAACAGCTTCTCCCAGTCGCGCAGCTTGTCGAAGTCATACTTGCGCCCCAGCATCCAGCTCGCGGCGTTCATCGGCCCCATGTTGAAGCTGGTGATCTCCGGTGAGAATTCCTTGGGCGCCGCGAGCCGTTCCTCGATCACCTCGGCCCAGTTGCTCTTCACGTCGAAGCCGCCGGTTTCGGGGTTGCGGCGGATCGCCGGCTGGCCGGTGGTGATGTTGATGATCACGTCCGACTGCTGCTTGATGCGCGAAAGATAGAGCGCGTAGACGGCGGGATCGGTGACCGGGCAGCCGGTTTCGGGATCGCGCGCGTGCAGGTGGACGATTGCGGCGCCCGCTTCGGCCGCCGCCACCGAATCGGCGACGATCTCGTCGGGCGTGATCGGCAGGTACGGCGACATGATCGGCATGTGCATCGCGCCTGTCGTCGCGCTGGTGATGATGACCTTGGGGGATTTGCGCATCTCGCTCTCCTGCAGCTCAGCCGTGTGCGGCGATGACGGCGGGCGAGAAGGCGCCCCCGCCCGAAAGTGTCTGTCCGCCGTCGCAATTGAGGATCGCGCCGGTAACGTAGCGGCCGGCGTCCGACGCGAGGAACAGCGCCATCTCGGCGATGTCTTCGGTGGTGCCGAAGCGGCCGAGCGCGGTCGCGCTCTCGGCGATCCGCCGCGCCTGCGGCGTCGGGGCGAGGCGGGCCATGCCTTCGGTGCCGTCGATGGGGCCGGGGACGATGGCGTTGACGCAGATGCCTTCCGGCCCCCACTCCAGCGCCAGCGCGCGGGTCAGCATGTCGATCGCCGCCTTCGCCGAGCAGACGTGCGCCTGCCCCCAATAGGGCGCGGTCGATTGCGGGGCGGAGATGTTGATCATCCGGCACCCCGGTTTCCGCGCCACGTCATAGGCGGCGCGCAGCACGTTGAACGTGCCGATCAGGTCGATCTCCACGACGGTGCGGAACGCGTTCGCCGACATCTGCGCGGCCGGCGCGATGAAATTCCCCGCCGCGCCCGACACGACGATCGAAAGCGGCCCGAACGCGTCGGCGGCGCTGCGCATCGCGGCCTGAACCGCATCGGCTTCACGCACGTCGGCCGCGAAGCCGAGCGCGCCGTGACCGATCTCGGCGACGGCCGCCTCCACCTTCTCCGGCTTGCGGCTGAACACGGCGACCTTCGCTCCGGCGGCGGCATAGGCCTTGGCGATGGCGAGGTTGATGCCGCTGGTGCCGCCCGCGACGAACGCGGCGTGGCCAGCAAGGAGGTTGTCGGCGAAAACGGTCATGCGATGGTATCCTGGAAAGCGAGGGGCAGGCCCGGGCGCGGCCACGGCAGCGCGACGAGGCGCCCGGACGACGACAGGGTGACGTAGGCGGTGCGGTTGTCCGGCCCGCCGAACGCGATGTTGGTCGCGTAGAAATCGTCGAGCGGGACGAAGCGGTGGTGCGCGCCGTCCGGCGAGATCTCGTGGATGCCGCAGCGGTTGAACGAGGCGACGCAGATATTGCCCGCCGCATCGATCGCCAGCGAATCGAGATAGGCCGCGCCCTCCAGCGCCGCGACCAGCCGCCCGCCGCACGGCGATGGCCACGGCTCGGGCGCGATCACGCCGGGCGCCGAAAGCGTGAACGCCCAGAGGCGGCGGGTGATGGTTTCCGCCACGAACAACGTCCGCGCGTCGGCGGACAGGCCGATGCCGTTGGGCGTGATGAGCCCCGCCGCGACCTCGACGAGCGGGCGGCCGTCGGCGTGGCCGTAGCAGACGCGCCCGACATCCATCGTCCGCGCGCCGCGCTTGCCGTGATCGGTGAAGTAGAAGCCGCCGCCCGCGTCGAAGACAAGGTCGTTGGGCGCGCGGAGCGGGGCGTCGCCGCAGGCTTCATACAGCCGCTCGGTCCGCAGCGTTTGGAGGTGGACCCGCTCGATCCAGCCCGGTGTTTCCGATTGGCCGGAGGGGCGCGTCCACGCGCCCTCGCGCACATAGGTCCAGCCGCCGCTGTTGCAGATATAGACCCAGCCGCCCGGGCCCAGCGCGGCGCCGTTCGGGCCGCCTTCGAGCATCGCCAGCCGCTGGATCGCGCCGTCGGGGCCCACGCGCGTCAGGCTGCGGCCCTCGATCTCGACGACGAGCACGCTGCCGTCGCCCAGCGCGACCGGCCCTTCCGGGAAGCGCAGCTGGTCGGCCAGCGTCGCCATGTCGCCCGTCGTCATTGCCCCGAATGCCTCCCCGATTCCTTGTCGGGAACAATATGACCATCAAGTCATGTTAACAAGCCCTGATTTGCCCACGCGTGTGTTCGTCATTCCGCGTTCACAGGCCATTCTGCGCACGAAGCACGCATGACTATTTGGTCATTTACAGTGAAAACGGCCTGCTCAGCCGTGCCGGCGCTCGGAGAGTTCCAGGTAGAGCGCGCTGTGATCGAGCACCGCGCGCGGCCCTTCGCACATCGCCGCGTAGAGGTCGCGGGCGAGGTCCGCGAAGGGGAGTTCCAGCCCGAGGCTTCCGGCGAGCCGGGTCGAGGTGTCGAGGTCCTTGAGCTGGACTGTGGCATGGGCGCCGGGCTGGAAGTCGCCGCGGATCATGCGTTCGCCGTGCTGGCGCCAGATCGTCGAGTCGGCGAAGCCGCCCTGCAGCGCGCGGTGCACCGCCTCCGCATCGCCGCCGCCCGCCTCGACGAGCAGCAGCGCCTCCGCCACCGCGCCGATGGTCACCCCGACGATCAGCTGGTTGGCGAGCTTGGCGAGCTGCCCGCTTCCCGCCGGGCCGACATGCGTGACACGGCCGACGGGCACGAGCCAGCCTGCCGCCTTCGAAACCACGTCCGCCCTGCCCCCGGCCATGATGGTCAGCGTTCCCGCGACCGCGCCGCGCTCGCCGCCCGAAACCGGCGCGTCGACATAGTCGATGCCGGCGTCGGCGAGCCGCTGCGCCTCCGCACGCGCTGTCTCGACCGGGATCGAACTCATCACGATGACGGTAGCGCCGCGCGGCAGCGCCGCCGCGATCCCGTCGTCCCCGAACAGCAGCGCGTCGCACACCGCGCCCGTGCTCACCATCAGGATCGCCGCGTCGGCGCCGCGCGCTGCCTCGCGCGCCCCGCGCACGGGCGTGATCCCCGGACCGGCGAGCGCCTCGGCCTTGTCGAACGAGCGGTTCCAGACGACGACATCATGCCCCGCCGCCGCGAGGTTGCGCGCGATCGGCGCGCCCATGATCCCGGTTCCGAAAACCGCGATGCGTGTCATTCGGGAACCTGCATCTCCACCAGCGCACAAATCTCGCCTGCCTGATCCGCAGGCGGGTTCTGGCCGTAAAGCGCGCGGTAGAGCATCAGGGCGTGCAGTTCGATCAGGAACTCGGCCGGGTACTCCTGCTTGATGCCGGGGCCGGCCTGAATCCTGAGGCGCGCGAACAGGCTCTGGTCGAGCATTCCGCCCGCGGTGCGCTGCATCAGGTGAAAGAGGTCGCGGTCCCTTGGCGGTTTCCCCATGCGGCGCACGGCGAATTCCAGCGTGCGGTCGGCGATTGCCTCGTTGCGGTCGTGCCAGATCGCGCACATCGTCGCGTCGACATCCGCCATCTGCACCATGGCGCGCAGCACGCCCACGTTGTTCATGAAGGTGGTTTCATACCAGGCGATCCATTGCCGCACATTGGCGTAATGCGAATGGTTGGAGGGCAGCACCGGATAGATCTGGCGCTCGTAATCGACATAGCGGCGCGCCATCTCGTGGAGGAAGGCGTCCTTGCTCGGAAAATGAATGTAGAACGTGCCTTTGGCGAGGCCCGCGTCGAGGCTGACGTCTTCCACATTGAGATCGCGGTAGCCGACATCCTCGAGCAGACGCACGCCCGAAGAGAGGAGATTCAGCTTCGTCTTCTCGCCGCTTCGCACCTTCCTGATCTCGCCCGAAAGCGCGGCCAGAAATGTCGAAAAGCGGATGCTGCTGATCCCGTTCAAGCCATTATCCCCGCCATTGCTTGCCGCGCGTCCGGCACGGCCTGCTCCGCCCATAATCGAAAGCGGCACGGCTTGTCGATCTCGTTCCGCCCCCTTCGGCGCATATGACTGCCCGGCCGGATGGGAGGTCCGGCCGGGCAGCGCGATCGGGCGGGCGGCCTTCGTCAATTTGCCCCGAAATTGACGCGGGCGCTGATCCCGATCACGCGTGGAGAGCCTTGGAAATAAAGCGCCTTGCCCGTGATAGGGTCGCCGCCGTTCGGGTTTGACGGGTCGGTGGAAACGAACTGGCTGTAGGGGATGAACGCGTCGGTCACATTGTCCGCGAACAGGCTGATCGACCAGCGGTCTGTCTGCACGCCGACGCGCAGGTCGAGCGTGGTGTAGCCGTCCAGCCGTTCGAAGGGCGTGCCGATGCGCAGCAGCGAGCTGAGCGCTCCGGCACGGTGCTGCAGACCCGCGCGCATCAGCAGGCTGAGATCGTCGTTCAGCGGTGCTTCGTAGGTGATCGAGGCGTTGGCGCTGAAGTTCGCTGTGTTGGGGATACGCGCACCGGTTATGGTCTGGCCCGATGCGACGATGCTGCCGATGCGGGTGTCGAGGATCGTGGCACCGGCCGCGAGCGTCAGCCCTTCGGTCGGCTTGACTGTGGCTTCGAGATCGACGCCGTAGCTGCGCGCCTTGCCGGCATTGCCGATGATCTCGCCGACGCCGCCGGCGCCTTCCTTGGTCACGACCTGAAGATCGGTCCAGTCGTTGTAGAAGACGGCGGCATTGAACGTGGCGAGCCCGTCGCCGAACGCCGATTTCACACCCGCTTCATACGCGGTCATCCGCTCGGGCGCATAGGAGATGTCGGACGGCACCGCACCGGAGACGAGCGCGAACAGGTCGTTCTGCCCGCCGCTGCGGAAGCCCCGGCTGACCGATGTGTAAAGCGTCAGGTCCGGGCTCGGCTCGAAGGTGATCGACACGCGCGGGTTGAAGACGTTGTCGTTGCCCGAAGACGGGAAGGCCTGCGGGAAGGGGATGCCGCCGAAGATGCTGGTGGCGATGGTTTCCGAGCGGCGGCGATCGTTGAAATAGCGCGCGCCGAGCAGCAGGGTCAGCTGGTCGCTGACCTTTAGCGTGCCTTCGGCGAAGCCTGCCCATTGCCGGCTCGTGGTGTCGGAATTCGAATCGAGATCGCCGGCGCCGTCCACCGTGTAGCCGCAAAGCCCGCCGCACATGGCATTGGCCATTGCGACCGGCACCAGCGGTTCCTGCGGCGCGTACAGCCGCGTGTCGAGCTTGCGCTTCCTGTAGAAGCCACCCGCCGTCAGTTCGAACGCGCCGCCGAAATCGGAAACGAAGCGAAGCTCCTGGTTGAACTCCTTGACATCGACGTCGACCTCGACGCGTGAGCCCTGGAAGGTGAAGGCGCCGCCGGTGAGGGGAAAGCCGATCTGGTTGGCGATGTAGATGATGCCCAGCTGGTCCTGCGCCTGCGAGATGTTGCGGCTGAAATAGTTGGTCGAGGACAGCAGCTTGCCGAAGGGCAGGCGCTTTTCGAGGACGAGGCTGTAAAGCTCGAAATCGTCGTTCATGTGCTCGAGATCGGTCGAGAAGAAGCCTTCTCGATCGACCGAGCCGCGATTGCGGAAGCCGCGATCGGAGCGCTGGATCAGTGCCGAAAAATTCGCGCTGAAGCTGTCGGTCGGTGTGAAGCCCAGCTGGAAACGCCCGCCGTAGGTTTCACCGTCGTTGGCGTTCTTTTCGGTTTTGGACAGCGTGAACGTCTGGTTCACTGATGGCACGCCCGGTCCAAGGATCGGGTTCGGTGGCGCGCCGAAGGATGCCGTCACCGTTGCGTCGGTGCGGTCGATCCAGCCGCCGTCGCGCTGGTAGAAGCCTACCGCGCGCAGGGCGAGCACATCGGTCACCAGCGGTACGTTCAGCATCAGGTTGCCCGACCTGTTGGTGCCGCCGTCGCGCACGGCGCCTGCCGTGGCGGAGGCCGCGCCCGCGAAGGCGGTGGAGTCGGGCTTGTTGCCGATGATGCGGATCGTGCCGGCCAGCGAGCCTTCGCCGAAGATCGTGCCCTGCGGCCCGCGAAGCACCTCGACGCGCGCAGCGTCGGCGAGCACAGCCTGCGGGAAGAAGCCGCCGACCGAGAAGGGGGCCTCATCGATATAGAGCCCGACCGCGGTTCCGGTCGTGCCGTAGATGTTGTTGGTGTTGAGTTCCGAAATGCCGCGGATGGCCACCGCGCCCTGTCCGGGCGATTCCGAGCGGAGCTCGACGCCCGCGAGCGTCTTGACGATGCCGTTGAGGTCGGTGGCGCCGATGTTGCGGATCTCTTCGCTGGAGATCACGTTGATCGCGATCGGCACATCCTGAAGCACCTGCTCACGCAGGTTTGCGGTCACAACGATCTCGTTGCCCTCAACAAGCGGCGCTTCGGCTTCCTGCGCGTGCGCCGGCACGCCGGCGAGCATGATCGCTCCCAAACTTCCCGATACCAGCAACGTCCGTTTCGAAATCCCCATGATTCGGCCCCCTTTTCCCGACCCGGTAGGCCGGCATCCCTGAATCCGCCACCGTTCTGGCCGATCGGAACCCGACATCCTGGCTTGCCGTCAGTATGTGACCATATAGTCATATGACTGACAAGAATGGATTGTCAATGCCGGCCGTGCGCCACGGAGCGCAATGGCACGGATGAAGCGGAATTTTCTTTATCGTACTGTAAAAATTGAAATTTATTATCAAAAACAATGCTGTTCTCCCGACGGCTTTGTGATCCGGCGATATGTGGCGTGTGCAGGTCGGGCACGGTTCGTATTGATTATATGACTATTTGGTCATATCGAGATGTGCGCAGAGTGAAGAAGGGGGACGACATGCGAATCGAGGGGGTCGAATGCTACGTCGCCTCGCACTGGGCCTTCGTGCGCGTCATCACCGAGGCGGGCATCGACGGGATCGGGGAGGCGACCTACTTCCCGCACCCGACCGCCGTGCGCGCCGTCATCGACGATCTGCGCGGCGAGCTTGTCGGGCAGGATGCGTTTCGCCCCGAATTCCTGTTCCAGCGCGCCTTCAAGTATCACTGCATCCGCGATGCCGTGCTGATGGCGGCGCTCAGCGCCGTCGATCAGGCGCTCTGGGACATCAAGGGCAAGGCGCTCGGCGTGCCGGTCTGGCAATTGCTGGGCGGGCGCGTACGCGACAAGGTGCGCGCCATCCTGCTGCTCGAAGCGGGGACGGAAGCGGCGCTGGTCGAGCAGGCTATCGTCGCCCGCGACGAAGGCTTCACGGCGATCAAGATCAAGCCGTTCCTTGGCGATTGGCACCGGCAGCCGATGGCCCGGATGATGCGCTCGGCGATCGGCGCCGTGGAGGCCGTGCGCGAGGCGGTCGGCTGGGACATCGACATCGCCATCGAGATGCACCGCAACCTGACGCCCGATCTCGCCGCCGTGTTCGCCGCCGCCGCCGCGCGCATCAGCCCCTATTTCCTCGAAGATCCGATCCTCCCTTACAGCGTCGCCGCCAATGCCAGCGTTGCGGGCCGCATGGCCGGCCCCGTCGCGGTGGCGGAGCGCAACACCAACATTTGGGAGTTCCGCGAGTTCTCCGATTGTCACGCGGTCTCGATCCTGCGGCCCGACGTCGGCCTTGCTGGCGGTTTCACGCAGATGCGCAAGATCGCCGCCATCGCCGAATCGCGCCACCAGCGCATCGTGCCGCACAACTTCACCGCGCCGGTATCGACCGCCTGCCACATCCAACTCGCGGCCTGCACGCCCAACTGGGACGTGCAGGGCTATGTCCGCGAAGACCGCGATCCGTGGAACCGCGTCACCAGCCACATCAACCGTATTGAAAGCGGCTACCTCATCATCCCCGATGCGCCGGGGATCGGCATGACGCTTGATCTCGAATATCTCGCGGATGCCGACTACGTGCCGTTCGGCACCAAATTTCCCGATGGCCCGGTGCGCGCCGCCGACGGCGGGATCAAGCACCAGTGAGTGATACGCTTTCCGCATTGCTCTCGACCGGGTTCGAGGGCGCCATTGCGATCGTCGCAGGCGGCGCGGGCGGCGTCGGCGCGGCCGTTGTCAGCCAGCTCACCGCGCACGGTGCCCGCGTCGTCGTCGCATCGCGCAGCGGCGACGCGCTCGATCCCGCCCGCGCCGCGCCCGCCTGCGGCGAGGCGATCAGCGCCGCGCTCGACCTGACCGATCCAGCTTCGATCCGCGCCTTCGCCGACTGGGCAGGCGCCGTGCTCGGCCGGCTCGACCTCCTCGTCAACAGCGCCGGAGTCACGCGCAGCGTCCCGCTCGGCCGTCTGGACCAGCTCGACGATGCGCTGATCGATCTCGTCATGACTTCGAACGCATCGGGCGTCATTCGCCTCATCCGCGATCTCCAGCCGCTGCTCGATCGCGGCGAGTGGCCGTGCATCGTCAACATCTCCTCCGTCGCCGCGCGAACGGGTGTTGGCAGCAACATCGCCTATGTCGGCGCGAAGGCGGCGATGGATGCCGTCACCCACGCGCTCGCTAAGACGCTGGCGCCGCGTATCCGCGTCGTCGGCATCGCGCCGAGCGCGCTCGACACGCCGTTCGCGAAAGGGCGCGGACAGGATTTCATCGACCGCACCGTCGCGGCAACCCCGCTCGGCCGGCTTGCCACCACCACCGAGGTCGCCAATGCGGTGCTCTGCGCCGCCCGACTGCTGACGGCGACGACAGGCGTCGTCATCGCCGTCGACGGCGGCCGCCACCTGTAGGGACACGGGCCATGCGCGACATCATCCTCACCGCCGCCGTCACCGGCAACATCACCCAGCCCGAGCAGACACCGTGGCTCCCGATCACGCCGCAACAGATCGCCGAGGAGACCATCGCATCGGCAAAGGCCGGTGCGGCAATAGCGCACATCCATGTCCGCGATCCCGAAACCGGCCGCCCCTCGATGGAGGTCGCGCATTATGCGGAGGTCGTCGGCCGCGTCCGCGATGCCGGATGCGACATCGTCCTCAACCTGACAACCGGCCCCGGCGGCCGCTTCGTGCCGGACCGCGACAATCCGCGCATCGCCGCCGAAGGCACCAGCCTGCTGCCGCCGCTGGAGCGTGTGCCGCACATCACCGCGCTGAAGCCGGAAATCTGCACGCTCGATCTCAACACGATGAATTCGGGCGAGCAGGTCGTCATCAACACGCCGGCGAACACCGCGATCATGGCCGATGCGATGCTGGCCGCGGGCAGCAAGCCCGAGATCGAGATCTTCAATCCCGGCGACCTGGTGCTCGCGCGCGACCTCATGCGCACCCGCATCTTTCCGGCGCCCGCCATGTTCTCCTTCGTGCTCGGCCTCAAATACGGCTGGCCGGCGAGCGTCGAGTCGATCCTCCTCGGCAAGGCGATGCTGCCGGAGGGCGCGGTGTGGACGGCGTTCGGTGTCGGCGCGTCGTCGTTTCCGATGGTCGCGCTGTCGGTGCTGACCGGCGGGCACGTCCGCGTCGGTCTCGAAGACAATATCTATCTGTCGAAGGGCGTCCTCGCCGAAGGCAATGCGCCGCTGTGCGAGAAGGCGCGGCGCATCGTCGAGGACCTCGGCTATCCACTCGCGACGCCGGCGCGGACGCGCGAAATGCTGGCCCTGCAAGCTTAGCCGTCAGGCGGCGAGGCCGGTTTCCACGAGCCGCACCCAGTAGGACACGCCGATCGGCAGCGCTGCATCGTTGAAATCATAGGCGGGGTTGTGGACCATGCAGCCGTGGTCGCCGTCGCCCGTGCCCATCAGGATGTAGCACCCCGGCCGTTCGCGCAGCATGAACGCGAAATCTTCGGAGGCCATGATCGGTGCACAGTCCGCATCCACCTGCGCGCTGCCGACAAGCGACGCGGCGACATCCGCGCACAGGCGCGCCGCACCCGCATCGTTGACGAGCGCGGTGTAGACCTGATCGATCTGGACATCCGCCGTGGCGTCGAACGTCGCCGCCGTTTCCGCTGCGATGGCGCGGAGCCGCGCGGCGATCGTCTCGCCTGCCGCATCGGAGAAATAGCGCGTGCACCCGGCGAGCGCGGCGCTGCCCGGCAACACGTTGTAGGCGGAGCCCGCATGAAACTGCGTGACGCTGACCACCGCCGGATCGATCGGGTTGAGCGTTCGCGACACGATGCTCTGCAGAGCCTGAACCAACGCGGAGGCGGCGAGAATCTGGTCGGTCGATTCATGCGGGAGCGCAGCGTGCCCGCCCTTGCCGTCGATGCGGATATCGAACTTCGCGAAGGCGGCCATCATCGGGCCGGGGCGCGTCGCGAAATGGCCGAGCGGCATTCCCGGCCAGTTGTGCAGCCCGAATATCTGCTCGGCGGGAAAATCCCGCAGCAGCCCATCGTTCAGCATGGCGACCGCACCGCCTTCGCCTTCCTCCGCCGGTTGGAAGATGAAGTGCACGGTGCCATCGAAAGCGCGTGTGCGGGCGAGCTGCTCGGCCGCGCCCAGCAGCATCGCCGTGTGCCCGTCGTGCCCGCAGCCGTGGAACGCGCCGGGATACACCGATTGGTGCGGCACGCCGGAGTCCTCCTGCATCGGCAGCGCGTCCATGTCCGCGCGCAGGGCGATGCTGCGGCCCGAGCTTCCGGCGCTGAGTGTGCCGACCACGCCCGTGCCGCCGATGCCGGTGCGGACGGGAATGCCCATACGGGTCAGCTCGCGCGCCACGATCTCCGCCGTCCGCGTTTCGCGAAACGCAAGCTCCGGATGCTGATGGATGTCGCGGCGAAGTGCCGTCAGCCAGGCGTGGTCCTGTTCCATGCTATGCGAACCCGTGCGTCTCGAACGGCGTCTCGCAGGGCGGGCCGGGCGCGATGTGCAGCCGGGGCAAGGCATCGAGTTCCATGATCATGCAGCCTATCGTGTAGTGATCGGTCATGCCCTCGACCTCGCCGTGCCGGCACACCGGGCCGTTGTGGTCGGATAGCGCAGCCTTGATGCCGTCCATGTCGATGCGATCATAGGGCGCGGTGAAACGGGCGCCAAGCACCGCCATGCGCAGATGGGAGGTGCCGTAGAACAGCCGCCGTCGCATGGCCTCATCGAGCCCGTCTGCCTGCTGGCGGTAGATCGTCTGGTCGCCGTTCGCGAGCGGGTGGTTGGTGTGGAACACCATCTGGGCGTCCGCGTCCGGTCGCCATTCGACGACGCGATCCGCCGAAACCTCGATGTCGATGGCTCTGCCCCCGGGCTCGCCGACCACATAGTTCTGCCCGGAGGCGTGTCGGATCGATCGCATGAAGCGGAGTCCCTCTTCGAGTGACTTTCGGGTCAGGAATCCGCGCACGACGAAGTCTTCGGGAAGGCCGTCGATGGCATGATCGAGCTGCGACATGCCGTTGCAGCAGATGCCGACGCCGTGCGCGTTGAGGCCATTCAGCGAGAGCTTGCCGGCCAGCGTGAACACCAGCGCGCGGGTGCCGCTGACGTGGTCGTCGACATCCACCAGGATCTGATGGCCGTCGCACCATTTCGGCATGTCCATGTTCTGCGCGATCAGCGTCGGCGCGTCGCTACCCACGTCAACGCCGATCGCCGTGCAGCCCCGGCCCGCCGTCGTTTCCAGCTTGATCTTGCGGCGGAACCACGGCTCCTCGTCACTCAGCTGCCGCGCGAGCGTGACCCCGAAATCCGCGCCTGCGCCCTCCGCGATGCCGCGCACCTCTTCCAGCAAGTCCGGCGTGTGGCGTTCGATCGCGGGCAGGAAGCGGGTTTCCCCGAAAAGGCGCGCGAGGTAGGCGTCGACAGGCATGTCGAGGTCGGCCCGCATCGAGTCCGCCCAGCGCGCCTGATGCGCGTGCACCAGATCGCGCAGCTCTTCGCCGTGCTGTCTTCCCCGGGTTCTGCCGTCACCGGAAATACTGATTTTGCGTAATGGCGCCGACACGATTGCCCCTTCCATCGGAAGCCGTTCCATCCGAACGGCAGCGGGACACTCTAATGTGACCCATTGGTCATATTAGAGTGTCCCGCTGGAGAGACAAGGCGCGAAAATCGTCCTCGGGGGACGTTGCCCTTACCCGAAGTTCACCACGCCGTGGCGCTTCTTGCCCGCCGACACGCGCACCGCGCCGCTGCCCGACAGCGTCGCGGCCGGGTCCGTCACGGCCTCGCCGTTCACGCGGGCGCCGCCCTGCGTGATCAGGCGGCGCGCTTCACCCTTCGAGGCGGAGAGGCCGAGATCGACGAGCGCGTCGACGAGTGGGATCGGAGCAGAGGCAGCGATATGCGGCAGGTCTTCGCCCGCGCCGCCTTCGGCAAACGTCGCGCGCGCGGTTTCCGCCGCGCCCACGGCCGCATCCTCGCCCCGGCACATCGCCGTCGCGGCGTTCGCCAACGCTTCCTTGGCGGCGTTGATCTCCGCGCCTTCCAGCGCTTCCAGCCGCGCGATCTCATCAAGCGGCACATCGGTGAACAGTTTCAGGAACCGGCCGACGTCGGCATCGTGCGTGTTCCGCCAGAATTGCCAGTAATCGTAGGCGGGAAGCGAATCCTCGTTCAGCCACACGGCGCCCGCCATCGTCTTGCCCATCTTGCCGCCGTCGGCGGTGGTGATGAGCGGCGTCGTCACGCCGAACACCTCCGTGCCGTCCACGCGGCGCGCGAGTTCGACCCCGTTCACGATGTTGCCCCACTGGTCCGATCCGCCCATCTGCAGGCGGCAGGCGGCGCGGCGCGACAGTTCGAGGAAGTCGTACGCCTGCAGGATCATGTAGTTGAATTCGAGGAAGCTCAGCGATTGCTCGCGCTCCAGCCGCAGCTTCACCGAATCGAAGCTCAGCATCCGGTTCACCGAGAAATGCTGGCCGATATCGCGCAGGAACGGGATGTATTCGAGCCGGTCGAGCCACTCGGCATTGTCGAGCATCACGGCGTCGGTCGGCCCGTCGCCGAAGGTCAGGAACCTCTCGAAGATGCGCTTGATCGAGGCGACATTGCCCGCGATCGTCTCACTCGTCATCAACCGCCGCGCTTCGTCCTTGAAGCTCGGGTCGCCGATCTTGCCGGTGCCGCCGCCCATCAGCACGATCGGTTTGTGGCCCGTCTGCTGGAGCCGCCGCAGCAGCATGATCTGCACGAGGCTGCCGACATGCAGCGAGGGCGCCGTCGGATCGAAGCCTATATAGCCCGGAACGACCTGTTTCACCGCAAGCGCATCGAGCGCCGCCGCGTCGGTCTGCTGATGGATATAGCCGCGCGCATCGAGCAGGCGTAGGAGATCGGACTTGAATTGGGTCATAGCGGCCGGGCGCATAGCATGAGGGTGAGCGTATGAGTAGCGGGCTTTATCGCGCCGTCGGCCTGATGTCCGGCACGTCGATGGACGGCATCGACGCCGCGCTCATCGAAACGGACGGCGAGGGGCATGTCCGCCCGCTCGGTTTCCTCAGCGTTCCCTACGGTGAAAGCACCCGCGAAAAGCTCCGCGCCTCCATCGAGCGCGCGCTGGCGATGGAAGCGCCCGGAACGGACCCGGTGATCGACGCCGCCGCGGCGGAAATCACCGCACTGCACGCCGAAGCGGTGCGCACCCTGCTGGATGGCGCGCCTGCAGACGTCGTTGGCTTTCACGGCCAGACCATCGCGCATCGGCCGGAGCGCGGCTGGACATGGCAGATCGGCGACGGCGCGGCGCTCGCCCGCGCGCTCGGCCTCACCGTGGTCGCGGACCTTCGTTCAGCCGATGTGAAGGCAGGTGGGCAGGGCGCGCCGCTGCTCCCCGTCTATCACCGGGCGCTCGCCTCGGGGCTCGGCGGGGCGATTGCCGTGCTCAATCTCGGCGGGGTCGGCAACATCACCTTCCTTGGCGCAGACGATCAGATGATCGCGTTCGATACCGGCCCCGCCAACGCGCTCATCGACGACTGGGTGCTGGCGGCGCGCGGTCTCAGCCACGATGCTGGCGGCGCGATCGCGGCGTCCGGCGTTGTGCATGAAGAGGTGCTGGCGCGCATGACGGCTCTCGATTGGTTCGCGCTGCCGCCGCCCAAGTCGCTCGACCGGCACGATTTCTCGCTGAACGCCGTCAGCGGCCTGTCGTTCGAGGATGGCGCGGCCACGCTCACCGCCTTCACGGCGGAAACCGTCCGTCTCGCGCTCGCCCATCTGCCCGCGCGCCCGGTGCGGCTGCTCGTCACCGGCGGCGGGCGGCACAACGCCACGCTGATGCGGATGCTCGCCGAGCGCACGGGTGTAGCCGCCGATCCCGTGGAAGCCGTGGGCTGGCGGGGTGATGCGATGGAGGCGGAAGGCTTCGCCTACATGGCGGTGCGGCGCCTTCGCGGCCTGCCCATCAGCTTTCCCGGCACCACGGGCGTACCGTCGCCCACTGTGGGCGGTGTCATCTTCCAGCCCTGACGCGTCTGTATGGTGGATGGCTTGCCAAACGCCCGCGCAATTTTCTAACAAAGCGCGCGAGTCGTCGCTGGGACCGCGGCCTGAACGAGTTTTAAGGAGAGAATGATGACATCCGGTCTTGAATTCCGCGTTACCCCCGCGACTCCGGTCCCCGCCGCGGAGCGTGCGAAGCTGATTGAAAACCCCGGATTCGGAAAGCTCTTCACCGATCACATGGTGACGATCGAATGGAGCGAGGGCAAAGGCTGGCACAACGCCGAGGTGCGCGCCCGCGCGCCGTTCTCGCTCGATCCGGCCGCCGCCGTGCTGCACTACGCGCAGGAAATCTTCGAAGGCATGAAGGCGTATCGCGGGCGCGGCGGTGAGGTCACCATGTTCCGCCCCGAAG
The DNA here is from genome assembly GCA_016793845.1 of Sphingosinicella sp. Classification (GTDB taxonomy): domain Bacteria; phylum Pseudomonadota; class Alphaproteobacteria; order Sphingomonadales; family Sphingomonadaceae; genus Sphingosinicella; species Sphingosinicella xenopeptidilytica. The sequence continues at coordinate 20,370 of JAEULI010000183.1, forward strand.
AGAACGCGCGCCGGTTCAACGAGTCGGCAGACCGCATGGCGATGCCGCGCATTCCCGAAGAGCTCTTCGTCGAGGCAGTCGAGAAGCTTGTCGCCGCCGATCGCGACTGGATTCCGGACGGCGAGGGCAGCCTGTACCTCCGCCCGTTCATGTTCGCGGACGAGGTGTTCCTCGGCGTGAAGCCTGCCGCGCACTATATCTTCTGCGTCATCGCAAGCCCCGTCGGCCCCTACTTCAAGGGCGGCGGCAAGCCGGTCACGATCTGGGTTTCGGACAATTTCACCCGCGCGGCCCCGGGCGGCACGGGCGCGGCGAAGTGCGGCGGCAACTATGCGGGCAGCCTCGTCGCGCAGGCCGAAGCGACCCGTCAGGGCTGCGATCAGGTCGTGTTCCTCGATGCGGCCGAGCGCCGCTGGGTCGAGGAGCTGGGCGGCATGAACGTCTTCTTCGTGATGGACGACGGCAGCATCATCACGCCGCCGCTCGGCACGATCCTCCCCGGCATCACGCGCGCCTCGCTGATCGAGATGGCGCGCGGCGACGGTCTCAAGGTGGAAGAGAAGCCCTACAGCTTCGATGAGTGGAAGGCGGACGCGGAAAGCGGCCGTCTGCGCGAGGTGTTCGCGTGCGGCACGGCGGCCGTCGTCGCCGGGATCGGCACCGTGCGCTATCGCGGCGGCGAGTTCACCATCGGCGACGGCACGACGACCGGTCCGGTCACGCAGAAGCTGCGCGAGGCGCTCGTCGGCATCCAGCGCGGCGAGTCGAACGACGAGCGCGGCTGGATCCACAAGGTCGGCTGATCGTAAAAAAGAAAAGCCCCCGGTCTCGTCTGAGGCCGGGGGCTTTTTTTGTTCGGTTCCTAGCGGTCGGTCGCGAGCCGCATGTCGAGGTAGGCGTCGATCACGCCCATCAGCTCGTTCATCTCGTTCGCGAAGAAGTGGTTCGCGCCGGGAACGGTCTCGTACGTGATCGTGATGTGCTTCTGCGTCTTCAGCTTGTCGACGAGCTTCTGAACCGCGCCGTGCGCCACCACTTCGTCGGCGAGGCCCTGCACGATGAGACCCGAGGACGGGCAGGGGGCGAGGAAGCCGAAGTCGTACATGTTCGCCGGCGGCGCCACCGAGATGAAGCCCTTGATCTCCGGGCGGCGCATCAGGAGCTGCATCCCGATCCACGCGCCGAAGCTGAAGCCGCCTACCCATGTGACCGGCGCTTCGGGGTTGAACTGCTGGAGCCAGTCGAGCGCGCTCGCCGCGTCCGAAAGCTCGCCGACGCCCTGGTCGAACGTCCCCTGGCTGCGGCCGACGCCGCGGAAGTTGAAGCGCAGCGTCGCGAAACCGCGCCGCACGAACGACTGGTACATCGCCTGCACGATGGCGTTGTTCATCGTGCCGCCGCCCTGCGGGTGCGGGTGGAGCAGAATGGCGACGGGCGAGCGCGGCTTGTTGCCGGGCTGATAGCGTCCCTCGAGCCGGCCTTCCGGTCCGGGGAAAATCACTTCGGGCATCTATGGTCCTGATACTGTGCGCGTGAAAGCGCATCCCTATATAGGAAACACCCTTCCGGACTCAATGATGAGTCGCGGGGATGGCAAGGCAATGATTTGACGCAGCGAATCTATCTCGACTGGAATGCCACTGCGCCGATGGCACCGACCGCTGCGGACGCGATGGCCGAGGCCGCGCGCGCATGGGCGAATCCGTCGTCCGTCCATGCCGAGGGACGCCGCGCGAAGGCGCTGCTGGAAGACTGCCGCGACCGCATCGCCGCCGCGCTCGGCGCCTTTCCGCAGCAGATCGTGTTCACGAGCGGTGGCACCGAGGCGCTCGCGCTCGCGCTGAATGGCGCGAAAGCCGGCCGCCGCCTTGCCCTCGCGACCGAGCACGCCGCCGTCCTCGCCGCCGCGCCTGACGCCCTGATCGTTCCCGTGGATGCAAACGGCCTCGCCCGGCTTCCGGCGCTCGCCGCAGGCGACCTCCTCGCCGTCAGCCACGCCAACAACGAAACCGGTGTCATCCAGCCCGTAGCGGAGATCGTCGAAACCACCCACGCCGCCGGTGCCCGTGTCGTTTGCGATGCCGTGCAGACTGTCGGAAAGCTCCCGCTCCCGCCCGCCGATTTCATCGCGGTCTCGGCGCACAAGCTCGGCGGCCCGCCCGGTGTCGGCGCGCTTATCGTACGTTGCGCCGACGATTTCGCCGCGATCCAGAAGGGTGGGGGGCAGGAGCGTGGGCTTCGCGGCGGCACCGAGAATCTCGTCGGCATTGCCGGTTTCGCCGCCGCGCTCGAAGCCCGCCGTGCGGACGCCGCCTGGCTCGCCCGCGCGGGCGAACTGCGGGATCGCATGGAGGCGCGCCTCACGGCCCTCGGCGCAGAGGTTGTCGCCGCATCCGCGCCGCGCCTGCCCACGACGAGCATGATGCGCATGGCGGGCATCCCCGCCGCCACCCAGCTCATCCGTTTCGACATGGCGGGCATTGCCGTTTCCAGCGGCTCGGCCTGCTCCTCGGGCAAGGTCGGCGCGAGCCATGTGCTCGCCGCGATGGGCATGGGTGCCGCCGCTGCCGACGTGATCCGCGTCAGCCTCGGCTGGACGACGACCGAAGCCGATATCGATGCCTTCTGCGACACGTGGCAAACGCTCGCGGCGGCAAGGCGGGCGGCATGAACATCTATCTCGACTATCAGGCGACCACCCCCGCGGACCCCGCCGTCGTCGCGGCGATGCAGCCGTTCTGGACCGCGAAGTTCGGCAATCCGCACAGCAACCATCGCTACGGGTGGGAGGCTGAAGCCGCCGTGGACGTCGCGCGCGGACACCTCGCGCAACTTCTCAATATCGATTCGGAATCCATTGTTTTCACAAGCGGTGCCACTGAAGCGAACAATCTCGCATTGAAGGGCGTCATGGCCCGCGCCGGCCGCCGCCGTCTCGTCACCGTCGCCACGGAGCACAGCTGCGTCCTCGAAACCGCGCGCTTCCTGGAGACGCAGGGCTTCGACCTCACCGTGCTCGGCGTCGGCGCGGACGGTCTCGTCGACCTCGCCGCGCTCGAAGCGGCGCTCGGCCCGGACGTCGCGCTCGTCTCCGTCATGGCGGTCAACAACGAGATCGGCGTCGTCCAGCCGCTCGCAGAAATCGCCGCCGCCGTGCACGCTGCTGGAGCCTTGTTCCACTGCGACGCGGCGCAGGCCTTCGGCAAGATCCCGCTCGACATGCCCGCGCTCGGCATCGATCTCATGAGCCTGTCGGCGCACAAGATCTACGGCCCCAAGGGCATCGGCGCGCTCGTCCTCCGCCCCGGCCTCGATCTCGAACCGCAGATGCATGGCGGCGGGCAGGAGGGGAATGGCCTGCGCTCCGGCACGCTCGCCGCGCCGCTCGCCGTCGGCTTCGGCAAGGCCGCCGAAATCGCCGCCGCGCGCATGGCGGAGGATGCCGCTCATGCGGGGGCGCTGTGGGATGCCTTCCTCGCCGCGCTCCATGTGCCCCACGCGATCAACGGCAGCGCTACGCACCGCTGGCGCGGCAATATCAACCTGCGCTTCGAAGGGCTCGATGGCGACCGCCTGATCGCGGACCTGCGCCGCCTCTCCATCTCCTCGGGCGCGGCGTGCGCCAGCGCGAAGGGACGGCACAGCCATGTCCTCGAAGCACTCGGGCTCAGCCGCGCGCAGGCAAAGGCGAGTCTCCGCATCGGCTGGGGCCGTTTCAGCACCGAAGAGGAGGTACGTGCCGCCGCCGCCATGATCGGCGATGCCGTGCTGATGCAGCGGAGGACAGCGGCGTGACGCTGGTGCGGTTCATATCGGCGGATGGCGCCAATGTCGTCGAGGTGGAAGCGAAGCCCGGCGAGCGCGTGCTGGAAATCGCGCAGCTCAACGATCAGCCCTTGGAGGGGGTCTGCGAAGGCTACATGGCCTGCTCGACCTGCCACGTCATCGTCGCGGAGCGGCACGCCGCGCTGCTGCCGCGCCCGAGCGTGGAGGAGGAGGACATGCTGGACTTTGCGTATGGCGTTGCGCGCAATTCCCGGCTCGCCTGCCAGCTTTACACATCGGAAGACCTGCCGGAGCTTGAGATGCGGATGCCCGCTGGCGCGGTGAACATGCAAAGTCGCTAGATTCTGTCTTTCTTTCGGCGTGCAGCCGGGTTTGGAGAAGAATTCTGCCAACGGACAAGATTTCTGGAGTGGTATCTGCCCATAATGAGGGTTTTGACGCTGATATCAGCCAAAAAACCGGCGTTGGCGCGTTGTAATATTCTTGCGTGAAAAGGGATAAGGCAGTATAACTGACCTATTGAGGGAGAATCGACACATGGCCACGAAGCCCGCCATCACGCTCAGCGACAAGTACCTGCTCGAAGACGGGCGCGTGTTCATGAGCGGCGTGCAGTCGCTGGTCCGGCTCCCCCTCATCCAGAAGGCGCGCGATCGCGCCGCCGGCATCAACACCGCCGGTTTCATCTCCGGCTACCGTGGCTCGCCGCTCGGCACCTACGATCAGGAGCTTTGGCGCGCGAAGAAACTCCTCGAAGCGCAGGACATCCGCTTCGTCCCCGGCGTCAATGAAGAGCTTGGCGCCACCGCCGTCTGGGGCACGCAGCACGTCGGCCTCAATCCGCACCGCAAGTTCGATGGCGTCTTCGGTATCTGGTACGGCAAGGGTCCGGGCCTCGATCGCGCCATGGACGTGCTGAAGCACGCGAACGCGGCCGGAACCTCGCAGCATGGCGGCGTCCTCGCCATCGTGGGCGACGATCACGGCGCCAAGTCCTCCACGTTGCCGCACCAGTCGGATCACAACTTCCTCGCCGCCTTCGTGCCGTTCCTCTACCCGGCGAGCGTCGACGAATACGTGGAATACGGCCTGCTCGGCATCGCCATGTCGCGCTTCGCCAGCACGTGGGTGGGCTTCAAGGCCACAGCCGACACCGTCGAAACCTCCGCGACGATCGATCTTGCGAAGGAACATCGCCGTATCATCGTGCCGGGCGACTTCGAAATGCCCGAAGGCGGCCTCGGCATCCGCGAAGGCGATATCTGGCGCGAAGAAGACACGCGTCTTCAGCGCTACAAGGGCTTCGCCGCGATGGCCTTCGCCAAGGCGAACGGCATCGATCGCACGGTGTGGGATACGCCGCGCCCCCGCTTCGGCATCATCACCACCGGCAAGGCCTACGCCGATACGATGGAAGCGTTCGATGCGCTCGGTATCGACGAGCGCGTGGCGCGCGACATCGGCCTTCGCATCTACAAGGTCGGTATGCCCTGGCCGCTGGAGCCGGACGGCATCCGCCAGTTCTGCGAGGGGCTCGAGGAAATCCTCATCATCGAGGAAAAGCGCGAGTTCATCGAGCATCAGGTCCGCTGGCAGCTCTACAATTGGCGCGAGGACGTGCGCCCGCGCATCGTCGGCAAGCAGGACGAGCACGGCGAATGGCTGCTCAACCCCGATAACGAGTTGACCCCCGGCATGATCGCGCATGTGATCGCCAGCCGCATCCAGAAGTATCACGATACGGACCGTATCCGCGCCCGTCTCGCCTTCTTCGAAGAGCGGGCGAAAACGGCGGAAAGCTATACGCCGCCGATCAAGCGCGCGCCCTATTTCTGCTCGGGCTGTCCGCACAACACCTCCACGAAGGTGCCGGAGGGTAGCCGTGCGCTCGCGGGCATCGGCTGTCACATCATGTCGATGTGGATGGACCGGGATACCGGCAACTTCACGCAGATGGGCGGGGAGGGCGTGCCGTGGATCGGCGAGGCGCCGTTCGTCGACGAGCCGCACATCTACGCGAACCTCGGCGACGGCACCTATTTCCACTCCGGCATACTCGCCGTGCGCCAGTCGATCGCGGCGGGCGTCAACATCACCTACAAGATCCTCTACAACGATGCCGTCGCCATGACCGGCGGCCAGCCGCACGACGGCGACATCACCGTGGCGCAGATCGCCGCGCAGATGCAGGCCGAAGGCGCGAAGAAGGTCGTCGTCCTCACCGAGGATATGTCGCGCTACGAGGGCGAAACCGTCTCCGGCGTGCCCGTGAAGGACCGCGATCATCTCCCCGCGATCCAGAACGAGTTCCGCGAGACCAAGGGCACCACGGTCATCATCTACGACCAGACCTGCGCCGCCGAAAAGCGCCGCCGCCGCAAGAAGGGCAAGTTCCCCGATCCCGATCGCCGCGTGTTCATCAACACCGCCGTCTGCGAAGGCTGCGGCGACTGTTCGGTGCAGTCGAACTGCGTGTCCGTGGAGCCGGTCGAGACCGAATTCGGCCGCAAGCGCCGCATCAACCAGTCGAGCTGCAACAAGGATTTCTCGTGCCTGAAGGGCTTCTGCCCCAGCTTCGTCACCGTTGAAGGCGCGCAGATCAAAAAGGCGAAGTCGGCCGACGTGGACCTGTCGGATGTGCCGCAGCCGGCGCTGAACGCGCCCGGCCACGGCTACAACATCTTCGTCACCGGCATCGGCGGCACCGGCGTGCTCACCATCTCGGCGCTGCTTGGCATGGCCGCGCACCTCGAAGGCAAGGCGTCGACCACGGCGGACATGGCGGGCCTCGCGCAGAAGGGCGGGGCGGTCTACAGCCACGTCCGCCTCGCCGATCGCAACGATCAGCTTCTCAGCCCACGCATCATCGCCGGCTCGGCGGATCTCGTGCTCGCCTTCGATGCCGTGGTCGCGGCGGACAAGGCCGCGCAGAACCTGATGCTGCCGAACCGCACGGCGGTGGTCGCGAACGCGAACATCTCGCCGGTCAGCGATTTCGTTCGCAACCGCGATCTCGATTTCCAGAACGCCGCCATCGAGCGCGCGATCCGCAAGGCCGCGAACCCGAACGCCACCACGTTCGTGAAGGCGGACGAGATTGCGACGGCGCTGCTCGGGGACGCCATCGGCACCAACATGCTGATGCTCGGCTATGCGTGGCAGCAGGGGCTCATCCCGCTCGCGCTGGAAAGCATCGATGCGGCGATCGATCTGAACGCCGTTGCCATCCCCTTCAACAAGCGCGCGTTCGCGCTCGGGCGGCTGCTCGCGCACCGGCCGGACAAGGTGCTGGCGATGGTCGAGGAGGCGAAGGGCCCGGCGCCCGAGCCGCTTTCCGAAACGCTGGACGAACTGATCGCCCGCCGCGTGAAAGACCTAACGGCCTATCAGGACGCGGCCTACGCCAGCCGTTACGCTGCCCGGATCGCGGCTGTGCGTGCGGCCGAGCAGGCGGCGAACCCGGACAGCGAATGCCTGACGCAGGCAGCAGCACGGTCGCTCTACAAGCTGATGGCGTACAAGGACGAGTACGAGGTCGGCCGGCTTTACACGGACGGCCGTTTCGCGGCGGCGATCGGCCAGCAGTTCGGCGGCGACTACAAGATGAAGGTGCAGCTTTCCCCGCCGCTGTTCGCGCGGCCCGATCCGCGCACGGGGCGCCCGAAGAAGTACGAGTTCGGCGCGTGGATCATGCCGGTGTTCAAGGTGCTGGCGAAGCTGAAAGGCCTTCGCGGCACGCCGTTCGATATCTTCGGCTATTCGCAGGAACGGAAAGACGAGCGCGCGGCCATTCCCGCGTTCGAGACCGATCTCGATCGCCTGATCGCCGGGCTCCGCGCCGATAACGTCGCGCTCGCCACGTCGATCGCGTCATTGCCGCTCGATGTGCGCGGCTATGGGCCCGTCAAGGAAGAGGCTGCGAAGAAAGTCGCGGCGCGCGCTGCCGCGCTCTGGGCGAAGTGGCCGGGCGAAGAGCTTCGGCAGGCCGCCTGAAAAGTAAAAAGGCCCGGCCCGCAGATGCGGCACCGGGCCTTTTTGTGAGACCGCGGCTTACTTGTCGGCAGCGTCGCGGACAGCGTCAGCCTTGTTTTCCATGGCATCAGCCTTCGCTTCGCCCGCCTTGCGGACGGCTTCGGCCTGATTTTCCATCGACTGTTCAGCGGTCGAATCGACCCCGTCCAGTGTCGGGTCCATGGTGTCGGCGGTGTCTTCCATCTGGTCCGCCTGTGCGTCCGCGCTGTCGCGCATCGTGTCGGCCTGGTTCTCGATGGCGTCGGCGCGGTCTTCCGCCTTCTGCTCGGTCGGGCTGTTGCACGCGGCGAGCCCGCTGAACGCCGTCAGTGCCGCAGCCGCGGTGGCGATTCGAAAAACCCTCGATTGCATGGCGATCTCCTTATCCTCAGTCCCCCCATAACAACGCGCTGCCCCGTTGGTTCCGAAACTCGCGATTGCGGTCGTGGTCCGGCCCGGTTAAGGAGCGCATCGACTATGCAGAACGAGAACAAAATTCGAACGCTGTGGCTGATCGGCTGCGGCAACATGGGGAGCGCGCTGCTGGCGCGGTGGGTCGGTGTCGCCGAAACGATCGTCGTCGTCGATCCGGGTTCGCCGCAGTTGCCGGAGGGTGTCGAGCATCTTCCGGCCCTGCCTGCGGGCGTGCTGCCGCGTCCCGATGTGGTCGTGCTCGCCGTGAAGCCGCAGGTCGCGCCGACCGCGCTTGCGGGGCTCCCGGCGCTTGTCGGCCCTGAAACGGTCGTCGTCTCGATCATGGCGGGCACGATGCTCGCCGATCTCGCCGCTTTCGCGGGCGAAGCCGTACCCGTCCGCGCCATGCCCAACACGCCCGCCGCCGTTGGCAAGGGCGTCACCGCGCTCTACGCCAATGGCCTCTCCGACGCCGCACGCGTCTCGGTCGAAAATCTCTTCGAACGCACCGGATCGGTCGTCTGGCTCGAATCGGAAAACCAGTTCGACGCCGTCACCGCCGTCTCCGGCTCCGGTCCCGCCTACGTCTTCCGCTTCATCGAAGCCCTCGCCGCCGCCGGCGAAGCCGCGGGCCTCCCGTCCGAACTCGCCGAAAAGCTCGCCCGCGCCACCGTTGTGGGTGCTTCGGCCCTTGCGGAAGTCGATCCCCGCAGCCCCCGCGATCTCCGCGCTGCGGTCACCTCACCGGGCGGCACGACGCAGGCCGGCCTCGAAGCGCTGGACGCCGATCCCGGCCTTCCCGCGCTGGTCCGCGCCGCCGTCCGCGCCGCTGCCGGTCGCTCGAAGGAACTCGCGGAAGGGCGTTAATCGCCCTGCTGCAGGTCGGCCACCGCCTCGCGCAGATCCGTCGGCAACAGCCCGCGCAGCACCGACCAGAAGCCGCCAACCGCCTGCTGCCCGGCCTCGGCATAGGCTTCGGCCATACGCCGGCGCAGAAGATCGAAGAGTTCATGCTCGAACGTCTTGCCCGCTTCGGTCAGGAAAAGCCGGCGCTGCCTCCGGTCTCGCTCGCCGACCTTCTGCTCGACAAGGCCGTTATCCTGAAGATCGGTCAGCACCCGCCCAAGCGATTGCTTGGTGATGTCGAGCAACCGCAAGAGCTCCGAGACAGTCAGCCCCGGCTGGCGCGCCATGAAATACAGCGCACGGTGATGCGCGCGGCCATAGGGCGTGCCGGCAAGCTTGTCGTCCGCGCGCTTGATCAGGCTGGAATAGCCGAAATACAGAAGTTCGATGCCGCGGCGAACCTCGGCCTCGCGCAGGAACAGCGGTGACGGCGGCAAAAAAGAGTCAGCCATATTGACGCATCTTGCACGGATCACGCCCCGGGAGAAGGTGCGAAAACTCAGTACGGACCTGTCATGGCATTGATACCAACAACCGGGGGCGTGTGAACGGAGTCACACTTCGGCTTTAAAACTGAACATCCAGCCGGAATGATTGTTTAACGACTTGATTTTGTAATACTTGCGTTTTATTTGCCCTCGCGGTTGGGGAATGCAAGTTGACAAAGAGAGACTGGGATTTCGTCCCGGCCCCAAGCACAGGCATATGGTATGAAATTGCGTGTTCAGGCTCTGACGGCACTCTTTATTTCTGCCGTATTCATTGTCACGCCCTCTCCCGTCTCGCAGGGTCAGGCGAGTAGCGCGCATCAGCGCTATCATGCCGACAAAGGCCTTTATTGGTCTGGTCGAGACGAAGGGGATTTGCAGCGCATCGATGGCGAAGCGCTGAAGGCCGTCGAGGGCCTTCTTTCGAATTGAACCAGCCCTACGCCACCGCCCGCCTCGACAAGGGGGCGGGGCGAGTTGACTGGCATTTCCGGCCTATCTATCACGCGTGACAACCACTTTGATCGGGAGAGGGCTGGGCATGGCAATCGTGCGCGCGGCGTCGAGTGCAATACATGCTCTGGTGGTGGGAGCTGCGCGGCGCTCACTCCAGCTTGCCCTGATCTTCGGTCTGGCGTTTCCCGCTGCGGCGCAGGTCGATCCGCGTGTCATCGAGCAACTTCAGGGGCGGCTGCAGGGCACGCAGGATGCCGGCGCGCAGGTCGATCAGGCGCGCGAACAGAGCGGCCGTATCACGCTGCCGTCGAATACGGACCTGACCAGCGAAGAGCGCGAACTCCGCCGCCAGCAATCGCGGATTCAGCTGAATTCCCTCTACCTGCCGTCGCCGGTCGAGCGGCAGTATCGGGAGCGGCTTGGCGACCCGTCGCTTCGGCAGTTCGGCTATGATCTGTTCCGGATATCCGAAGGCGGTTCCGGCCCTGTCACCGGAGAGGTTTCCGATGGCTATGTGCTCGGGCCGGGCGACGAGCTGGTCGTCACGTTTCAGGGTGCCACCAACACGAGTCAAAGCGCGCGCGTCGCCCGCGATGGCCGGCTGATCGTCGGTAGCCTGCCGCCTATCCGCGCTGCGGGTCGGACACTGGGTTCGGTGCGCACGTCACTTTCCGAGGCGACGCGTCAGAACCTGCTCGGCACAGACGTGTTCGTATCGCTGGGCGGCGTGCGGTCTGCGACGGTGCTCGTCGGCGGTGAGGTCGAGAGGCCCGGCCAGTACCAGGTCACAGCGTTGTCCGATGTCGCGAACGCGATTGCGCTCGCAGGTGGTGTCCGCAAGGCGGGCAGCCTTCGCAACATCCGTCTCGTCCGGGGCGGTGTGACGCGCGCGGTCGATCTCTATGGTCTTCTCGGCATCGGAACTGCATCGCGCATCCGTGTGCAGGATGGCGACCGCATCGTGGTGCCGGTGGTCGGCAATACGGTCGCCGTCACGGGTGCCGTTGCGCGGCCCGGGATTTACGAACTTCACGGCTCGGCGAGCGTCGGCGACGTCCTCGCTTATGCTGGCGGCGCGCTTTACCCCCGCGGCTACCAGATTTCGATCAGCCGCATCGGAGAGGACGGGCGCGAGGTTTTCGTGCGTCCGCAGGGAACGGCTGCCGCGATCTGGTCGGGTGACGGCGTGCAGGTGCTCTCGGGCAGCGCCGGTGCGGCGTTCGACCGGGTCGTACTGGCGGGCCATGTCCGTAACCCCGGCCCACGCGCGCTCGCCGCTGTTCCTACGCTTGCCGATCTGATTGGCGGGCCCGAGGATTTACGGCTCGGTACCTATATGCCGATGGCCATCATCATCCGGCGTAATCCACTCACCGGTATGCGCAGCTACGAGGCGGCAGACCTGCGTAGCGCGCTTGATCGCACTCGACCCGTGGCGCTTCGCGGCGATGATCGTGTCTACGTTTTCAGCGCGGATGATATCGCGTTCCTCAATTCCAGTGCGACGCGCCAGATCATTCTCGGCGACAAGAATCCAAAGCCGCGCTGCCTCGCGCTCGAAAAGCTGGAGAGCCTCGTCGCTGATACGCAGTCGCCCCGGTTCAACGTGATTACCCGCGGTACGATTACCGTCGAGCGGGGTGGGCGCGATGTCGCAGCAAGCGCGGGCAGGGCGCTCACCGGTGCCGGAGGGGTCGATCAATCTCTCGACGTGATCCAGACGAAGCAACGGGAGCCCATCGACAGGGCTGAGGGCGAACTGAACGCTACGGACGAGCGTGCGGACCAGCGCACAGGCGCCAACTACGATGCGCTTTCGCGCAAGGCCATGGAGTGTCCTTCCATCTTCGAGGATGTTCCGGAGCTCCTTCCCGTCCTGATCGAGCACAGCGTCAGCGTGGGCGGGGCCGTTCGTCGTCCGGGTGCCTATCCCGTGGCAGGGTCGATCTCCGCCGATGCCCTCGTTTCCGCTTCGGACGGCGTGATGGCGAACGTACGCGATCCCATGCTGGATATCACGCCGGCGAGCGGACCGTTCACGCGCTACGAAATGGCGCAGGGGCAGGAAGATCGGCTTGCCAACGTTCTCGTGAGTGCTGGCGATGATATCCGCATCACGGCGAACAATGCGGCCTATGAAGCAGGCGCGGTGCTGCTGACGGGAGAGTTCAACAGCCCCGGGCTCTATACGATCCGCAAGGGCGAGCGGCTTTCCGAACTTGTGGCGCGCGCCGGCGGCCTCACCGATCAGGCGTATCCTTATGGTGGCGTATTCACACGCAGGAGCGTTCGTGAGCAGCAACAGCAAGGATTCCAACGGACCGCGCGGGAACTCAATACCTCGCTGCTTGCACTGGCGGCGCAGGAGAATGTGAACGGACAGTCCATCGTGGCCGCTGGCGAACTGATCAAGACTCTGTCGGAGACGGAAGCCGTCGGGCGCATGGTCGTTGAGGCTGATCCGCGTGTGCTTGCCCAGCGTCCTGACCTCGACCCCATCCTTGATGGTGGCGACACTCTGCATATCCCCAAGAAGCCGACCTATGTGCTCGCGCTTGGCGATGTCTCCAACCCGGGTGCGGTCCAGTTCCAGCCGGGCAAGTCGGTTTCGCAGTACGTCGCCGAAGCCGGCGGAACACAGTCCACCGCGGATGATGGCCGCGTGTTCCTCGTTCTGCCGAATGGCAGTGCGCAGCCGGTTCGGTCCAGCTTCTGGCGGCGTTCGAATGCCGTCGTGCCGCCGGGCAGCACGATCATCGTGCCGAAAAACCTGCAGCCGCTGAGGACTCTTGGCATCGTTCGCGATGTAGCAACCATTTTCGGGCAATTGGCGACAGCCGTCGCGTCTGTCGCGATTCTGGCGGACCGGAACAACTAGTCGCAGCGGGCGCGTTGCCCGCCGCCGAACCTGTGGGAATGAATGCATGAGCCTTGATGCTGCAACGAAAGTGGTCGTCGTCGGCCTCGGCTATGTCGGTTTGCCGCTGGCGGTGGCTTTGGCGCGCCATTTCGACACGACGGGTGTCGATATCAACGCTGCCCGCATCGCCGCGCTGAAGCAGGGGCATGATGCGACACGCGAGATCGACAGCGACACGCTGAAGGCCAGCAGCCTCAAGTACGCGTCCGACATGGCATCGTGCGCGGATGCCGCCTTCATCATCGTGACGGTCCCGACGCCGGTCGACGGCGCCAACCAGCCCGATCTCAGCCCCGTCGAAGGCGCGACGTGCGCGCTTGCGGCGGCGATCACTGCCGCCTCGAAGCCCGTGATCGTCTACGAAAGCACCGTCTATCCCGGCGTCACCGAAGAGTTCTGCGGCCCCATCATCGAGAAGGTGTCGGGCTTGAAGCAGGGCAAGGACTTCTTCCTCGGCTACTCGCCCGAGCGCATCAACCCGGGCGACCGCGAACACACGGTAGACAAGATCATCAAGGTGGTTTCGGGCGAAAGCCCCGAAGTGCTCGACAAGGTGGCCGCGCTCTACAACAAGGTCACGACCGGCGGCGTGTTCCGCGCGGCCTCGATCAAAGCGGCCGAGGCAGCAAAGGTCATCGAGAACGCGCAGCGCGACATCAACATCGCCTTCGTCAACGAGATCACGCAGATCTTCCAGAAGATCGATCTCTCGGTCTACGATGTGCTCGAAGCGGCCGGCACCAAGTGGAACTTCCTGCCGTTCCGTCCCGGCCTCGTCGGTGGTCACTGTATCGGCGTCGATCCCTACTACCTCAGCTACAAGGCGCAGCAGCTCGGCCAGTTTCCGCAGGTCATTCTTGCGGGCCGTTCGATTAACGACAGTATGGGCGCCTATGTTGCCGATCAGGTTCATGACCGCGTCCGCAAGGCTGGTGATGTTCTCGTGATGGGGCTCACCTTCAAGGAAGACGTTCCCGATCTTCGCAATTCCAAGGTGGTTGACGTCATCGAGCGCCTGAAGTGGCTCGGCCACAACGTCACGGTGCACGATCCGCTCGCAGACCCCGAGGAAGCCGTTCACGAATATCACCTGACGCTCGACGCGGACGCGCTCTCGCGTCGCTACAATGCCGTGGTGCTTGCGGTTCCGCACGCCGAGTATCTGGCGATGGACCCGGCTGCGATCGGTGGTCTCGTGAAGGACGGTGGCTTGGTCGCGGATATCAAGGGCGCGCTGCGCGGCAAGGCGCTGCCTGCCGGGGTCGCCCGCTGGCAGCTATAGGCGGCCGCTTAACCGATACCAGGCGAGGCCCACGTATTCGTGGAGCGCAAGATCCGCACGCTCGACATTTTCGATAAACGCCGCCGAGAATTCGCGGTCGCTTGCCTGTCGGTCCACCGGGTAGGCAACTGCATCGACGCCTGCGACCTTCATGCAGGCCATCGCGCGGGGCATGTGGAAGCCTGACGTGACGAGCAGCACCCGCTTGCCGGGTAGGGTTTCGGCAAGCCCGCGTGCATTGGCGCAGGTGTCGAGCGTGCCGGTGATCTTGCCGATACGGCCCTGCGGCAGACCCGTCCGGCGCCAATAATCGGCCGTCCAGTCGACATCGCGACTGCCATTGTGGGACACGCCGCCGACGATCCAGATTTTCGCCTGCGGATAGATCTGCGCGAGCGCGAGTGCCTCGCTCACCCTCTCGCCGTGCGGGCCGAATTCCAGCGATCCCGACAGCGCCGACGCGCGCAGCTGTTCCGCGCCGGCGAGCACCGCCACGGCATCGATCCGGTCGGGCAGGGCTGCTGGGCGCGGATACGCTGCCTCCAGCCGGCTCATCAGCCAGTTCCCCGTCGGCAGGATGGCGAACAGGAGGGTCCAGAGCGCCAGAAGCGCGGTCGCACCGCGCGCAGCTCGCAGCGCGCCGCACAGCAGGAAGATCGCGGTAAACAGTGTCAGCCAGACAAACCAGGCTGCGGGGCCAAAAAGCGCCCAGAGCAGGTAGTTCAGCGACACGCCCGTCAGACGCCGTGGTAGGTGCGGAACCAGTCGACGAAGCGGGGGATGCCCTCCTCGATCGACGTGGTCGGATGGAAGCCAAGATCGCGCTCGATCGCGGAGATATCGGCGAACGTGTCCTTGACGTCACCGGGTTGCATCGGTTCGAACTGCTTGATCGCGGTCTTGCCGACGGCCTTTTCGAGCACTGCGATCATGTGCATCAGCTCTTCGGAGCGGTGGTTGCCGATGTTGTAGACGCGGTGCGGGCTCACCGATCCGCCGGCCTTCACGCTGCCGTCGTCGGGCGGCGGGTTGTCGAGGCAGGCGACGATGCCCGAAACGATATCGTCAACGTACGTGAAATCGCGGCGCATGTCGCCGCCGTTGAACACCTGGATCGGCTCGCCTTTCAGGATGGCATCGGTGAACAGCCACATCGCCATGTCGGGCCGTCCCCACGGGCCATACACGGTGAAGAAGCGTAGGCCCGTCTGCGGCAGGCGGTAGAGATGGCTGTAGGTCTCGCTCATCAGCTCGTCGGCCTTTTTGGTGGCTGCGTAGAGCGAGATCGGCTGGTCGACACGGTCTTCCACCGAAAACGGCAGCTTCTCGTTCTTGCCGTAAACCGACGACGACGAGGCATAGACGAGGTGCTCGACACTGTCCGAATGCCGCGCATACTCCATAAAATTGAGATGCCCGACGAGGTTGGAGTGCACGTAGGCGTGCGGGTTCGTCAGCGAGTAGCGAACGCCGGCCTGCGCGCCCAGATGGGCGATCCGCTCGATCCGGTGCGGCGCAAGCGCGGTTTTCAGCCCTTCGAAGTCCGCGAAGTCCTGCTCGATGAAGGTGAAGCCGTTGTGTCGCCGTTTCAGATCGGCGATGCGATCGCGTTTCAGCGTCGGGCTGTAATAGTCGTTGACGTTGTCGATCCCGATGACCCGCTCGCCGCGCGACAGCAGCCGTTCCGAAAGGTGGTAGCCGATGAAACCTGCGGCTCCGGTCACGAGAAAAGTCATTGATTCATCCTGCATAAAGGCGAGCCGTTGCACTTCGGCGCCGCATTGAGGGGAGTTAGCGTAGCGCTGGCCGGGCCGCAACGGTAAGGTCGGCAGGCGTTGATGAGAAAGGGGTCGGGGCACGGCGATGACCGCGATGAGCCTGAATATGCTCTGTGCCGCCATAGGTGTCGGAATCGCGCTTTTCGTGGGACGAAACGCTGGCCGTGTCGGCAGTCTGCTCGGGCTTCTCGATTATCCCGATCCGTTCGGTGGCCGCAAGCGTCACGCCCGCGTGACGCCCTTGGTCGGCGGCCTTGCCGTTGTGCTGGCGTTCGAAGCTTCGGCGCTGCTGCTTTACCACCTCCTCGCCAAGGATTCCGCGCTGCTCGATTGGCAGATTCTGTGGTTCGGCTTCGCGGTCGGGGCGATGGCACTCGTCGGCCTCGCTGACGATCGCATGGGTCTGTCCCCCATCGTGAGGTTGGCACTGACCTCGTTCGTCCTCGTCCTGACGATCCTCGAAGTTCCCGATCTCCGCGTGGATTTCCTGCGCTTCGCCGGGGTCGACCAGCTCATCCTGCTGCCAGCATGGGCTTCGATTCTGTTCACGCTCCTCTGTCTCATCGGGCTTCTGAACGCCGTGAACATGGCGGACGGCAAGAACGGCATCGTTCTCACGCTGTCGCTGATCTGGACAGCGGTGCTCTTCGCCCGCAACCCGCAGCCTTTCGATCCGCTGTTGTTCGGCATCGCCGGCAGTCTCGTGGTCATGCTCTGGTTCAACATGAAGGGTGCGCTTTTCCTGGGCGATGGCGGCAGCTACGGCATTTCGGCGATTTTCGGCCTGCTCGCCATCTATGCCTACAACCACAGTTTCGCGACGTTCGATGCGGGGCAGGTGGCGCTGCTGTTCCTTGTCCCGGTTCTCGATACGGTCCGCCTCATGGTCTGGCGAATGCGGCAGGGCCGCAACCCGTTCTCGGGTGATCGCAACCACCTCCACCACTATCTGCACGCGCGTTTGGGCTGGCCTGCGGGTCTTGGCATCTACGCGGCGCTGGTGGCCCTCCCCAATTTCCTCGGCGTGATGTTCCCGGCCTACAGCCTTGCGCTCCTTGGCCTCGGCACCGTCATGTACGTGGCGACGCTCTTCCTGGCGACACGCGGCGGCACGGTTCGCCGCGGCGTCAGCGCCTGAAACAAAGACTCGGGCGCCTCTTTCCAAAGCCGGAACAGCGGCTATAAGGGCCGCCGCAAGCACGGCATTCGCCGTTTCAAGCATCGCATTGGGGCGTAGCCAAGCGGTAAGGCAGCGGTTTTTGGTACCGCCATGCGAAGGTTCGAATCCTTCCGCCCCAGCCAAGCGTTCTCGGCACTCGCTTGCCTTTCCCCAGAGCTTCCAGATGCGTCCGCGGAAGAGCCCGCATCGCAGTTGGACGGGTTTAGGCGGCAATGATCTCGTGCTTTGCCCATGTCATATGGCCTCTCTCCCGGACCTATCCGTCCGGATAGGCGGAAACATAGGTCATTTGTTCCCAAAAGATAGGATGAGCCTCGCCCCGCCCTCGGGCTAGAACCAAGGTCGCCGAACAGGGACGCAGAACAGTCCAAGCGATCGGGAGGATCGTCGGCGAATGCGGAGGGGAAGTGGTATGCGGAGCCAATCTAGCCTGAATTATACGTGCGCCTGCCTTTTGGCTGGCGTTGCGACCATCGTCACCATGCCGGCGTGGGCGCAGGAAAGCGGCAGCGACACTGCCGTGCACAGTGGAGAGGTCGAACAGATCGTCGTCACGGCGCGCAAGCGCGAGGAGCGCGTGCAGGACGTGCCGGATTCGATCAGCGTCTTCACGGCGGCCGCGCTCGAAGCGACGCGTATCGACAACGTGAAGGACGTGGCGCTTCGCGTGCCCAACCTCTCCATCGTCGAGGCGCAGCAGCCGGGCGTCGCGCTGCTGACGATCCGCGGTGTCGGGCAGGCGCGCAACGGCGAACCGCCGATCGCGGTCGTCGTCGACGGTGTGCAGCTCAGCAACGCCTACCAGATCACGCAGGACCTGTTCGATATCGAACGCATCGAGGTTCTGAAGGGTCCGCAGGGCGCGGTTTACGGCCGCAACGCCATCGGCGGCGCCATCAACATCACGACCAAGCAGCCGACGAACGATTTCGAAGGCTTCGTTCAGGGCAGCTACGGCACGGGGCAGGACTGGCGCCTGTCCGCCGCGATCAGCGGCCCGATCGTTCCGGACAAGCTGCTGTTCCGCCTTGCCGGATCGCTGCGCGATTTCGACGGCGACATCGAGAGCGTCAACGCGCCGCGCTCCCGGGAAGCGAACTGGGCGAAAGACAAGAACATCCGCGGCAGCCTGCTGTTCACGCCGTCCGATGTCGTCACCGTCGATCTGCGCTATTCGCGGCTTGAAACCGAAGCGGGCGCGGCGTGGTACGCGGCCGTGCCGCCCGGCGGCGACATTGATGAGCCGAGGCCGTATATCGGCGACTATCCCTCGTGGGCGGAGCGTATCCTGAACGATGCGTCCGCGAAGGTGGATGTCGATCTCGGCGGCGCGCTGCTTACCTCCGTCACGGCCTATTCGAAAGTCTCGTCGTACATCGACGAGGAGCTCGATCTCAGCCCGCTCGACGGCATTATCGCGCAGCAGACGCTGAAGACGCGGAATTTCAGTCAGGAACTGCGGCTCGCCTCCACGGGCAACACGCGCTTCAAGTGGCTCGCTGGACTCTACTATCTGAAAACGCGCCAGAAGCTCGATACCGAGATTTTCCTCGGTGCGGATTTCCTGCCTCTGTTCGGTCTGCCGCCGGAGCTCGCGCCGCTGTTGTTCTCGCAGAGCCGTTCGACGGATCACAACAAGGCTTATGCGGCGTTCGGTCAGGTCTCCTACCGCTTCGATTCCGGCCTCGAACTGACCGGCGCGCTGCGCTACGACGTGGACGACCGGCATCAGATCGATCGCGCGGCGCCGGGGCTTCCCGAGTACGACCGGACCTTCAAGTCGCTGCAGCCGAAGGTTTCGGCGACGTGGTTCTGGAACGACGATTCGATGGTGTATGCGACCGTCGCGAAGGGCTTCCGCAGCGGCGGCTTCAACCCGCTCGATATCATCACGCGGTCTTACAACAAGGAAGAGAACTGGAACTACGAGGTCGGGCTCAAGGCGAGCGCATTTGACCGCAAGCTGACGCTCACCAGTGCCGTCTTCTACACGCGCATCAAGGACCGTCAGGTCTACACGCTCGACATCAACAACTCGGCGCAGACGCTCACGAACCCGATTCCGAAGTCGGAAGTCTACGGTTTCGAGGCGGAGGTGATCGCGCGTCCGGCGCCCGGTTTCGATCTTTCGGCGTCGATCGGCTACACGGATTCTAAGATCATCAGCTACGATACGTCGGTATTCGCAGGTCTTCCCGGGGCGGGGGACTACACCGGCAACAAGCTGCCGCAGATGGCGAAGTTCTCTTATGCCTTGGGCGCGCAGTACGAGCACGAACTCGGCGACGACATGTCGATCACGCCGCGTGTCGAGCTCAACGGTTCGAGCGGGGCCTATTATTGGGAAATCGACAATACAGACAAGCGCAGCGGCGTCAGTCTCGTCAATGCGCGTCTCACGCTGCGCAAGGGCGGCCTGTCGCTCGCGGGCTTTGTCGAGAACCTGTTCGACGAGGATTATGTGATCGAATTCGTGCCCGTCGAGTGGAGTGGCGCAGGTGCTGGCGATCTTTCCGGTGCTGCGCCGGGGCGGCGTTGGGGTGTGCAGGCGAAGCTGCGCTTCTAGGGGAGTTTCGATATGGGCAAGGCACAGGTCGTCCGCCGGTTCAACGCACCGGCGGAGACGCTCTGGAGCTATCTGTCGTGGCGCGGCATGGAAAAGCTCGCGGGCGGCGGCTTCTTCAAACGCGTCGTGTTCGAAGGTGAGAGCGCGGAGGTCGGGGCCACCAAGTGGATCCACCTCGCGGAAGGTCCGCCGCTCCGCGAGCGCCTCGAATGGATCGATGCTGCGGGCTATGGCTATGGCTACCGCGTCGTCGACAGTGGCCCGCTGCCGATCACCGACTATGTCGGTGAAGTGCGCATCACGCCGTGCGGGCCGGGCGCCTGCGACGTGGTGATCCGCAACAGCTTCGTCGGCGTCACCACCGACGACGGCTGGGGCAGGGAATGGGAGACCATCGAGAACAGTCTGTTCGATGAGATCGAAGTCTTCCTCGGCGGTGCACCTGCGGCACAGCCGGAAGATGTCGCGGCGGCGATCCGTGCGGCGAGCGACCGGTTCGAAGCGGACTTCCGGAGCGGCGATCCCGAGCGCCTCGTCGCGAACTACTATGTCGACGATCCCCGCATCGCTGTGCCCGACACGCCGCTGCAGAAGGGTCGCGACGCCGCGATCGCGGTTTTCCGCGGTCTGATGGACGGCTTCTCGGCGTGCGACCTCCGGCAGGTGGAGGTCAGCCACGGCGGCGGCGACATCGCCTTTGAGCTCGGCGAATCCACCGTGCATCCGAAGGCGGCCGGCGAGGCGCCGACGCTCGTGCGCTACACGATCCTCTGGCGCCGCACTGCCAAGGGCTGGCGCGTGGATACGGACTTCTTCGCTTGGGGCGCGCTTTCGTGATAGGCTCCCCGGCTTGATGTGAAGGGGCTGGGAGGGAGCGATGCCGGTCGATCACAGCCTTGAGGCGATTGCCGCCGATACCGCCGCGCTGCCGCACCGCTTCGGCCCCGTGCGCGGCGACGTGCCGCTCGTCCGGCGCCAACTCCTGCTCCGCGAACTCACCGAAGCGAGCCTGCTGCGTCCGCTCACCATCGTTCGCGGCCCCGCGGGTTCCGGCAAGACCGTGCTGCTCACGCAGTGGGCGGATCTGCTGCGCCAGATGGAGCGCCCCGCGGCATGGCTCACGCTCGACGCGTCGGATCGCGCGCCCGCGCTGCTCATCGCCGGAATCGCCGAGGCGCTGGCGCACGCGGGCTACGACGACCTCGCCGAAGCCTTCGCCGCCATCGCGCCCAGCTTCTCTCCTGAAGCGCCGGAGACAGCGGCCCGCCGCCTTGCGGCCGCCGTCAACCGCACCCCGCGCAAGCCCATCCTGATCCTCGATGGCTGCGAGGCGATCGATGCGCCCGAGGCCTTCGCGTTCCTTTCGAGCCTGCTCCTCCAGTCGCCCGCGCTGCGTCTGGTGCTGTCGTCGCGCCGGCGTCCCCAGCTTCCGCTCGGCGCACTCCGTGCGCGCAACCAGCTGCTCGAGATCGGCCCCGGCGATCTCGCCTTCACACCCGCGGAAATCCACGCGCTGCTCTCGAACCAGGTGCCGGAGCTCTATACGCGCCGCCTCCACGCCAGCACGAGCGGTTCGGCGGTCGCCGTCGCCTTCGCGCGGCGTTCGCTCGATCACACGCCGCGCCCCGGCCACGATTGCGGCACGTGGCAGGACTGGCTCGGCGATTATTTTCGCGACGAGGTGCTGAGCACGCTCGACCCTGATCTCCGCACCGCCATGAGCCGCCTCGTCGTCGTCGAACGCTTCGATCTCTCGCTTGCCGAGGCACTGGTCGGGAACGTCGCGCTGTCGCTCGTCGAAAAGCTCTATCACGATGAAGGCCTGCTGCTCCGCGATCTCTACACGCAGGAATTCCATTTCCCCGAAATGCTGCGCCGGTTCCTCGATGATCGGCTTGCGCTCATGGACGCGAAGGAGCGCGCGGCGCTCCACGCTCGCGCCGCCGAATGGTTCGCGGATCGCGGCTTGTTTCAGGAAGCGCTCCGCCACGCGATCGAAGCGGGCGAACGCGAGCGCGCACTCGCGCTCATCGAGCAGGTCGGCGCGACCACCGTCGTCACGCGGCAGGGCATTGCGGCGGCGCGGCTGATGCTCGATTCGATCGGCATCGCCGCCGATCCGCGCTGCCCGAGCGCGCAGCTCTCGCTCGCCGTGGTCAGCGCCCACGAAGGCCGCATCGTCGATGCCGTCGAGCGTCTCCAGTCCGTGCGGCTGCAGCTCGAAAACGCCGATGCCGGAACCGATACGCTGCTGATCGACCGCCAGTTCCTGATCGCCGAGGGCTTCGTCAACGGCTTCCTCGACCAGCGGGCGAGCGCCGAGGATGAAGCCGCGCTCGAACGCTACATCGTCGAAGCCGCCGCCAGCGATCATCATGGCCGCGCGCAGGTCCACATCCTCCGCTCGTGGAACAGCTATTGCGGCGGCGATCTCGTGAAGGCGGAGCGCGCGGCGGTGGAAGCCGCGATCGATTATGCGGGCACGGAGAGCGTTTTCGGCGCGCTGTTCATGCATGTGCACCGGATGCTCGCGCAATTCTGGCGCAACGATCTCGAAGGCGCGCTTGCCGAATCCGCGCTCGGCGAGAAGATGGTGCGGCTGTTCTTCCCGGAAGATCAGCGGCTGCGCGTGCTCACGGAGATGTTGCGCACCAGCATCCAGTTCGAGCTTGGCAAGCCCGATCTCCATGCCAATCCGCTCGATCTTGCCGCCATGGTCGGCGCGGTGGAGGCGTGGGTGGAGGTGCAGCTCTGGGCGCATCGCTATGCCGCGCGGGCCGCCGCCGCCGCGAACAGGCTGGACGAAGCGCGCGCGATCCTCGCCAACGGAGTCGAGGTCAGCGAACGGCTGCAAACGCCGCGTCTTGCATGGAACATGGGTCTCACCGGCGCGCTCATCGAGGCGCGCAGCGGTGCCGTTGACAAGGCATGGCGCGATGTGGAGGCGCTGGGCCTTCCGGGCGGCGCCTTCCTCAGCGGAACCGGCGTTCCCCTCACATGGCAGGAGCGTATCGGGGGCCTGCTCGCGCTCGCCGAGCTGCAGACGTCGGCACGTCGTCTCGACGAGGCCGCGCATTGGCTCCGCCTCGCCGAGGAGGAGGTCGGGCGAACCTCGGCGCTGCGCTTTGCGACCGCGATCGATATCGCCTGGGCGCGCATCCATCATGCCGAGGCGAAGCCCGTTCTGGTGCGCGCGAAACTGCAGGCGGCGTGCGGGCACTGTCAGGGATTGTTGCCTGCGCGGTTGTTCGTGGAGGCGGGTGCGGATCTCCAGCCCTATCTCGCCGAGCTGCCGGGCTGGTCGACGCCAGACCCGCAACGTGGCGACATTCCGGTCGCGGGCGCCGACCCGGTCGGAGCTTCAAGCGATCCGCTCACGGCGCGCGAGCGGCAGATCCTGCATTTCATGGGGGAAGGGCACCCGAACAAGGTCACCGCGCATCGCCTTGGTCTCAGCGAGGCGACGATCAAGTTCCATCTGCGCAATATCTACAGGAAGTTGAGCGCGCAGAACCGCACGCAGGCACTGGCGCGCTACCGCGCCCTCGTCGGCGCTGCACCCGTCGGCTGATCGAGTGATTTCAAGGCAGGTGGACTCACCTGCCGAACCGGAATGACTCCAGCACGGCAATCGGGGGCGACAGCGCCGCCCCCGGGCCAGTTCAGGCCGCTGCGGCGGCGGCCTTCCGTTCGAGATGATCGATAATCTGCTTCGCCAGCGGCTCGGCAGAGGCCGGGTTCTGTCCCGTGAAGAACGGCGCATCGCAAACGACGTGCGCGCCGAACGGCTGCGCCGCCGAATAGATCGCGCGCAGCTTGCGCAGCATGTCTTCGGGCAGCACGGGAACGATCTTGTCGACGCCCATCATCACGTCTTCGGCATTGCTGATCGAGGTGAGCTTGCGGTTCTTCACCAGCGGCTCGCCATTGGGATCGACCGTCTGCACCAGCCCGATAACGCCGTGGCAGATGCCCGCGACGACATCGCCACGCGCGAACAGCGTCTCGGCGAGGCGCTTGATCACGGGGTTGTGCGGGAAGTCCCACGTCGTCGCCGTGCCGCCGACAAGGAAGATGCCGTCCAGCCCCTCGTCGCCGATGCTTTCGAGCGGCTGCGTGCCGTTCATCTTCGCCGACGCCGTTGCATCGCCAAGGAAACGGCGTCCGTTGTCGCTGATCCATGCGTCTTCAAGGCTCATCGGGTCGATCGGCGCCTTGCCGCCCTTCGGCGATGCGATCGCGACGTCGAAGCCGGCGTCCACGAACTGCCAATAGGGTGTCGCCAGCTCTTCAAGCCAGCTTCCGCTGGCGTTGCCGCTCGATCCGAGCTCGCCGTGCGAGGTTACGATAAACAGGATTTTCTTGGCCATGTCGGGCTCCGCTTGCTCCCCTGAGTGGAATGGAGAGACCATAAGCGGCGCGGGGACAAGCACACACACGTCCGATTGGCGAGCATCGCCCGTCCGTTAGGATAGGGCCGCACACAGCCGCATTGGCCGTACGTGGGGCTATGCGCCGCTACCGGCTTGACCGATGCTGCAACCTCATATTCCATTCCAGTGGACCAAGAGGGAGGTCTCGCGTGTCGCTTGATGATGTCAGTAAGTCGCGCCGTCTCGATCAGCCGGTGAAGCGGCCTTTGAGCCAGCCCGTCCCGTTCGAAGGTGAAGACGGGCTCTTCACCCAGTCGTGGTATCCGATCTGCCTGTCGAGCGCGGCAACCTCGTCGTTCGTCCGCGGTTTCGATTTCCTCGATGGGCGCGTCATCGTGTTCCGCGACAAGGAAGGCAAGGCGCACGTGATGAGCGCCTATTGCCCGCACCTCGGCGCGGACCTCTCGGTTGGAGACATGGTGGACGGGCAGGTGCGCTGCGTGTTCCATCACTGGCGCTACGGCGCGGACGGGCGCTGCTCCGGTATGCCGAGCAGCGATCCGATTCCGCCGACCGCGCGCCTGTTCGAATTTCCCACCTGCGAGAAATACGGTCTCGTCTGGGCCTACAACGGCACCGATCCGCACTATCAGCTTCCCGATTTCCCGTATCCGGACGACGAGCTTGTCTTCAAGATCAAGACGTTCGGCGAGGAAATTCCCACCGATCCGTGGATTCTCTGCGCCAACACGCCGGACATGCAGCACATCCGCTACCTGCACGGCATCGTTATCAACGGCGACAATCCCCACGACGCCGTCGAGTGGACCGACCATTCGATGTTCTACGAGTTCGAAGGCACGCACGTCACCGGCGATCCGGTCAACCACCGCATCGGCATCGTCGGCACGAGCATGTATTTCCAGAGCACCAATTTCGCGGGCCGCTGGTTCGGCTTCGTGTCGCCGTTCAGCCTCAACCGGCCGAGCCGCTCCACGGTGTTCATCGTCGTCTGCGCGCGCAAGGACATGGGTACGCCCGAAGAGATCGACGAGTATCTCGAGTTCGTGGCGGAGCTTGAAACGCGTGTCGTGCTCGATGATCTCGTCAACATGCAGACGATTCATTTCAAGCCCGGCACGCTGACGCGCAGCGACAAGACGCTCGCGCGCTTCTTCGACTACATGCGTGATTTCCCAAGGGCGCATCCGTCGGCCGATTTCATTCGCTGATCGGCCGGGCGTGGCGGGGGAGAGCGGCGGCTATGCGGCACCGGACGATCTGGGGGCGCTGCGTGCACTCCTCGATGCCAATCCCGGCGCGGCGATCCTTGCCGGGGGGCAAAGCCTGCTGCCGAGCTTGCGCGGCAAGGCGTCGCCGTTGTTCGTCGACATCGGCCGCATCGCGGCGCTGAAGACGATCGAGATCGAGGACAACCGCCTGCGGGTCGGCGCGGGCGTCACGCTCGCGGCGCTCGCGCGGCATCCCGCCACGGCCGGCGGTTTTGCAGAAGCGATTGGCTTCGTCGGCAACGTCACCATCCGCAACCGTGCCACGGTCGGCGGCTGTCTCGCGTGGGCCGACCCGCGCGGCGAGTTGCCGCTCGTCCTACTTGCGCTCGGTGGAACCGTGGTGACGGACAGGCGCGAGATTGCGATGGAAAGCTTCATAACCGGCCCCTCCCGAACCGCACTCGAACCCGGCGAGGTCATCGTGGCCGCGGCATTCGAAACCGGACGGAAATTTGCCGTCGAGGAATTGCTGGTGCGCAACTCGACTGGCCGCGCGGTGGTTGCAGCCGCCTGCGAACGGGTGGGAGACGCCATGCGCTACACGATTTCCGGCCTCGTCGATCGTCCTGTCCGCAGCGGGCCGATTGCAGGCGATCCCGGCCCATGGCTCGACGATCTGCTCCTACAATTCCCTGTCCTCGCCGACGCGAGCAGCCCCGACTATCGGCGGCGCGTTGTTCATGCGCTCGCCCTTCGTGCGCGGGAGCGGGCATGACAGGCGTTTCCGTCAGCCTCCGCATCAACGGCGCGGCAGTCGCGGCGCATGTCGCGCCGGACCTGACGCTCGCGGATTTCCTGCGCGGCGATCAGGGCCTCAAGGGCACGCACGTCGGCTGCGAGGAGGGCGTTTGCGGAAGCTGCACGGTGCTTGCGGACGGCGAGACGCTGCGTTCCTGCCTCACGCTCGCAGCGCAGATGGACGGCGCCGACATCTCCACCGTCGAAGGGTTCGATGATCCGGCGGGTGATCGGCTCCGCAAGGCGTTCGCGGAGAATTTCGCGGCACAGTGCGGTTTCTGCACCGCGGGCATGATGGCGGTGGCGCGCGAATTCCTCGCGGACGATACCATCGCGGATCACCGCGACGAAGCGGCGATCCGTTCGCGCCTCAATGCGGTCGTATGCCGCTGCACGGGGTATCAGGCCATCGTTGCGGCCGTGCGCGCAGCAGCGGTGCCGGAATGAGCGTGATCGGCCAATCGGTGCGCCGCGCGGCGCTCGATCGCTTCGCGGCAGGCCGCGGCCGCTACGTGGGCGACATCGATCTGCCGGGCATGGCGACGGTCGTCTTCGCGCGCAGTCCTGTCGCGCACGCCGAACTCCTCGGTGTCGACACGGAAGCTGCACGCGCCATGCCCGGCGTTCTCGCCGTCATCACGGGCGATGACATTGCGAGCTTCGCGCCGCAGCCGTCGTTGTGGAATCTGCCCGGCCAGAATCATTCGGGCCTGAAGGCGCTGGCAACGGATCGGCTGCGCTACGTCGGCCAGCCGTTCGCCGCCGTCGTCGCCGTCGATCGCCGCACGGCCGAAGCCGCAGTCCGCGCGATCGTTCCTCAGTACCGCGCTCTCCCGGTCATCGCAGACATGGATGCGGCGCTCCGCAGCGATGCGCCGCGCCTCTACGATCAGTGGTCCGACAACATCGTCGCCCGTCCACGCTGGCAGGCAGGCGACATCGCCGCCGCGTTCGACGGCGCTGCGCTCGTCGTCAGCGACCGCTTCACGACCCAGCGCGTCCATCCCTGTTCGCTCGAACCGCGCGGCGTGGTGGTCGCGCCGGATCTCGACGGCGAGAGCATCACCGTGTGGCTCTCTACCCAGTCCATCCACCAGGTGCGCGCCGGCATCTCCGAATGTCTCGGCCTCCCCGAGCACCGCATCCGCGTCATCGCGCCGGACGTAGGTGGATCGTTCGGCATGAAGGCGTGCATCTACGGCGAGGAAGTCGTCCTCGCCTTCCTCACGCACCGTATCGGTCGTCCGCTTCGCTGGATCGAAACCCGCGCCGAAGCCTTCGTCGCCTCCACCCACGGCCGCGACGAACGCGTCGACCTCGCCGTCGCCTTCGACGCCGACGGCCGCATCCGCGGCCTCCGCTCCACCATCGTCCTAGACAAGGGCGCGGACCCCTACGCCACCTCTATGGGCACGGCCTGGATCACCGGCGCGGTGATGACCGGCCCGTACAGGAT
>JAEULI010000041.1 GCA_016793845.1 Sphingosinicella sp.
CGACGTAGAGTTTGCGACCAATCACGTCGTAAACGCTGCCATTGGTTGCGGAGTTGGAGATGAAGTCAGCCGGAAGAATCGGCGGCGTGCGATCGAACAGGTTGTCGACGCCCGCGTAGATTTCCGTGTTCGAACCGAACAGGTTGTCGAGTTTGTACTTTGCCGACAGGTCGACGTAGACTACCGCCCCGACGTTGTTCTCCTTCTTCGACAGCTGTTCCGGTCCGAAGGTCACGTCGTAGACGCCGCCGTCGATGTAGCGGGCCTGCACGAAGGCACCCCAGCGATCAGCGTCGTAGCCAGCCGAAAGGGTCGCCTTGAAATCGGGCATGCCACCGGCATTGCGCCCGCCGACTTCGCCAGCAACGTCGAGAAGTTCACCACCGGTCGGCGCGATCTTCTTGTGGATGAGATACGTCGCCACCGCACCGAGGTTGAGCGTGCCGTTGCCAAGGCCAGTCGCATAGCGTGCCTCAAAATCGAGACCGCGCAGCTTGTATGTGCCGAGGTTCAGGTTCTGCTGGCGCACTTCGATGAGTTCGTCGTCTTCGTCCAGCGTGACGAATTCGCACATCGCCTCTTCACCGCGGAAGCAGCGATTGACGATATCCTGTGCGCCGAGCGAACCGATCGCGCCCTTGAGATTGATATCCCAGAAGTCGAGCGACGTGCGGAAGCCGCCGAGCGTGACGACCGCACCGATCGTCTTCGTGGTGGCGCGCTCTTCCGTCAGGTTCGGATTGCCCGAGAGCGGAGTACGAACCAACTCCGTGCCGCTGCCCGGAATGAACGGATTATTGAGATTGCCGAACAGCAGCACGGTTTCGACGAAGGTCTCACCGATGCTAGGCGCGCGAATATCGCGAGAGATCGTACCGCGGAAGCGCAGGTAGTCGGTCGGCTCGAAAACAAGACCGGCCTTCCAGGTGACCACGTCGCCAACCGTCGAGTAGTGCGTGTAGCGCGCGGCGGCGTTGAAATCGAGGCTCTGTGCACCATCGATAAGCGGGACACCGACCTCGGCGAACGCTTCGGTCACGTCGTACTTGCCGCGCAGCGGTTGCGCGTTGACGATGAGGAACTCCTCATTGTCGTTGGGCGCGTTCACCGTGCGGTTCAGCTTCTGCGTGCGATGCTCGGCACCGACGGTCGCGACGATCGGACCGGCCCAGCCTTCGAATGCTTCGCCGCCGATTTCAGCCGCGAAGACCGACTGCTTGATGCGGGTGTCCGAGATGCCGGTTCCGGTGATGTAATCGAGCGCAGCCTGGCTCGGCGAACCCTTGCCGAACAGGTTGATCGGCACGCAGGCAGCATCATTGTTGAGCGGATCCGCGTCGGCATTGACGCCGCACACGATGTTGCCGCCAACTTCTACAGCATTCGCAGCCTTCGCGAGATTGCCGGGAAGCAGGTTGTTATACTGCTTGTTGCTGAAATCGGTCTGTCCGTACTGGGCCGAGACTTCCCATTTCCAGTTTGATCCGATCTCGCCCTTGAGACCGCCCACGAAGCGCATGTTTTCGGTGACCGATGCCGATGTGATCGGATCGATTTCCTCGAAAGTGCGGTACAGGTCGAAGGGCGTGTTGAGAGCTGCGACATCAGCCGGGAGATAGGCGTTGTCGGGCTGGATTTCGATCGCGCCGAAGCTGAAGCCGTTGACCAGGGCACCGCGCGACTTCGAACGGGCAAAGCTGGCTTCACCGAACAGCGTAACGCTGTCCGAGACCTCGTAATTCGCGGCAGCGAGCACGTTGAACCGCTCGGTCGGAACGACAAGCGCGCTGTTGTTGCCGAGCTGCGAACCGCTGCCGCCGCCCATGAACGTGCCATAGACGTCACCGAGCACGCGCGTGCGCGCAATGCCGTCCGGGAAGAACTCGAGGTTGCCCGCGGCTCCGCCCGGAAGCGTCACGCCGTTGGGGCTGGCGATGAACAGCGAAGCATTGTCGATGAACATATAGGTCGGGATGCCATCGCTCGGATTGGTGCTGTCTCCATCGGTATCGAGCGGATTGGAGACGATCGCCGGGCTGCTACGCTGCCACTTGCGCGCGGACGCCTTCGGGATGCCCTTGTTGTCGTCGTAGTCGGCAGCGATCAGGAAATGACCGCGACCTTCAGCGAAGGCTGTGCCCCACGCGCCGGACAGGCGGAAGTTCTGTGCATCGCCGCGATCAGCAAGACCGTATTGCGCGTTCAGGCGCAGTTCTTCGAGCTTCTCATCGTAAATCAGGTTGACGACGCCCGAGATCGCGTCCGAACCATAGGCAGCCGAGGCGCCGCCCGTCACGATTTCAACCTGCTTGATGGCAAGCGACGGCACGACGTTGAGGTCGATGTTCTCGAACTCGTCGAACGGGGTCGAGCGACGGCCGTTGACGAGCACGAGGTTGCGGTTGGGGCCGAGACCGCGCAGGTCGACCACGTTCACGCCGTTCTGGCGGCTGTTGAGCGTGGTGGAGGACGGCGTCAGCGTGCCCGTGAAGGCCGGAATTTCGTTGATGACGTTGGCGACGTTTGTCGTACCGCGCTGGTCGATAAGCTCGGTGCCAAGCGCCAGGACCGGGGTCGGCGCTTCGAAATTGACCTTGAGGCGCGTGCCCGTGACCGTGATGATCTCGGAATCGGCGTCCGTGTCTGCCTGCGCGGCATCCCCGGCCGTCTGCGCCAGTGCCGGAGCTGCCACAGCCCACAGCGCTACACCAGCCAAGCTCTTGAATTTAGACCTGAATATCATCTGGATTTCCCCTCTTGTCGCGCTCGGTTCCACCGAATTTTTCAGCGAGATGGAAATTGATATCGCATTCCTGATTGGAAATAAAGCAGCCTTATTAGAGATTTTTCTAAAAATAAGGCTGCCATATTCCGCAAATGAAATGATTGCAGAGGCCGTTAACCACGCGGTGAAACGTCAAGATTGAGGCCCACGTCCGGCATGGGCAGAGAAGCCGGCCCCTCAGAGGCTGAGGCTGTGCGCGTTCAGCTTGCCATGCGTGAAGATCGCATGGAGGACCCGGTCCTCGCAGGACGAGATCATCATCAGCGTATGCTTGCGGATTTCGTCGGTCTGGTTGTTCTTCACGAGCTCCAGCAGGCTTTTATGCTGCTCCCACGGGTAGGGCATGGACTTGGTGAGCTTGATGTAGATCCAGTAGATCCGCATCGTCGTTTCCTCAAGCTGCCGGATCCAGCTGATCAGAAGCTGGAACTGCGTCTGCTGCGCGATATAGACGTTGAACTCCCGGTTCGCCCTCAGAAGCCGGAGCGCATCCTCGTCGGTTTCGATCGGACCTTCGTGGAAGATCGCGTCGTTCCGGCGCCTGAATTCAGCCTCCTCGATCTGGGGCGAGATCATTGAGAGGATGCTCGGCTCCATCATCTTGCGGATCGTGAAGTTCTCTTTCACGTCGCGCAGCGTGAGCGGGGCGATCCGCGTGATCCGCGGCGAGTTCGAGACCATGAACTGCTGCGCGGTCATCTGCTCCATGGCGTTGCGCGCCGCCGTGCGGCTGATACCGAACATGCGCGTCAGGATGTTCTCTGAAACCTTCTGGCCGGGCGCGAGGCGCTGCATGACGATCGCATCCATGATCCGATCGAAAACGTCGAGCGAGTCGGTCTCCGTGTGTTGATCTGCCATCTTCGTCCTGAATCGGGTCTCCACGGTTGCCCAAGTGGTACAGCCGGGAGGAATCAAGTCAAACAGGCACCGCGTTCGCGTCGCTGACCCGCCTTCCGAACGACGGGCTTACAGCCCCATCGGGAAGCCGCCCGAAACGGGCACGGCAAGGCCTGTCAGAAAACGGGCACCCGGTCCGGCCAGAAAGGCCACCACGTCGCCGACCTCCTCGGGCGTGCCGCATCGGCGCAGGGCGGCCGGGGCCGACATCATCTGTTTGGCCTCTTCCATGCTGACGCCGTGCTCACGGGCCATCATCTCGGCCTCGGTCACGCCCATCTGCGTCTGGATCATGCCGGGACAGATCGCGTTGCAGCGAATGCCGCCGCCGCCGAATTCCGCCGCGATAGTCTTGGTGAGGCCAACGACGGCGTGTTTTGTCGTCGTGTAGGCGCTGTAGCCGGCAACCGCAGTGATCCCCAGCAGCGAGGAGTTGTTGATGATCGCGCCGCCGCGGCGCGTCAGCATGACCGGAATGGCCGCACGGCAGGTGTTGATCATGCCCTGCACGTTGACGGCGAAGCTGAGCCCCCAATCCGCGTCACTCACCTCCAGAAATGGCGCGGCACCCGCGACCGTGCCGGCATTATTGAACAGAATGTCGATCCCGCCGAAGCGGTCGACACAGTTTGCCATCGCCGCCTCGACCTGCGCACGATCGGTCACATCCACCGCGATGGCATGGGCATCCCCACCCATGGTGCGGATTTCCGCGGCAAGTCGTTCGAGCTCTTCCGGGCTATCCCCAACCGTGAGCGCACCCCAATGCAGCTCCGGCCGCGCGCGGCAAAGATCCGACAGAACCACGGTAGCGCCCCTGGCGGCCAGCGTTGCGGCGGTGACGGCACCCATGCCTCGCGCCTTTCCTGCTCCGGTGACGAAGGCCACCTTGCCGGCGAGTTCCTTTTCCATGCACGCCCTTCCCTTTGCCTGCGTCCTAAATCGCTGATGGATGTCCTGCTGAAGCCGGTTTCGGCTGGTCAGATCGCTTGCTGCACGGCCGCGGCGACCAGTGTCTCGACAAGCGCGGGTGCGAAGCCGGCGGTTACCGCGCCGTCGATCAGCACCGCCTGCCCCGAGACGAAGGCGCAGTCGTCCGCAACGAGGAAATGAATGAGCGCCGCCACCTCGCCCGGTTTGCAGATACGGCCGAGCGGAGTCGCCATCGCCATCATGGCGCCCTCTGCCGCCGCCGAGGGATCATCCATCATTGGCGTATCGACGGTGGACGGGCAGATGCAGTTCACCCGAATACCGAGCGGTCCAAGCTCGGTCGCCGCCACGCGCGTGAAAGATACGACAGCCCCTTTCGAAGCGGTGTAGGCGCCGTAGGTGGGGAAGCCGAAGGTGCCGGCCAGCGAGGCGGTGTTCACGATCGCGCCACCCCGGCCCTGCCTGGCCATGATCGCCGCCGCGTGCCGCGTGCCGATCACGACGCCGAGCGTGTTCACGCGGAACATGCGCTCATAAAGCGCCGTTCCCTGCCCTTCGAGCAGCGCCTCGCCATCACCGATCCCGGCATTGTTGACCATGATGTCGAGACCGCCCATGGCCGCCGCCGCACGCGAGATCGCATCCGACATGGCGCGTTCATCGGACACATCGACCACGACGCCGATGCCGCCCGTTTTGGCGGAGAGTGCCTCCGTAGGCGTGAGATCGAGCGTGGAAACCCGGGCGCCCGCTGCGGCCAGACGCTCTGCAGTCGCCGCACCGATACCGGACGCAGCCCCGGTGACGACCGCGCATTTCCCATCAAGCCTGAACATGTCGTGCCTCCATCAAAGCGTGCGGCCCGGATACGGAAATGGCCGGGGATCGAGAAACCGCCGAAGAACATTCCCCGTCACGCCCGCCACGGAATTGGCATAGCCGTTGTGCGCAAGGCTGCCGCTCCACGAGATCGAGCCGGTGGAAAACACCGCGCCGCCCGCTGGCGTTTCGAAGAAAGTCATGTCGGCGCGAACATCGGGGTCGGCGATGCCGGGCGGCACGGTCATCAGCAGTTCCTCCTTGGCGCGGAGCATCGCTTCGTTGAAACCACTCGCCGAGGCGACAACGAGCGCGTGCTCCGGCGTACCGAGCGCGGCGTCTGCCCTGTCGATCTCCTCCCCGGCCGCAGCGCCGCCATGGCTGCCGAAATCGCCGATAACATCACCGTCGATGCCATCGAAGATGAAGGCCGCACGGGGATCATGGCCAGCGTCCGTGCGCTCATACGGGCGTCCGCCGCCGAACCCCTGCGCCGCGAAGCCGACACCGACCAGACGCTGCGGCGGCAGGCCCTGATGACGCCAGAGTCCGCCCATACCGCCGTCGAAGCTGTTGTAATACTCGCCTGGTTCCGCCCGCCATCCGCGCGTGCTGTCGTCCGCGCGGCGGACCTCCATGACGCCGGGTCGCTCGGGGTGAAAGGCGACGCGCCAGTAGAAACCATTGCCGCCCATGTAGATGAGCCGGCCACCGCGATCGAGAAAACCGCGCACTGCAGTGATCATCGGCAGCGACCAGTATTCGGGATGCGTGCCCGTGATCACCACCCGGTAGGGCGCGAGGAGTGCCTCGCCTTCCCGGTCGAGCACGTCGTCTGTGAGCATGTCGACCGGCTGACCGATAGCCTTCAGCCAGGCGATGATGTCTCCGTCTGCGGTGAAGCCCCAGTTGACCGTGCACGGCGCTACGTTGACGATCGGCCGGTGCCAGGTGCTGACCGCCTTGCCGGCGCCGTCCGGATGCGTTTCATATAGCGAATAGCCGAACTCGGGATGCGAAAGCACAAACCGGTCAGTCGGGCCATCCAGGTTCATCTGCGCAACATGCTCGGGCATCACGGTCGGCACGATGACATTGGCGTAAGCGAGATAACTCGCCGTCGGAGCCAGAAAGGCCACATCTGACGTTGCCGCACCCTTTTGGGGCAGCACGTAGAACGGCATCCATGCCCAGTCCGGCGCCGTGCCGACCCGAACCGCATAAAGGCCGGAGAGCGCGCTTTCCGGAATCTTCAGCCGCAAGGCGGCCGGCCAACCGGCATCGGCCATGTCATCGACATGAAACCGGATCGCGCCGTAATGCGCCGGTGCGTGCTTCCAATCGAACGCGCTGCCGACCCACAGGCGGCCGGTGACACCGCGGAGCGGCTGCTGCACGGTTTCGCCGTGCCGCCCCGCGATACATTCAGCCACACTTTCGGTTCCGATATCACGGCCGAAATCCCATGCCGCGAGGGTCGTGGACAGACTGGACGCACACCCCGTCTCCGCGATCAGCCTCCCGAGATCTCTCTCCGCGACGCTGCCCGCATGAATGGCGGGCGCCTCGAGTTTCCCCGTGAAGCCGCGGCGCGCTTCGGCGTTTGCACCGGCCCCGAAGTGCAGACTATCGATCTCTGCAAGCGACGATGTCGACGGCAGCGCGCCGGACTGCGTCAGCCACGCGCCTTCGGGTTCGTCGCTGCCCCTTCCGCCGAGCGTTTTCCAGCGCAGCAGAACCGTGCCGCCCGACCTGTCGATCGTGCACGCAAGAAACGTCCAACGCTGCGGCACGACCGTGGAGGGCGCGGAGATACGCACACCGCCGCCCTCCACGAAGAGATGCCCACCGCCATCGATTCCAACGACGACGGCATCCGCATTCAAACTGGCGATGATCGCATCATGCGGCAGCAAAACGCTGGCGTGAAGGAACAGTGTCAGCGTGACCCGCTCCGGAACGGCAAGCGGCTGGTGGCTGCAATCGACCTTTACGCAAGAACCGGCGATCGTGGGGTGGCGGGCAACATCAAGCACCTCCGCACAATCGAAACCTGCCGGCTCTTCGGCATAGGTCGGCGGATCACAGCGACTATCGCAGCCGAACAGTCGGACAACGCGGATCGGGTACGAACCGGGTGTGTCCGAACTGACATAAACCTGAAGGTCATCGCCCGGTCTTGCCGACCACCGATCGAGATATCCCGCAACACTGCGTTCCATGGCACCCTTCCGCATTCGCCGGTTGCAAAGGATTAGAAGGTCACGCCCAGCTCGATACCGACAGAGCGCGGCTCTCCCGGAATGACCTGCACGAAACCGAAATCAGAGAGCGGATTCCGGTTCACCGCATAATAGGTATCGAACAGGTTCCGACCCCACAGCGCGACCGAATAGCGTTCGTCGAACGTCACCCCGATGCGGCCGTTCACCAGCGTGTAGGCCGGCTCGCGGCCCGGCGCCGTGTTTTCGGTATTGTAATAGACGAAACTGCGGTGGCTCACATCGATGTTCGCCTGCAACCGCGCGCTGGGCGAGATGTCGCCCTCATAGCGAATACCGCCGCTCGCCGTCACGCTCGGTGCACGGGCGAGGCGATTGCCGGAAAAGTCTCCGAAGTCGCTCGGGAAGTCCTTGAACTCGGAATGGAGCAGTCCGATGGCCGTGTTGAGCGAAAAGCCGCCGCCCAGCCGTGCGGAGAGTTCCAGTTCCGCGCCATAAAGCTCGGCTTTCGGCGCGTTCACCAGCAGCGTTACCGGAAACCCATTCGAATCGAACTGCGAGAACACCTGGATGTTGCGATAGTCGTAGTAGAAGCCAGCCATGTTCAACGTCACGCGGTCATCGAACAGCCGCCCCTTCGCGCCAACCTCATAGGAGGTAAGCTCCTCGGTTTCGAACGGCACGTTCTGCGCGGGATTGAAGATAAAACCGCCGTTGAAACCGCCGCCCTTATAGCCCCGCGAAACGCTGCCGTAGAGCAGCCAGTCAGCGCTCGGCTCGTAGTTCAGGCCGAGCTTCCAAGACCAGTTGCTGTCCTTGAAGGAGAGCGGTGTGTCAAAGAGCGGAATGATGAGACCAGGCTCCTCGAATTGCAGCCGGGTCCGGAAATCCTTCTGGTCGCGCGTGTAGCGCAGGCCCGCAACCAGCGTGAGCGGGTCCGCGATCTTCGCCTCGACCTGTCCAAACGCCGCATAGGTCTTGCCGCTCTGACGGTTGAGATGGCGGGAGAAGAACGCGTCGGGCGAAGGCCGCGCGTCGCGCAGCACGTCAGCGGTCTGGTCCTGCGTGATGCGTTCCCACGAATAGAAGGCACCGACGATCCAGTTCATGAAACCGGTTTCGCCGCTGGCGCGCAGCTCCTGCGAGAGGGTTTTCGATTTCGCTCCAAGCGACACTTCGACAAACCTGTTCGGGCTGACATCAGTGTCCTCGGGGAAGAAATTCTCGGATTCGTTGTAGCCGGTGACGGAGATGATCTGGGCAGCATCGAGGTCGAGCGCCATGCGCAGCGAGGTGCCGTAGGCTTCGTTCTTCAGCCTTGCATTGCTGCTGAAGCGGCCCCGATATTTGGGATCCTGATCGCTGTAGCCGAACGCGTCGACACACTGACCCGCCAGGATCTGCGCGTCCGCGCAGAGCGTGGGAGTTCCCGCTAACACCGAGGTGGGATCGAACATACCGAGCTGATCATACCACGTGAAGCGGTTGGTGCTCCGGTCGAACCGGCCGCGCAGGATCATATCGAGCCGCTCGTTCGGCTGGAAACGCAGCGTGCCCCGCAGCGCCCACGCATCGGCACCGTTCGAACGCTGGCCGGTCAACACATTCTTGAAATAACCTTCCGCATAATTGCGCAGTGCGGCGACACGTACGCCGACCGTATCGCTCAGCGGACCGCTGGCGACGAACTCGCCGCGAACCGCATTGTACGATCCGTAGCTGGCGATCGCATGGCCTTCGAAGCTGTCGCCGGGAAGGTTGGAAACGAAATTGACCGCGCCGCCCGTGGTGTTGCGTCCATAAAGCGTACCCTGAGGTCCGCGAAGAACCTCGACCCGATTGAGATCGAGCATCGCGAAATTCTGCGCGCCGAACGCGCTGAGATTGACCTCGTCCGTATAGAGCGCAACCGGCCCGGAATTGTTGAGGCTGAAATCGTTGAGGCCGATTCCGCGCAGAAAGATCGCCGGCTGCGAGCCGGGGCCCGCGATCTCGTTGATCTGCAGGTTCGGCGTGAAATCACCAAGATCGACGCTGTCCTGCAGTCCGAGTTCGTTCAGCCGATCGCCGGAGAACGCCGTGACGGCGACCGGAACCTTCTGCAGCGATTCCTCGCGCCGCTGGGCGGTGATGATGATCTCCCCATCGGCTGCGCCGGCAGCCTCGCTCTGGGCGCGTGCAGGCGATCCCTGGGCGAGCATGGACGATCCCGCGAGAAGTGCGGCGCAGACTGCGCCTTTCAGTTCACAGTGCATTTTCCCCCTCCTGATTTTGGCTGTTTGTTGGATTATTCTGCGGCGGCGCGCTCCGGCGCGCAGGCCGGGTCGTAGAAACCCGGCTTCACTTCGGGCCATCCCATCAGGGCCCGCACGCGCTCCACCTCGCGCACGAACACCTCGACGTTGACGTAATTGGCGGTGCGGTTTGTCGCGATGTAGTGCATACCCTGCTTCAGATCGATCGCGTCGGTCCGAACCTGCTGCTCCCATGCACTCGCGACGTCCGGCGCATCCTTTCGTGCCTTCAGATAGTGCGCCGCCATCACGCTCAGCTGATCGCCCTGCAGATAGGGTGCGCCCGCAGCCTCGATCAGCCCGAACACGAACAGTGTCGGATGGCTGGCATTGAACGAACCGAGATAAAGCTGTGGCCGCCCGTCCTCCCAATCGATCAGCTCCGGATCGATGAACGGGATCAGGTGATCATAGCCGGTGGCGCAGATGATGAGATCAACGTCCTCGCGAGATCCGTCCTTGAACACCACGCCGTTGCCGTCCAGCCGTTCGATCGCACCCTTGGCAACGACATCGCCGTGCCCCAGATGGTGGATGAGCTGCGTATTCAGCAGCGGATGGCTTTCGAGGAGCCCATGATCAGGCTTGGGTAGCCCGAGGCGCGTGGGATCACCCACGATGATGTAGAACAGATCCTCGAGCGGAAGCTCTGCAATATGCTTCGGAACCCCCTCCCGGCTGCCGCGCAGGAATTCCAGAAGCGGCATACCGCACACATATTTCGGCACAAAATGATAGCCGCGGCGCACACTGATAAACGTGGCGGCGGCTGAGCGCGCGGAATCGCAGGCGATATCCGCACCACTGTTACCGAGCCCGATAACGAGCACGCGCTTGCCTTCAAGCTGGTCGCTGTCGGTGTAAGCGGCGGAATGAATGATCTTACCCGAGAACGCGCCTTCCAGCGCCGGCATCCGGGAATGCCAGTTGCTGCCCGGGCAGCAGACCAGCGCCCGGTAACGGCGACGGCATACGTCGCCGCTCGGCAGATGCTTCAGCGTGACGATCCAGTCTCCCGATTCCAGCGGCTCGGCGTGCTGGACCTCGGTATTGAATTCGGCCAGCCGAATCAGATCGAACTTGCGCGCGAAACCCTGAATATAGGCGAGAATATGAGTATTACTCGGATAATCAGCGTAATCTTCCGGCATTGGGTAGTCCGGATAGGCCGATGTGTTCCGCGACGAAATATAGTGGCAGCTGCGATACATGGGTGTTCCGGGATTGGCGATATCCCAGAGCCCGCCAACGCCGCTGTGGCGCTCGATAATCTCGACTTTCAGACCAGATTTCCGCATTGCGCGTGCCGCTATCAGACCGTGCGGCCCGGCACCCACGATACACACGGTATCGCTGCGATCCTCCACGTCTCCTGCAGCAGACACACCACGCTCACCCGCAACACCAACCTCTGCCATTGCCCACTCCCACTTCCAATATGTGAGCAAGTATCATCTTTTTGAAACGTGAGCAATACTCGTTTATGGAAGTCGGATGCGTATCGAAAAAGACAGCGCCACTCCAAGGCGCACCCCCGTCCAGCGACGCGCCCGCGACCGGGTGAATCGCATCCTGACCGCCGCCGAGGCGCTATTGGTGGAGCGCGGCGTCGGCGACCTGAAGATGAACGAGGTCGCCGAGCGCGCGGAAGTGCCAATCGGCTCCGTCTATCAGTATTTCGCAAGTCGCGAAGACCTGCTGGGGCAGCTAGTCACACGCTATCATCAAGCGATCGAGGACTATAACCGGTCACTTTTCAAGGAAACGGACAGCATTTCCGGCTTTCTCACGGCCCTTCGCAGCATCCTTGATTTCGCCTGGACCTATCTGCACGAAAATACCGGCTATCGGGAAATCTGGTTTGGCGCACAGACCTTCGAACCCCTGCGTCAGCTCGATTGGGAAGACACGTTCTGCAATGCCTCGATACTCTCCGACACCCTGAAGGCGCTTCTTCCGAGCATCCCTCCCGCGGAGCTTGAAGCATTCTGCATCATCGTCTGCGATTCGTCCGGCAGCACGGCACGCATGGCCGTGCAGTTCCCCGAACGGGCGGCGCAACTGCAGGAGCAGAGCTGGCGCATGATCACCAGCCGCTTGATGGAATTCGTGTCGCGCGACACGATGTCCGGCGCAGGATAGTTGCAAGGGGGTCTTCGCACCCGCCACGGCCACCCTGCCGGCGCGATCGGGACAGGCGTCCTGCCGGTTCGTCTATTGCGTCATCGCCGCGACGCGCCTATCGCGTGACGAAAGCGGGCGATAGCGCCTTGCCGCCGCCGACATGTGTCGCGGAATGCACAAGCAAGAGAGCATGATTTTCAAGAACATTCCCGCGCTTCTATCCGAAGCGCTCGTAACACGCGGCTACGCTGCGCCCACCCCCGTGCAGGCCGCCGTGCTTGAAACCGAGGCCGAAGGGCGCGATCTGATCGTTTCCGCGCAAACTGGGTCCGGCAAGACCGTGGCCTTCGGCCTCGCCATCGCGGCGGATCTGCTGGACGATAATGGCATGGCGCTGCCGGCCGAGGCGCCCCTCGCTCTCGTCATCGCACCGACGCGCGAGCTGGCGCTTCAGGTGAGCCGCGAGTTGTCGTGGCTCTACGAAAGCACCGGCGCGCGAGTCACGACGTGTGTGGGCGGCATGAACCCCTCGCTCGAGCGGCGCGCACTAGCGCGCGGCGCGCAGATCGTCGTGGGAACGCCGGGCCGCCTTCGCGACCATCTCGAGCGCGGCGTATTGGACCTCCGTGCTCTCGCCGCCGTCATCCTGGACGAAGCGGACGAGATGCTCGACATGGGGTTCCGCGAGGATCTGGAAGAGCTGCTCGACGCCACGCCGCAGGAACGGCGCACGTTGTTGTTCTCGGCCACCATGCCAAAGCCGATCGTCGCACTGGCGCGCCGCTATCAGCGCGACGCGCTGCGCATCTCCACGGTCGAGGAGAATCGCGGGCATGGCGACATCAGCTATCAGGCCGTCGCCATCGCGCCGTCCGACATCGAACATGCCGTCGTCAATCTGCTGCGCTTTCACGAGGCGGAGACTGCCATATTGTTCTGCGCGACGCGCGACAATGTGCGGCATCTTCACGCCAGCCTGATCGAGCGCGGCTTCGCGGCGGTGGCGCTTTCCGGTGAGCACAGCCAGAATGAGCGAAATCAGGCGCTTCAGGCACTCCGCGACCGGCGCGCGCGCGTCTGCGTAGCAACCGATGTCGCCGCGCGCGGCATCGATCTGCCCGGCCTGTCACTCGTCATCCATGTCGAGATACCGCGCGACGCGGAAGCGCTGCAGCATCGATCGGGGCGCACGGGCCGGGCCGGCAAGAAAGGTACCGCCATCCTGCTGGTGCCGTATCCACGGCGCAGGCGCGTGGAGTCCATGCTGCGCGGTGCGCGCATCGCGGCGGAGTGGATCACGCCGCCCTCGGCCGATGAAATTCGCAGCGCCGATAGCGAAAGGCTGCTCACCCGGCTGCTCGCGCCGACCGAGATTGCCGACGAGGACCGCGCACTCGCCAGCCGGCTACTGGCGGAACGCAGCCCCGAGGAGATCGCTGCCGCGCTTGTGCAGGTCCACCGAGCCGCTTTGCCCGAGCCCGAGGACTTGCTGCCGGAGAACGGCGCACCCGGTCCACGCGCGCCCCGCGACGGCTTCGAAGGCAGCGCGTGGTTCCGGCTGAACATGGGCCGCAGACAGAACGCCGATCCGCGCTGGATTCTGCCCCTGCTCTGCCGCCGGGGCCATGTCAGCCGCACCGATATCGGCGCGATCCGCATCACCGCGAACGAGACTTTGTTTGAAGTGCAGCAGGCGGCCGCCGCACGCTTCCTGAGCATGGTACGATCCCCGGCGAACGAGAGCGACGACGATGTGGAAATCGTGCCCATCGAGGGGCAACCGCGCGAAGCAGCGCGGCATAACCGCCGCAATGCCGACAATCCCGGGTCGGGGCCGTCGCGACCACATCGCCCGAAGCCTTCGCACGGTGCCGGTGAACGTGGTGCCGATGCGCGTGGCGCGCGGCATCCGGGCCGCAAGCCGGGCGGCAACAAGAAGCACGGCCGCCCCCGGTGACGCAGATCCTCGTCGACGCCGACGCCTGCCCGGTGAAGGACGAGATATACAAGGTCGCCTTCCGTCACGCAGTGCCGGTGACGATCGTGAGCAACAGCCCCATCCGTACCCCCACGCATGAGCTGATCAGCCGCGTCGTCGTCAGCGACGGCTTCGATGCGGCCGACGACTGGATCGCCGAACACGCGGGCGGAGCCACTGTCTGCATCACGGCCGATATCCTGCTCGCCGATCGCTGCCTGAAGGCGGGCGCGACCGTCATCGCGCCAAGCGGCAAGCCCTTCACCGCCAATTCCATCGGGAGTGCGGTGGCCACCCGGGCGATCATGGCTGACCTGCGCGCCAACGGCGATGCGATCGGTGGTCCACCCCCGTTCAGCAAGACAGACCGTTCACGCTTCCTCTCGGCACTGGACGAAGCGCTCGTCCGCCTGAAACGGCAGGCCTGAAGACCGCACCATGTTCAGCCGGGTCGCGCGGCACGTTTGATACGGGCCGGCATTGAATGAACCGGCGTCTTCCCCTGTTTTTTCAGGCCTTTTCAAAGCAAAGTGTTCGGGCCACTATCCTCCATATCATGGGGAGACGCCTATGCGTTCGTTGCTGGTCGCGCTGCCGTTTCTGGTTTTGACCGAACCGGTATTGGCCGAAGGCTCACAGGGCGACCTCGCGGTCACCATCTACAACAATAATATCGCACTCGTGCAGGATGCGCGCACGCTGAGCGTCCCTGCGGGCCGCAGCCTTCAGGAATTTCCGGATGTTTCGGCGCAGATCCGCCCTGAAACCACCAGCCTTTCCGGGGCCGGCATCGCGATCGTCGAGCAGAATTTCGATTACGACCTGCTCTCGCCCGACAAGCTCATGGAAAAGGCGGTCGGCCAGACGATCACGATCGTCCGCACCAATCCCGCCACCAGCGCGGAAACGCGCGAGCAAGCCCGGGTTCTCGCGGCGAACGGCGGGATCGTGCTTCAGATCGGCACGCGGATCGAGGTGTTGCGGGACGACGGCCTTCCCGTCCGCGTGGTCTTCGACAAGGTGCCGGAAAACCTGCGTGCACGCCCGACGCTTTCGGTGACGATCGAAGCGGCGCGGGCCGGGTCGGTGCCGACGCGCCTCTCTTATCTTACCCCCGGCCTCGGGTGGACCAGCGACTATGTCATGCTGTTCGACGAGAAGACGGGCGCGGCGGACATGCAGGGCTGGGTGACGCTGACGAACAATACGGGCACGACCTACACGAATGCGCGGACGCTGCTCGTCGCCGGTAACGTGGGCGGCGGACAGAATCGATTTCAGGCACTTGGCGGCCGGCTCGATCAGGCGGGCACGGAAAGCGGCACGCGGGAAAGGCTGGGCGATTACTATCTCTATCCGCTCGCCGAACGCACGACGATCGCCAACGCGCAGCAGAAGCAGGTGAGCTTCCTCGATGTGCAAGGCGCGCCGGCGCGCAAGACCTACGAATTCGTCAACGGCTGGCTCGGCAGCAACGATACGCCGAGAAGCGCGCTCAGCGTCATCAAGTTCTCCACCTCCAGGCAGGGCGGCCTCGGCGATCAGCTGCCCGCCGGCACGATCCGCGTCTACATGCGCGACGCACGCGGGGATCCGCAGTTCATCGGTGAAAGCCGGATCGATCACACACCGATGGGCTCTTCGCTTGCCGTGCCCACGGGCGACGCCTTCGATGTGAAGGTGAAGACCGTGGTTGAAGAGCGCAAACGGCTTTCAGACCGGCGCTGGCAGACGGTGATGCGCTACACGCTGACCAATGCCCGGCCGGAACCGGTGACGGTGGATGTGCTGCAGGGCGGCCTGTGGGGCGACGTGCGCATTCCTGTGCAGAGCATCCCCGGCAACAGGGTTTCGGCAGACCGCATGGAATGGAAGGTCCCCGTCCCCGCCAATGGTACCGCCGAACTGACCGCAACATTCGACACGCGGTACTAGCGCCCGTGCGCGTGATCGCGCCTCTCCTGCTACTGCTC
This sequence comes from Sphingosinicella sp., assembly GCA_016793845.1. Lineage (GTDB taxonomy): Bacteria > Pseudomonadota > Alphaproteobacteria > Sphingomonadales > Sphingomonadaceae > Sphingosinicella > Sphingosinicella xenopeptidilytica. The sequence goes on from JAEULI010000041.1 coordinate 16,029, forward strand.
GGCTGGACCGCACCCGCCCCGGCCACGACCGTCGTATCCCAAGAGGTTTCCGACGTTGCGGTAACGATCTACCGCGCGCCAGGCCGCAGCAGTGGTGTGCTCGATCGGAATTGGCCGGGCGGCTATGCGCTGATCAGCGAAACACGGACGATCACCATCCCGGCCGGCGACAGCACCGTGCGCTTCGAAGGCGTGGCGGAAGGCCTGCTGCCCGAGACCGCGATCGTCACGGGTCTTCCGGAGGGCGTCCGCGAGAAGAACCGCGACGCGCGGCTCGTTTCACCCGCCGGGCTGGTGGACGCTTTCCTGAAACGTCGCGTCACGCTCCAGCGCACCAACCGCCAGACCGGCAAGGTGACCGAACAGGATGCAATCATTCAGGCCGGGCCGAATGGCGGCGTGATTGTCCAGACGGCGGAAGGCTATGAGGCCCTCAGCTGCTCCGGCCTGCCCGAGCGGATGCTCTATCACGAAATCCCCGCCGATCTTTCGCCGCGCCCAACACTCTCCGTGCTGACGCGCAGCGACCGGCCGGTGACCGCAACGGTTCAGCTCACTTACATGGCACAGGGGTTCGACTGGTCGGCGAGCTACGTTGCCAGGGCGGATGCGGATAACGGCAAGCTCGCCCTGTTCGCCTGGCTCACCCTCGCCAACGGCGGGGCACAGAGCTTTCCGGACGCGCGGCTGCAGGTCGTAGCCGGGCAGCCGCGCAGGGAGCGCAGCGCGCGGCCGCTCAAGCCATCGAACCCCGCGCTGCATCTGAAATGCTGGCCCATGGACACGACCAGCACGCATCCCCGGCACGTTTTCAACCGCCTGCCCTGGCCGCAGGAAGAAGAACGATTCTATGAAGCCGCCGCAGACATCATCGTAACCGCACAGCGGCGGGAACGGTCCGCCCTCGCCGCGCCGCCTCCACCGCCGCCGCCTGCTCCCGTCGCGATGGTGGCGGAGCAGGAGGATCTCGGCGATCTGAAACTCTACCGCGTGCCGGAACGCGTGACGGTCTCGGCGCAGGGGCAGAAGCAGGTCGCGATGATCGAGAAGCCTGCCGCCGTGTTCGACCGGTTCTATGTTGCAAACGTTTCTTCTGGATCGGCGACTTATCAACCGATGCCTTTCCTGCTGCGCAGCAAAAACAGCACCGAGAAGGGATTAGGCCTGCCGCTGCCTGCCGGTGCGGTCACGATTTTCGAGACGATCGAGGGGAACGATCTTCTGGTCGGCAGCGCCGATCTCGCTGATCTTGCCGTGAACGAGCGTGTCGAGTTCCCGATCGGCCAGAGCCCAGATGTGCAATGGCGACTGGTGAAGGTCCAGGAGACCCGAAAGCGGCAAGATTGGCGTGTCGATCTTACCAACGCGAAGCCTGTTCCGGTTCGTGCCGAAATCATCGTGCCCTTCGATCTTGCGGAACGCCTGCCGGGAACCGAGCGGGGCCAGGGTGGCTGGGTCTTGCCGGTTACCGTGCCGGAGAACGGCTCAGCCTCACTCTCCTACACTATAAAGCTGGAGCGGCCTCGCTGAGCTCTTCGCTCATTCGCCATTGGCAGACTGCTCAATGTTTGCGACCAGAACCTGCTGAACATTTCTGACATGATCAGCAATCGATTGTACGGCTTCGTCCACGGCACCCACGGCGATAAGATCCACGATGCGGCGGTGCTGGCTGATGGCCTCCGCCATACGCGCACGCGATGAAGGCAGCCTGTGCCGGAGCGCGCGCATCTTGAGCGCGAGACGCGAATAGCTTTCCAGCAGGTAGCGGTTGCCGGAGAGCCTCAGCAGTGTTTCATGGAAACTCGTATCGAGCGCTTCGACCGTTTCGAGATCACTCTTTTCCACGGCAATGGCAGCCTGGGCGACGATCCTGCCGAGCGCCACGATGAGCTTGTCGGGATCCGACTGCATACCGAGCCGCAGCGCATCGGCCTCGAAAAGGCCCCGCGCCACGCAGATTTCGGCGATCTCTTCCGCATCGGGATTGAAGACATAGGTACCGCGCTGCGGGCGCACTTCCACAAGGCCTTCGCTTTGCAGCTGGAGAAGCGCCTCGCGCACCGGCGTGCGGCTCGCGTTGAGTTCGAGCGCGATCTCCTTGTCCGATAACTGCTCACCGGGTTTCCGTCGCCCCTGAATAATCCAGTCGCGGATCGTCTGCGTGATCGTCGTCTTGAGCAGTGAGCGCGGCTCGCTGGGTCCGTCTGGCACTGATTGGACGCTCATCCGTCTGAAGTCTCCGTATCGCACCTCGACGATAGGGCGCGGGCCGCCGCAAGTCGATACTGCCGGTTCGTGGCCGCTGTCATTGCGGGCCGCCATGACGGGCGAACCAGCCAAGCAGGATGTTGATTTCCGATATGCGGTTGCTTGGATAGCCTTGAATCTCGTGAGCTTCATCGGGATAGCGGACAAGGGCCGCTTCGATCCCGCGCAGCTTCAGCGCCGTATAGTACATCTCGCACTGGTTGATCGGCGTGCGCCAGTCTTCCTCGCTGCAAACGAGAAGCGTCGGCGTCTTCACGTTGCCGACAAGGGAGAGCGGCGAGATCGACGTGTAGTGAGCTCCGTTCGTCCAGGGGAAGCCGCCCGCCCAATGCTGCGTGTAGATCGCGGGGTTATCGGAGAGCAGGCTCCACGACGTGTAGTCGACCACGGGATACTCGCTCGCCGCGGCGCGGTAGCGATTGGTTCGGCCGACGATGTAAGCGGTGAGCGTTCCGCCGCCCGAACCGCCGGTCACGTACATGCGATTCTTGTCCACGAAGGTCAGGGCAGCAAGATAGTCCGCCGCGGCTTCGAATTCCGGATAGTCCGCGCCGGGGAAGGCCTTGTCCGTCGCCTGCGCGAACGCCTCGCCGTAGCCGGTCGAGCCGCGGGGGTTGATGTAGGCGACGACGTAGCCCTTTCCGGCCATCACCTCGTGGCGATAATCCCAGCGGGGGCCGAAGGCGAGATGCGGGCCGCCGTGGATGCTGAGGATCAGGGGGTACTTGCGGGCGGGGTCGAAGCCGGGCGGTTTCACGAGCCAGCCGGCGATCTCCACGTTTTCGACCTTGAATGTGAAGGGTTCGATGGTGGACGGTGCGCGGGTGCTGAGGAAATCGTCGCTGAGACGAGTGATACGGTGCGTGCCGGGTTTTCCGACCTTGCCGGCGGCGACGTCGCCGGGGGTGCGTTCGTCGGCGGTGGTGATGACGAAGGCGCCGTTCGGGGCAACCGAGAAGCCTGCGCCCCAGACGTAGGCGAGTGCCCAGCTTCCGAGTTTTTCGGCGATCGGCCGGATGCCCCCGTCGAGGTCGAAGCGGGCGAGGCGCGAGATGCCGCGATCGTCGTAGTTGGCGAAGACGGCGCGGCTGTCTGCCGACCATTGCAGGCCGCTGACGGGTCGATCGAGCGGCGCGGACAGGATTTTCATCGCACCGCCGCCGACCGGCACGACCGCGAGCCTGGGGTCCTGATGATTGAGCGGGCTTCGCTCCGTTCTGAGGAAGGCGAGCCAGCGCCCGTCCGGGGAGATCGCGCCGCGGGCTTCACCGCCGAGCAGGCTGGTCAGCTGCTGAACGGCGCCGCTTTGCGTGTCGACGCTGTAAACATCGCTCTCGCGCGGCGTGTAATCCGCTTCGTGCGCCGTATGCGCCGAGGTGACGAGGAAGCGGCCGTCAGGGGACCATGACAGGGTCCCGGCGACGCCGAGCGGCCCGCCGAACAGCGCCTCCCCGTGCGTGAGGCGGCGCACGTCGCCGGTGGCGACGGTGACCACGAACACGTCGTGCGTCTCGTTCCCGATGAGGCCCGCGCCGTCGAAACGGAAACGCACCCGCTCCGTGATGAACGGCTGCGGCTGCCAGTTCGCGCCCTCCGGCGGCTTCTCGACCGTGCCGAGCGTCGGGGCCGGCGCGGAGACCTTCATGACGAAGGCGATGCGTGCGCCGTCTGGCGACCATGCGATGCGAGAGGGATTGGCCGGCAGCGTCCCGATACGACGCCTTGTGCCGTCGGTGGGCGAGAGGACGTAGATCTGGCGCGCCTCGTCGGTGGCGTCCGAAAGTGCGACGAAGGCGAGCGCGCGCCCATCCGGCGACCAGCGCGGTTCGGCGACGTCATCCGCCTCACCGCTTGCGGCGCGCTGTGATTTGCCTGCGAAATCCGAAAGCCAGAGCTGACTGCGATAGGTGTCGGCCTTCGGATCCATCCATTCCTTGAGATAGGCGACCGTTTTTCCGTCCGGCGAAAGGGCCGGGTTCATCGCATACGCGATGCCGAACAGGTCGGTCGCGCTGATGGGCGGCTTGGCGAATGCCGTTGAAATCGCGGCAGCGGTCAACGCTGCGCCGATCATGATCGGCTTTGCTTTCTGAAATATCACGTTTCTCACCCCTACCCCGCAGGCTTCATCCAACACCTGAATCTTCATGTTGTTTCATCTGATATATTTCTTTACGGTCCCTGACGAGAGGGAATGCGGACCGCAAGGATGCGCGCAAGGGAAGGGACAGAACACCCGTCATGACAGGCCAGGTTTCCATTAAAAGACGGCACCTCGCGGGCATTGTGATGGGCAATGTGCTCGAATTCTACGATTTTACGGTGTTCGGCTTCTTCGCGCTGCAGATCAGCCGCAACTTCTTTCCGACCGACGACGCGTTCAGCGGGCTTCTGCTCGCGCTCGCCACCTTCGGCGTCGGTTTTCTCGGCCGCCCCGTAGGCGCGCACTACATCGGGCGCTATGGCGACAGGGTGGGCCGCAAACCGGCGATGCTGCTGAGCTTTTCGCTGATGGGCGGCGCGCTGCTGGTGATCGCGCTGACGCCGCCGCATCACATGATCGGCGTTGCGGGCGCTGTCATCGTCGTGATCGCCCGGCTGGTGCAGGGGTTCGCGATCGGCGGCGAGGTCGGGCCGACAACCGCGATGCTGATCGAGGCCGCGCCGCGCGGCCGGAAAGGCATGTATGGCGGCTGGCAGATCGCGAGCCAGGGCATGGCGATCCTGCTCGCCGGAGGCGTCGGCCTCACCATTTCATCGCAGCTGCCGCCTGCGGACGTGGACGCATGGGGCTGGCGCGTGGCGTTGCTTCTGGGCGCCGCATTGCTGCCGCTCGGCTTCTGGCTGCGCCGGACGCTGCCGGAAACCCTGCCCGAAGACGTCGCGGCGGCGGATCATCAGCCTGCGCAATCCGCAAGCCTCAGCTTCATTTCGCTGGGGATCGTGCTGATCCTTTCGGGCACGGTGGTCAACTACACGCTCCAGTACCTGACGACCTACGCGATCACGACGCTGGCGCTCGATCCGGTGACGGCGTTCGCCTCCACCTCGGTTGTCGGCGGATGCCTGATGCTGTTCGGCCTCGCGGGCGGCTTCCTGTCGGACTTCACCGGCCGCAAACCGATGGTGATCCTGCCGCGCATCCTGCTGCTTGTGCTCGCCTATCCGGTGTTTTCAAACCTTGTGGCGGCACCAAGCGAGCAAGGCCTGCTGATCGGTGCCGCGATGCTGGCCGCGTTTTACGCGCTCAGCACGGCAGCCGCGAACGTGAGCGTGGCCGAGGGGTTGCCGCGTGCGCAGCGCAGCCGGCTCTACGCACTGATCTACTCGATCGCCGTCGCGGTTTTCGGGGGCACGACGCAGTTCATCATCGCGGCGCTCATCAAGTGGACGGGCAATCCGGTGGCGCCAGCCTGGTGCATGGTGGCCGCCAGCATCGCGGCGATCGCGGTCGCGTTCGCGATGCGGGAGACGGTGGGTGAACGCCGCCGTTTCCGCGAGCCGAAGGCTGTTGCGGAGGGCGCGGGCGCCTGACGGTTCAGACCGGGAGGAGCGCCTCGGCAAGCGCGCGCCAGTAGCGCACGCCGAGGGGCAGCACCGCATCGTTGAAATCGTAGCGAGCGTTGTGGACGCTGAGACCGTGGCGCCCCTCGATGCCGTTGCCCACGAGCACGAAGCAGCCGGGCTTTTCGGTGAGGTAGCAGGCGAAGTCCTCGCCGCCCATCGTCGGCTCTTCGAGGTCGACGACGTTCGCCTCGCCGACAAGGCCCACCATCACCGCGCGCGCCTTTTCGGCGAGTGCAGCATCGTTGATGAGCGCCGGGAAGCCGACCTGATAGTTGATCTCGGCCTGTGCGCCGAAGCTCGCAGCCACGCCCTGCGTGATCTGGTGAACAAGCGATTCGGCCTGCTGCCGCGCGGGTTCGCTGAGCGCGCGGACGGTGCCCACCATTTTCACGTCGTCTGCGATGACGTTGAACGCCGAGCCGCCCATGATCTCGCAGACCGATACCACGACCGGTTCGGCGGGGCTGAAGAAACGGCTGGAGATGGTTTGCAGCGCGCCGATCACCTGCGCCGACACCATGATGGGATCGATGCCGAGGTGCGGCCGTGCCGCGTGGCAGCCCTTCCCGACGATCCTGATCTCGAACCGGTCGGCGGCCGCATAGATGACACCCGGCTTGATGCCGAAGCTCCCGGCCGCGATGCCGGGCCGGTTGTGGATGCCGAAGATCGCCTCCATCGGAAAACGCGCGAACAGGCCGTCGCGCATCATCGCGAGCGCGCCCGCATCGCGGTGCGTGCTGCCCGGCACGGCCATGCCGAGCGCCTCTTCAGCAGGCTGGAACACGAGGTAGACGGTGCCCGCGAAGTTGCGCGTGGCACAAAGCTCGCGTGCGGCTCCGAGCAGCATGACCGTGTGCCCATCATGCCCGCAGGCGTGCATCACGCCGGGGTTCCGCGATGCGTGGGCTTCGTCGCTATCCTCATGAATCGGCAGCGCGTCCATGTCCGCCCGAAGCCCGATGGCGCGGTCGCCCGGCCTCCCTCGGACCACGGCGACAAGCCCGGTGCCGCCGATGCCGCGGTGGAGTTCATCGACACCGAAGGCGAGCAGCTTTTCGGCAACGAAGTCGGATGTCTGCAGCTCGGCAAAGCCCAGCTCCGGGTGGGCATGGATATGGTGCCGCCAGTGAGCGAGCTCCGAAGGGGCGGTGTGCGCGTCTGCCGTCATTTCCGGCGGGTTATGGCACAGATCACGTCCTCGATCACATTTTCCGCCATCGCATAGAGCTGATCCGTCGTCCGGTTCTGCACCGGGTGCGGCACAAAGATCGAGGCGCCATCGAAGCCGATCGTTTCGCACTGACCGGCGAAAGCGCTGCGAAACTCTTCGGTGAGCACGCTGACGCCGGGCACGCCGCGCGCATCGAGATCGTTGAGGTCGTGGGTGGAGCAGGACGTGCAGGAGCCGCAATCGGAGAGCGCGACGACGACGACGTCGGCCTCCTCGGCGATCTCCTGAAGCATCTCCACGGGCGCGGTGCGCGTGTTCGTCGGCTTCTTCCAGCGCTTTGTGGCGACACCGCGTTCCGCGAAAAGCTGTTCCAGCCGATCGATGAACTCGTCTCCGCGCATCTTGCCGATATCCATCAGCGCCACGGTGATATCATCGAGCGACCACGGCGGTGTGCGCCGCGCGCGGCGGACGGGCGCGGCTTCCGCTGTCGGGTCGCGAAGCACGGTTGTGGTGCTCACAGGGCGATCCTCCTTGTCACGGGTTGCGATTCGTGGCGGAAGCGGCCGCCGGTCCAGCCGCCGCAGATCGCCGAATACAGGCCCGCCTGCCCGCCTGCGCGCACGATGAGCAGGCCTTCGGGCCAGAACTTGTTCACCATCTCGCCCGCGCGATCGGCGGCGATGCCTTCACCGACGCCCTGCGCGCCGAAAACCAGCTCTTCGCCCGGGCGGACCATTTCCGCGTGAAGCTCGGCGGTGATGCGCGCGCGGTCCCACCCCGCATTGCGGAAGATCGCGTAATGCTCCGGCGAGAGGACGAGCATGGCGTTGGTGAACTCGGCCAGTTTGGGATGCCCGACCGCCAGCAGGGACATGGCGAGCGATTTCGCCATCTGTTCGGGCGTGGCGGAGCGCTGATCGACAACGCCCTGAATGCCGTCCCCCTGAAACAGCGTGACGGCATTCTCCCCACGTTCCAGCCCGCGTGCGACCGAGAGCGGTTCCCAGCTCGGGTCCGTCTCGTCCTCGGCGAAGCAGAACGTGTATTTGCCCGGGCCGCCAAGCGTCGACCGGTCGAGATCGCCAGGTATACCGCCGCCGACGTTGCGGATGATGAGCTGCAAGGCCCGGCCGATGGTCGCGTTGGCGCGGTTGCCCTGGCCGAGCGCGTTCATGCCCCAGTTCATGCCGATGCGCTTGGCTATGGGTCCGTTCACGACGATGATCGGCCCCGAAAAACAGGTCGTGCACAGCAGCCCGTGCATGGTGAAGACCGGCTCCAGCGCGGCTTCGACCGCGGCGATCACGACCGGCATGTATTCCGGCTTGCAGCCCGCCATGACGGCGTTGATGGCAATTTTTTCGATCGTGACGGGCGAGAGATTGGGCGGGACGCGCCCGACGACTTCGTGCTTGTCGCGCCGGGTGCCGCCGAGCATCCGCAGGATCCGCTCGTCGGTCGGCGGAACAATCGGAAGGCCGTCCGTCCACCCGCGCTCGAAGGCCGCCTCCAGCGGGTCTTCGAAGCCGGTGATTACGATCTTGCGGGATTCGAGGCCGGAATCGCCGAAACGGGCGACAAGATGCTCATAGACCCCCGGCTCGCGGCTTTTCGAACCGCAGCCCGGCTGAAAGGCGCGCAGATCCTCGCCGAGATCGGCAAGCCCCGTGATGCGGCGCCATTCCGCCCGATCCCAGCCGAAAACCCGCTCCGCTTCTTTGCTACCCACGAATTTGAGCAGGGTGGGCGTGACTTCGATGTCGTCGTGAAAGGACTGCTCCAGCGTCGAATCGTCGATGGCGAGCGGAGAGAAGAAGGCCGGATCGTCCTGCACGAAAACGGTCGCCTGCTCCGTTTCAACGAGCCGCGCGATCAGAGGCTGCAGGAGAGTGCAGGTTTCGCAGGCTTTTTTCACATATATCTTGAACGAAACAGCGCTTTCCATGACATCGTGCGCTTTGTCTTCCACCCCAATGCTCATTCCATATTCCATTGTAATGAATGATATTTTCTTGATTGAGGCGATTTTCGGGAAGCACGCCGTCAGGGTCAATAAGATATATCAAAATCAAATTCTCTGAAATTTCCTAGCATCTGATTGACGCGCGTTCAACTGATATATAAGTTGCAACCAACGATTAGAGCTAAAGTTGGCAAAGAGGGGGTGAAAATGAGGGAATCCGGAACACTGAAGGTGGGAACGGCGCTTGCGACAGTGCTCGCGGGGCTAACGGCGGCGGCCCCAGCCTGGGCGCAGTCGGCGGAAACAAGGCCTGTCGCGTACGAAGAGATCGTCGTCACCGCGACGCGGCGCGCTCAGGCCCTCTCGGACGTTCCGCTCAGCATCGCCGCCTTCGATCAGGAGATTTTCGACAAGAAGGGCGCCAAGTCGATCGAGGACATGGTGCGGATGACGCCCGGCCTCAGCTTCCAGCAGGACACTGGCGGCTTCACACAGCAGATCGCCATCCGCGGCATCAAGTCCAACGTCGGCGCGCAGACGACGGGCATCTACATCGACGGCACGCCGATCCAGGTGCGCTCGCTCGGCGTCGCCACGACCAACTTCTATCCGACACTCTTCGATCTGGAGCGTGTCGAGGTGCTGCGCGGGCCGCAGGGAACGCTGTTCGGCGCAGGCTCGCAGGGCGGCGCGATCCGCTTCATCACACCGCAGCCGTCGTTTGACGGCGAGATGGACGTCTATGCGCGCGGCGGCGTGCAGGTCACCGAAGGCGGCGGGGTCGGCTACGAGATCGGCGCGGCGTTCGGCGGGCCGATCAGCGAGAACGTCGCGTTCCGCGTGAGCGGCTATACGCGGCGCGACGCGGGCTATGTCGACCAGATCAATCGCTTCAGCGGCGATATCGTGGACAAGAACATCAACAGTCAGCAGCGCACCTCGATGCGCGCGGCGCTCGCGTTCAGGCTGAGCGACGAACTGACCGTCACGCCGTCGTTCTTCATGGAGATCGACAAGGCGGACGACCGCGGCTTTTTCTGGGAGAGCTATTCGGATCCCAAAAAGGGCCGCTTCCTGAGCGCGTGGAACAAGCAGCCCTTCAAGGATGAAGTGTATCTGCCCGCGCTCAATATCGAATGGAAGGGCGAGGCTGTCGAGGTCATCTCGGAAACCTCCTACTTCCGGCGCAACTTTCGGCGCTCGCTGGATTTCTCCACGTACACCCCGCAGTTCTTCGGCATTCCGCTGGCGCCGTTCGACTATCAGTCGGAAAGCATCCTGACGCCGAAGCAGAAGCAGTTCACGCAGGAATTGCGCGTGCAGTCGGCCGATCCCAACGCGCGGCTGAAATGGGTGTTCGGCGCGTTCTATCAGCGCTCGCCGTTTTCGAACCTGCAGCTCGTCGTCGACCCGCAGCTTCCGGCGCTGACGACCTCGCAGGGGTGGACGATGCTGAGCTTCTGGGGCAGCAATCTCATCGGCGACCTCAGCTTCAGCGGCGATACCAATGCGCTCGACAAGCAGATCGCGGGCTTCGGACAGATCGACTACGAAATCGTCGACGGCCTCACCGCAACGGTGGGCGCGCGGTATTCGAAGACCAAGTTCAGCTTCAGCAATATCGGCCGGGGTCCCCTCTCGAACGGAGCCACGACCAGCGGCAAATCATCGGAAACGCCGTTCACGCCGAAGTTCGCGCTGTCTTACAAGCCGAGTGCTGGAGACCTCGTCTACGCGAGCGCGTCCAAGGGATATCGCATCGGCGGCGCCAACCGCACGGCGCTGCCGCCGGTCGCCAACTGCCTCGCGAACCTGCAGCAGCTTGGGTATGATTCCGTGCCGCCGACCTTCAAGTCCGACACGCTCTGGACCTATGAACTCGGCACCAAGAACAGCTTCGCGGACGGCCGCGTGCGCGTGGAGCTCACCGGCTTCTATTCGCGCTGGAAGGACATTCAGCGCAGCGTCAGCCTGTCGGCGTGCGGGGGCAGCTTCATCGGCAATGCCGGCGAGGCGGTTTCGAAGGGCTTCGATTTCAGCGTCGGCGCGCAGCTCTCCGACAGCGTCTCGCTGAACCTTGCCGGCGGCTACACCGACGCCAAGCTCGACGAGACGATCTTCGGCAGCCGCAACACGTCGACCACGCCGCCGACACCGCGCACGATCGTATCGAAGGGGGATTCGCTCGGTGTTCCCGCGTTCACGCTCTCCGCGGGCGCGCAGTACGACGGGACGCTGATGGGCAGGGATTTCTATGTGCGGGCCGACTATGCCTACACGTCGAAGGTCTCCGGCCTTACGCCCGGCCGCAACCCGGCAAACGTGCTCGCCTATGATCCCGACCTTGTCCGCGACGATGCCGTGAGCCTCGTTTCGCTCCGCACCGGTATGCAGATGGGCGATGCGGACGTCTCGCTGTTCGTCGACAACCTGCTCGATCAGGCGCCGACGATCAGCCGGTATCACGAAGCGGTCGGCATCGACGCGTTCTTCCAGACGACGGTGCGTCCGCGCACATTCGGGCTGACGGTGACCTACCGGCGCTAGATGGGATTTCGCTGATGCGAAACCAGTTGACCGGCGGGTTGCCGCTGCGCGGACTTTTCACAGCCGCCGCGCTGCTGCTGCTTGCCGGTCAACCCTCCCTGCCCGCGCTGGCAAACGACGGCGCGGTGCTGGCCCTTGTCGGCGGAACGGTATTCGACGGCACGGGCGCGCCGGCACGGCAGGCAACGGTGATCGTGGCGGGGGACCGGATCCGCGCGGTCGGCCCGCACCTCGCGGTGCCAAAAGGGGCAACGATCATCGATGTGAGCGGCAAGGCGATCTTGCCGGGGCTGTTCGATCTTCACACGCATTGGACACCGGAGGGAGAGCCCAGGACGACGCCACAGATCGCCGCTGCGTATGTGGCCGCGGGGGTCACGACGGTTTTCGATTTCCACCAGCAGCCCGAAAGCTTCGAACCGCGCCGGAAATGGCTTGCCTCGCTCATGGCGCCGCATGTCCAGTTTGTTGCGCGGATCAGCACGCCCGGCGGACACGGCGCCGCGTGGGGCGATCAGAACACGACAATCTGGATCAACAGCCCGCAGGGCGCACGCGCCGCCGTGGAAAGGCTGAAACCCTACAAGCCCGATGCGATCAAGATCTTCACCGACGGCTGGCGCTACGATCTGTTCCCCGACAACAGCAGCATGGACGAGAAGACCCTGCACAGTCTTGTCGCGGCCGCCCACCACGCAGGCTGGCCTGTGCTGACACACACGGTGACCGTGGATCGCGGCCTCGCCGCAGCGCGGGCGGATGTCGATGTCATCGCACATGCCTTGCAGGATCGGCCGATCGACCGCGCGGCCATCGGGCAGTTTTCCGGGCACGCCACGGGCCTTGCGCCGACCCTCGCGGTATACGAACCGGGGAAGTACGCGCCGGACGCGCCGTTCGACGAAAAGCAAACCCGCCAATTCGCCCGCAAGTTCGAAACGGCATCGCACAATGTCCGGAAGATGCACGCCGCAGGCATCCCCATCGGCGTCGCCACGGATTCCGGCATGACCAACATCCGCCACGGCGTATCGACGCAGCGTGAACTGGAACTGCTGGTGCAGGCCGGGCTCTCTGCATCCGAAGCGCTTGTCGCGGCAACGTCAACGAGCGCGCGGCTGGTGAAGCTTGATCATGATCGCGGCACCATCGCGCCGGGGCAGCGCGCGGATCTTCTGGTGGTGAATGGAAAGCCGTGGCAGCGGATCACCGATATTTACCGCGTGAACAGGGTGCTCATCGACGGGCGCCTGATCTTCGGCGAGGGCGCGCCCGGCGTTTTGCAGGAGACTGCCACCACACATCTGCCCCCCGTTTCCGTGCAACCGCTGATCGACGATTTCGAGCGTCCCGATGGTCGCACCGCGCTCGATACCGTGCGCCTCGACACCTTCGATGGCGGCGTTGATCGCTCGTCTCTGATCACGCAGATCGTGCCGGGCGGCACGAAGGGCCACATCCTGCAACTTGCAGGCCGCATGTCTGCGAAAGATGATGCGTTTGTCGGGGTGATCTTTCCCCTGTCGCGCGGCTCCGTAGCGCCCGCCGATCTCAGCAGCTATCGCGGTGTGCGTTTCGATCTGAACGGCGAGGGGCCGTTCACCGTGCGGCTTTATGGACCGGGTTCGAACTGGGCCGCGACCATCGAGGGCAGCGCCGATTGGCAGACCGTCGATCTTCCCTTCTCGCGATTGAAACCCGAGGCCGGCCGCCATGTGACGGCGCGCGCATGGGATGCCGGCGCGATATTCCAGGTGGAGATCAGCGCGACGCGGCCCGGTGGGCATAGCGTGTCGATGCAGCTTGATAATATGGCCTTCTATTAGGGCCGTTCGCCTTCACCGATCCGATCGGGATCACCCTTGAACGTCACACCTCGAATGTCACGCCCTGCGCCAGCGGCAGGCTGGTGCCGTAGTTGATCGTGTTGGTGGCGCGGCGCATGTAGGCCTTCCATGAATCCGAGCCCGATTCACGGCCGCCGCCGGTTTCCTTCTCGCCGCCGAACGCCCCGCCGATCTCCGCGCCCGACGTTCCGATATTGACGTTGGCGATCCCGCAATCGGAACCGCGCGCGGAGAGGAAGCGCTCAGCCTCCCGCATGTCGGTGGTGAAGATCGACGAGGACAGGCCCTGGCTGACGGCATTGTTGAGCGCAATGGCGTCCGCAAGATGCGTGTAGCGCATCACATAGAGGATCGGTGCGAAGGTCTCCTGCAGCACCGGACCTGCCTGAGAGGCCATCTCCACCATGGCAGGGCGCACATAGGCGGCATTTGGCCAACCGCCGATCTCGACACGCTCGCCGCCCGTCACGATACCGCCCGCTGCGGCGGCCGTTGCCAGCGCATGGCGCATGGACTCCAGCGCACGGCCATCGATGAGCGGCCCGACCAGATTGGTCTCGACCAGCGGATTTCCGACGCTGACCGATGCGTAGACGGATTTCAGCCGGGCGACGAAGCCATCGTAGATGGTCTCGTGCACGAACAGCCGGCGCAGCGTCGTGCATCGCTGACCCGCCGTTCCCATGGCCGCGAACGCGACCCCGCGCAGCGCGAGATCGAGATCGGCGCTCTGCGTGACGATCGCGGCGTTGTTGCCGCCCAGTTCAAGAATGGCGCGGCCGAAGCGGCCGGCAAGCCGCTGGCCGACCTTCCGGCCCATTTCGGTGGAGCCTGTCGCCGAGACGAGCGGGACGCGCGGATCATCGACGAGCGCCTCCCCGACCTCCCGCCCACCGATCACGAGCCCGGCGAGGCCATCGGGTGCGCCTGAGCGGACGAGGACGCGGTCCAGCAGGGCCTGAACCGCGAGTGCCGAGATGGGCGCCTTTTCGGAGGGCTTCCAGACAATGGCGTTGCCGCACACAAGCGCGAGCGCGGCGTTCCACGCCCACACGGCAACGGGGAAATTGAACGCGGAGATGATCCCGGTGACGCCGAGCGGATGCCAGGTTTCCATCATCCGGTGATCGGGACGCTCGGTCGCGATGGTGAGGCCGTAAAGCTGGCGCGAAAGACCGACGGCGAAGTCGCAGATATCGATCATCTCCTGCACTTCGCCGAGACCTTCCGACGCGCTCTTGCCGACTTCGATCGAGACCAGCCGACCCAGTGCCGCCTTGTGGACGCGGAGTTCCTCGCCGAGCAGGCGAACGAGTTCGCCGCGGCGCGGCGCGGGAACATCGCGCCAGAGCAGGAAGGCTGCGTGGGCGGCGCCGACCGTGGCCTCCACGGCCTTCGCGTCATGAACGGCGACAGCGGCCACTTCTTCCCCGGAGATCGGGGAATGCACGCGAAGCGGGCCTTCGGCGGCGTTCACGCCCAGCGCCAGAAGAAGCTCGCGGATTTCCGCCTTCAGATCGAGTTCCTTGGAAGCCATGCGCCCCTCTCCTCTTCTTTTCAGAACCGCTCGCCCAGCGCGTGCGCGATGCCCGCGCCGTGCTCGTAAATCTGCTCGCGCACGCAGCGCAGCGGCATGTGCGCGAACGGCGTTTCCGGCAAGGGCGGCGCTTCACCGTGCAGCAGATACCGCCCAAGCGCCCTGCCGAACACCGTGCCGGGCGCAATGCCGCGCCCGTTATAGCCCGAAATGCCGAGCACGCGCCCCATCCTGTGGAAACGGGGCAGCGCATCGGTGGTCATGCCGATCGTGCCGTACCATTCATATTCGAAATCGATGGGCCCAAGCTGCGGGAATATCCGCGCGAGCGTACGCCGCGCCCAGTTTCGGTGCGCGGCCTTCGCCGCACCGCGCAGCGCACCGACGCTGCCGACGACGAGGCGCCCGGCGGCATCCAGCCGGAAGGAACTGAGAATCTGCCGTGTATCCCATGCGCCCTGCTTTCCCGGAAGGATGCTGCCGAGCGCGTCTTCGGAAAGCGGCGCCGTGGCCAGATTGAAATAAGGGAGGCCGGCTAGCTCGGCGCGCACCTCGCCCCAGAGGCTGCCCGTATAGGCGTTGGTAGCGCAGATCACATGTTCGGCAGTCACGGCGCCCGATGCGGTTTCGAGGCGCATGTGCGGGCCCCGTTTGGCGCAGGCCGTGACGGGGCTGGCTTCATGGATCACCGCGCCCGCCGCGATCGCCGCCGCCGCGAGCCCGCGTGCGTAGGCCAGCGGCTGAATGGTTCCGGCCCGCGCATCCAGCAGCGCCGCGCCGTAGGCGTGGCTGCCGATCGCGGCACGGGCTTCATCCCCGCGCAGCAGCCGCACCGGCGCGCCGCGCGCGGCCCACTGCGCATGGCGGTGTTCGAGATCACGCTCGCCGCTGCGGCCCACGGCGCAGTGCAGCGTACCGGCGCGAACCGGCTCGCACGCGATGCCGTGCCGGCCGATGCGCTCGAAGACGAGGCCGGGGCCTTCGCCGAGCGCACCGACAAGGCGCTCACCATCGTCCGCGCCCATCCGGCGCACGACCTCGTCAGGCGGCAGCCACAGGCCCGCGTTGACGAGACCGACGTTGCGCCCGGAGCCGCCATATCCGATGCCCGCAGCTTCGAGGACGACGACGCTGGCACCCGCTTCGGCAAGATGCAGCGCCGCCGACAGCCCCGTGTACCCCGCGCCGACGATGGCGATGTCGGCGCGCGTGTCGCCGATGAGCGGCGCGGTTTTCGGCGCGGGCGGGGCGCTTGCCGCCCACAGGCCGTGCGACAGCGGATCGTGGTCCACGGTCACGGCGCTTGCCACCGGGCCAACAGCAGTTCGGCGGCGGCGAGGTCTTCAAGCGCGAGGCCGACGGACTTGAACAGCGTTATCTCGTCGTCGTTTCGCCGGCCTTCGGTGCGGCCGGCGAGGATGTCGTCGAACAGCTTCACCGTGGCCCGGTCCACGAGGCCTGCCGCGATGGGCTGGGTGAGATCGCCCGCCGTCTCCAGTGCGCCGGGCCCATCGGCGACGATGACAGCGCGCGCGGTGAGCGCATCGTCCGCCTCGCGCATCAACGGCGTGAAGCCGCCGACGAGATCGATGTGCGTGCCGGGGCGCAC
>JAEULI010000056.1 GCA_016793845.1 Sphingosinicella sp.
GTCAGCCAGTCCTGCATCGAGAATGCTCCGCTGCAAACGGCTGGAATCCTGCACAATCGAGGATGTCCGCCGGGCCTCCTGCAACGGCGTTAATAGTTATTGAGAATTGCTAATGAAAAGTTAACGCGGGCCGATTCAGGCCGTTTAGACGGCCAGATTGTCGATAAGACGCGTTGAACCGAGTCTTATTGCCGACAGGATGCGCGCCGGACGATCAAGAACGGTCACCGGCAACAGCGTTTCCGCATCGCGAAGCGCGACATAATCGGGGACGAGACCCGCCGCACGCAGCGCCGCGTCGGCCTCCGCGAGCGCGGTTTCGACCGCCGTTCCGGCACGGATCGCGTCGCGCGCCGCCATCAGCGTCTTGGGGAACAGCGCGGCGCGGGCGCGCTCCTCCGCCGAGAGATAGGCGTTGCGCGACGAGAGCGCGAGACCGTCCGCCTCACGCACGGTGGGCACGCCGACGATTTCGGTCGGGATATCGAGATCGGCGGCCATGCGGCGAACCGTGAGGAGCTGCTGATAGTCCTTCTCGCCGAACATGGCGAAATCGGCACCGGCCTGATTGAGCAGCTTCGAAACCACTGTCGCAACGCCGTCGAAGTGGCCGGGCCGGTGCGCGCCGTCCAGCTCGGCAGTGAGGCCCGCGACCTGAACGCTGCTTGCAAAGCCCGCCGGGTACATTTCCTCCACCGTGGGCGCGAACAGCAGGTTGCACCCTGCCCCGGCCAGCGCCGCCGCATCCTCCGCCTCGCGGCGCGGATAGCGGGAGAAATCCTCGTTCGGACCGAACTGCGTGGGGTTCACGAAGATGCTGGCGACGACCCGGTCGGCGCGGGCGAGACCGGCCGCGACGAGCGCGAGATGCCCGGCGTGGAGCGCGCCCATCGTGGGCACCAGCGCAACGCTCTGCCCCTCCGCGTTCCACTCGCGTACGCGCGCGCGAAGCGCCGCGACCGTCCGCACGGTTTCGAAAGCCTCCGGAATCTTGCCTCTCCTCGATTGACTCCCCGGCGCCCGTGAATGAAACAGTCCGCCATCAAACGGAATCCAGCCATCGGGGGCGCGTTCGTTTATGGCCAAAGCCCATGTCATCGTTCTTGGCAATGAAAAAGGCGGGACAGGCAAGTCCACGACCGCGGTCCACATCGCCGTCGCGCTGATGCACAGCGGCCGTAAGGTCGCCGCCATCGACCTCGATTCGCGGCAGCGCACCTTCACGCGCTACATGGAAAACCGGCAGAGCTTCTCGGACGGCCACGGCCTCGGCCTCAAGACGCCGCGCCTGCAGGTGATCGACGACAACGACAGCCACGGCGAAACGCTGCTCCGCACGACGCTCGACGCGTGGGCGCCGGTGGTGGACGTGATCGTGGTGGACACGCCCGGCCGCGACAGCCCCCTTTCGCGCGTCGCGCTCGGCCGCGCCGACACACTGATCACGCCGATGAACGACAGCTTCGTCGACTTCGACCTCATCGGGCAGGTCGACCCGGACACGTTCAAGGTGAAACGCCCGAGCTTCTATGCCGAGCTGATCTGGGACGCGCGCAAGGCCCGCGCGAAAACGGACGGCGGATCGGTGGACTGGGTGGTGGTGCGGAACCGCATGTCCTCGCTCGCCGCGAAGAATATGATTCGCGTGGGCGGCGCGCTCGACGAGCTTTCGAAGCGCATCGGCTTCCGCATCGCGCCCGGCCTTTCCGAACGCGTCATCTACCGCGAACTCTTCCCGCGCGGGCTGACGCTGCTCGACATCGGCGTCATCGACGACGTGAACATGAGCCACATCGCCGCGCGCAACGAGCTGCGCGAGCTGATCACGAGCCTGGCCCTCCCCGAAACCGAGGAAGCACAGAGCCTCGCCAGCTGATGATCGTGGTCCTCGCCCTTGCGGCGGGAGCGCTCGGCGCGCTTTGGTATACGGGTGCGCTGACACCGGTGCGGCTGCGATGGATCGGCATCGCCGCGGGCGTGGCTCTCGCGCTGCGCCTGCTGCTGATCGGACAATGGCTGGGCGCGCTCATCGTTGGCGGCGTGACGGTGTGGCTGGCGCTGGGCCAGCGCGTGCCCCGTTCAGGACAGGACATCACGCCCGAGGAGGCGGGACGGCTGCTCGGCATTTCGGCTGACGCTGGCGCGGTGGAGATCAATGCGGCGTGGCGGCGGATGATCGCCGAGGTTCATCCCGACAAAGGCGGATCTGCCGAAGCCTCGGCACGGATCAACGCGGCGAGGGATACGCTCCTGAAACATCTTCGCGCTAAGGAGCGTTGAGAGCGTAGCTTCGCGATTCTTTCAGCAAGGGCAGTATCTTGGACCGGCACGACTTCCACCCGACCTCGCTTCGGGAATACGACATCCGCGGCATCATCGGCGAAACGCTGGGCGAGGACGACGCCTGCGCGATCGGGCGCGGCTTCGGCACGCGCGTGCGCCGCGCAGGCGGGACCAAGGTCGCGGTCGGCTATGACGGGCGCCATTCCTCGCCTTCACTGGAAGCTGCGCTGGTGCGCGGCCTTGAGGACACGGGCTGCGAAGCGCTTCGCATCGGACTGGGGCCGACGCCGATGCTCTACTTCGCCGTGCACCATCTGGACGCGGACGGCGGCGTGATGATCACGGGCAGCCACAATCCGCCCAACTACAACGGCTTCAAGATGATGCTGGGCCACGGGCCGTTCTACGGCGCCGACATCACCGGGATCGGGACGATGGCGGCGGCGGGCGACTGGGAGCGCGGCACCGGATCGAACCGCAAAGTCGATGTTTCCGAGGCTTATGTGGAGCGGCTGCTCGGAGACGTGCCCGCGCACGGCTTCCGCATCGCGTGGGATACGGGGAATGGTGCCGCCGGGCCGATCGTCGAGCGGCTGACCGCCGCGATGCCGGGCGAGCACCACCTTCTGTTCACCGATGTGGACGGTAACTTCCCGAACCATCACCCGGACCCGACCGAGGAGAAGAACCTCGTCGACCTTCGCCGCGTCGTCGCTGAAAAGGGCCTCGACTTTGGCCTTGCCTTCGATGGCGACGGCGACCGCATCGGCGCGATCGACAGCACCGGGCGTATCATCTGGGGTGACCAGCTTCTGATGATCCTCGCCGAAGACGTGCTGCGCGACGTGCCGGACGCGACGATCATCGCCGACGTGAAGGCAAGCCAGGCGCTCTACGATCGCATCGCCGATCTCGGCGGCAAGCCGCTGATGTGGAAGACCGGCCATTCGCTCATAAAGGCGAAGATGAAGGAAACCGGCGCGCCGCTCGCAGGCGAGATGAGCGGGCATATCTTCTTCGCGCACCGCTACTACGGCTTCGACGATGCGATTTATGCCGCCGTTCGGCTGATCGGCGCGGTGGACCGGAGCGGCATGTCGCTCACGGACCTCCGCGGCGCGATGCCCGCGATGGTGAACACGCCCGAGCTCCGCTTCCCCTGCCCCGAGGAACGCAAGTTCGCCGTGATCGACGAAGTGCTTGCGCGGCTGGAAGCAAGCGGCGCGGACGTGAACCGCACCGACGGTGCGCGCGTGAACACGCCCGACGGCTGGTGGCTGCTCCGCGCCTCCAACACGCAGGACGTGCTTGTGGCGCGCGCGGAGGCGGTGTCCACCGAAGCGCTGGACCGGCTCGTCGCGGCGATCAACGCGCAGCTCTCCGCATCCGGCCTTGCGACGCTGACTGCGCACTGAGTTTGATCAGGCCCTGAGCGGGCCTCACATTTCACTTATGTTGCAGTGCACAAAAAGTCTTGACGAGTCGGGCGGGCATCTCTATGTTGCAGTGCAGCATAAGGTGTCCCTCTGGAGGTCACGATGGCTGAAGCAGCAAAGGTGGAAGTGAAAGTGGAACCCGTCACCGCGGCGCCGGCGAAGCCTGCCGCCGCTCCGAAGGCAGAAGCCGCACCCGCCGTTAAGGTTGAAGCGAAACCGGCACCAAAAGCCGCCGCGTCCACCCCTGCCGCGAAGCCGAAGGTGAACCCCAAGGCCGCCGCGAAGGTCGTGGCGAAGCCGGTGAAGCCGGCCCCCGCCAAGGTTGAGGCAAAGGTCGCGAAAGCGCCGACGCCGAAAGCCGCCAAACCCAAAACAGTGGCCCCCGCAGCCGTATCCGCGAAGGCCAGCGTCCCCCCGAAGCAGAAGGCAGTAATCATGACGATCAATGAAAACGTGAAGAAGCAGACCGAAACCGCGATGGCGCAGGGCAAGGCTGCTGTCGAACAGTTCCAGACGAAGACGCGCGAAGCGCTCGACAAGAGCACCAAGGCCGCCGAGGAGCTGGGCAGCTTCACGCGCGAGAACGTGGAAGCGTTCGTCGAATCCAGCAAGATCGCCGCGAAGGGCTTCGAAACGCTGACGCAGTCGGCGATCGAACTCGCCAAGAAGAACGGCGAAGCCGCGACGACGGCGTTCAAGTCGTTCTCGTCTGCCAAGAGCGCCAACGAGCTGCTCCAGCTGCAGAGCGATTTCGCCCGCACGCAGTTCGACAAGTTCATCGCTGACAGCAGCAAGATGACCGAAGCGTTCGTGAAGCTTTCGAACGACGTGTTCGAGCCGATCTCCAGCCGCTTCGCGGTTGCGGCCGACAAGTTCAAGACGGCCGCTGTCGCCAAGTAAGCGCTGCGCCAGACATTGGTATCGGAAGGGCGGTCGCATCTGCGGCCGCCCTTTTCGTTCATGGTCTTGTTATCGCTGCCGTACCTGCAATATCATGACGCAGTGCGAAACCTCGTGAGTGAGCGGATGAATGACTGATCGCGAGTCAGACGACCGGAACGGTTCCGGCACGGACACCGGCGTCGCGACCAAGACCAAGCCCAAGACCAAAAAGCCTGCGCTTTACAGGGTCTTGATGCTGAACGACGACTACACGCCAATGGAATTCGTGGTGGAAACGCTGCGGCGCTTTTTCCGCATGTCCACCGAGGATGCCACGCGCGTGATGCTGCAGGTCCATCACAAGGGCGTCGGCCTGTGCGGCGTGTTTACCTACGAGGTCGCCGAAACCAAGGTGAACCAGGTGCTCGATTTCGCGCGGCAGAACCAGCACCCATTGCAGTGCACGCTGGAAAAAGCCTGAAACCAATTCGGCTGATTGAAGTTTTTGATTGCAGTCAATGACATAATCCATTGGCGGTGGTTTCAGATTTCCACGAGTATGCAGCGACGAAAGGAAACATCATGTCCGACACTGAATCCCACATCGGCATCCCCGAGGCTGGCCGCGCCAAGATCGCCGACGGCCTCGCCCACGTCCTTGCCGACACCTATTCGCTCTACCTGAAGACCCACAACTTCCACTGGAACGTCACGGGTCCGATGTTCAACTCGCTGCACACGATGTTCGAGACGCAGTACAACGAGCTGTGGCTGGCAACCGACGAGATCGCGGAACGCATCCGCGCGCTCGGCCATTTCGCGCCGGGTAGCTATAGCGCGTTCGGCAAGCTCACCAGCATCAAGGAAGCGCCCGAGCAGCCGCCCGAAGCGATGGAGATGGTGAAGCAGCTCGCCGAGGGACACGAAGCCGTCGCGCGCACGGCGCGGAAGATCTTCTCGACCGTGGAAGATGCGGGCGACGAGGTCTCGGTCGACCTGCTCGTCGGCCGGATGCAGTATCACGAGAAAACCGCGTGGATGCTACGTTCGATCCTCGGTTAACCAAGGCCCCCTATTGATT
This sequence comes from Sphingosinicella sp., assembly GCA_016793845.1. Classification (GTDB taxonomy): domain Bacteria; phylum Pseudomonadota; class Alphaproteobacteria; order Sphingomonadales; family Sphingomonadaceae; genus Sphingosinicella; species Sphingosinicella xenopeptidilytica. Next base: position 5,683 of record JAEULI010000056.1, read on the forward strand.
CGGGTGAGTTGACGCTTCGGGCGCCTCACCCGAATTTGGGGGCATGGGAGCCTCCGCACCAAAGGTCTGCATCATCGGCGCCGGTTGTAGCGGTTTCACGACCGCCAAGCGGCTCGCCGACCACGGTATTGCCTTCGACATCTTCGAAAAGTCCGACCGCGTCGGCGGCAACTGGGCGTATGGCAATCCGAACGGCGTTTCGGCCTGCTACCAGTCGCTGCACATCGACACCTCGAAAACGCGGCTGCAGTTCGAGGATTTCCCGGTGCCGGCGGATTGGCCGGACTTCCCGCACCACAGCCTCATCGACAGCTACTTCAACGCCTACGTCGACCATTTCGGGCTGCGTGAGCGCATCCGCTTCAACACCGAGGCGACGGCGTGCCGGCCGCTGGACGGCGGCGGCTGGGAAGTGACCGCTGGCGGCGAAACGCGCCGTTATGACGTGCTCGCGGTCGCGAACGGGCACCATTGGAAACCGAATATCCCGGCCTTTCCCGGTCCCTTCGACGGGGCACAGATCCACAGCCACGACTACCGCACGCCCTTCGAACCCGTGAACATGGTGGGGAAGCGCGTGCTCGTCGTCGGGCTCGGCAACAGCGCGGTCGATATCGCCTCCGAACTTTCGCAGCGGCCGATGGCGGCGAAGCTGTTCGTCGCCGCGCGGCGCGGCGTGTGGGTGCTGCCGAAGTATCTCGGCGGCAAACCTTCGGACAAGCAGGCGCTGCCCGAATGGATGCCGATCGGCCTCAAGCGCCGCCTCGCCGCGTTCGTAGTTAAACGCGCGGTGGGGAGCATGGAAAGCTACGGCCTCCCCGCCCCCGATCACGCGCCGCTTGAGGCGCACCCGACGGTCAGCTCCGAATTCCTGCTGCGCTGCGGATCGGGCGACATTACCGTGAAGCCGAACATCGCGGCATTCGAAGGCGGCAGCGTGCGCTTCGAGGACGGCAGCAGCGAGGCGATCGACGCGATCGTCTATGCGACCGGCTACCAGATTTCTTTCCCGTTCCTGTCCGATGCCGACGCACCAGTCGTCGACAACCACATCGGGCTTTTCAAGCGCATGGTGCGCCCCGAACGGACGGACCTGTGGTTCATGGGGCTCGCGCAGTCGCTGCCGACGCTCGTGAACCTCGCCGAGCAGCAATCGAAGCTGCTCGCGGCGTGGCTGACAGGCGCCTACGGCCTTCCCGACGCGGACACGATGCGGCGCATGATCGGCGAGGACGAAGCCCGGCACCAAGGCCACTATTACGCTTCGCGCCGCCACACGATGCAGGTGGATTTCGACGTTTATAAACGCGAGATCGCGCATGAACTGAAAGCCGGGCAAAATCGGCGCAAAGACCGGCCGGCGGCAACGACCGCCAACGCGGCCTGAGGAGGACATTATGGACCTGTCATTCAGCCCCGAAGACGCCGCCTTCCGCGAGGAGGTGCGCCGCTTCATCGACGAGAATTATCCCGAAAACCTGAAGGGCAAGCTCGACGAGGGCGAGGAATGGTCGAAGGAAGACTATCTCTCGTGGCACCGGATTCTGGGCCGGAAAGGCTGGGTCGCGCCTGCGTGGCCGACCGAATACGGCGGACCGGGCTGGAGCGCGACGCAGCGCTACATTTTTTCGGAAGAGCTCGCGCGCGCCGACACGGTCCCGATCCTGCCGTTTGGCATCAGCATGGTCGCCCCCGTGATCTACACGTTCGGCACGCCCGAGCAGAAGGCGCGTTTCCTCCCGCGCATCCTTTCGGGCGAGGACTGGTGGTGCCAGGGCTATTCGGAGCCGGGCGCGGGATCGGACCTCGCCTCGCTGCGCACCAAGGCCGAGCGCGACGGCGACCACTATGTCGTGAACGGCCAGAAGACGTGGACGACGCTTGCACAGCACGCGGACTGGGGCTTCTTCCTCGTCCGCACCGATGCTTCCGTGAAAGCGCAGGAGGGCATTTCGTTCCTGCTCATCGACATGAAAACCCCCGGCATCACCGTGCGCCCGATCATCACGCTCGGCGGCGAGCACGAGGTGAACGAGGTGTGGCTGGAGAACGTGCGCGTGCCGGTGGAAAACCGCGTGCACGAAGAGAACAAGGGCTGGACCTGCGCCAAGTTCCTGCTCGCGCACGAGCGCACCGGCATCGCGGGCGTCGCGCGCTCCAAGCGCGGCATCGAGAAACTGCGCGCGATCGCGGCGACCGAGCTGGACGGCGACCGGTCGCTGATCGAGAACCCGTTCTTCAAGCGCAAGCTCGCCGAGCTGGAAATCGACCTCGCCGCGCTCGAATTCACCGAACTGCGCGGGCTGGCGGCGCTCGCGGCCGGAAAGCCGCCGGGGGCGGAATCCTCGCTCCTCAAGATCAAGGGCACCGAGATCCAGCAGCGCATCACCGAGCTGACGCTGGAAGCGGTGGGCCACTACGGCGCGCCCTGGTTCCGCGGCTTCGGAGACAGCGACAACGAACACGCCATCGGCCCCGAGTACGCGCTGCGCGCCGCGCCGACCTATTTCAACATGCGCAAAACCTCGATCTACGGCGGATCGAACGAAATCCAGCGCGGCATCATCGCCAAAATGGTCCTCGGACTCTAGGGGCAGCGAAATGGACTTCAGCTACACCGAAACGCAGACGATGGTGCGCGACACGCTCGCGCGCTTCCTTGCCGACCGCTACGACCACGAGACGCGCATGAAGATTTCGCGCGGGGACGGCTGGTCGCCCGATATTTGGAAGGCTTTTGCGGAAGAACTCGGCATCCTCGCGGCGCCCTTTGCCGAAAGCCTCGGCGGGCTTGGCGGCGGCGCGGTCGAGAACATGATCGTGATGGAGGAACTGGGCAAGGCGCTGGTGCTGGAGCCCTATCTTTCAACCGTGGTGATCGGCGGCGGCTTCGCGCGCGAGACGGGCCGCACCGACCTCGTGGAAAGCATCATCGCGGGCGGGGTGACGACAGCGTTCGCGTGGGCGGAACCCAAGGGGCGTTTCGATCCGGCGAACATCACGACGAGCGCGAAGCGGTCCGGCAGCGGCTGGACGCTTTCGGGGCACAAGGCCGTGGTGCGCGACGCGCCGTTCGCGAGCCACCTGATCGTCACCGCGCGCACGGGCGGCGGGCAGCGCGAACAGGCCGGCGTGAGCCTGTTTCTGATCGAGAACGGCGCGAAGGGCGTCGTGCGGCGGGACTATCCGACCGCGGACGGCGGCCGCGCCTCCGAGGTCTATTTCGAGAATGCCGAGGTGCCCGGTGAAGCACTGCTCGGTGAGACCGACGGCGCCTTCCCGCTCGTCAGCCGAATCATCGACGAGGCGACGACGGCGCTCTGCGCCGAAGCCGTCGGCGTGCTGCGCGAACTCCACCGGCAGACGCAGGACTATGCCCAGCAGAGGAAGCAGTTCGGCCAGCCGATCTCGAAATTCCAGGTGCTCCAGCACCGCATGGTCGACATGTTCATGGAAGCCGAGCAGGCGGCATCGATGGCGCTGATGGCAACGCTCAAACTCCCCGACCCCGCCGCCGTTTCGATGGCCAAGGCGAAGATCGGCAAAGGGCTGACGCTAAGCGGACAGGAAGCCATCCAGATCCACGGCGGCATGGGCATGACCGACGAACTCGCGATCGGCCACTACTTCAAGCGCGCGACGATGATCGAAAGCCAATTCGGGAATACGGATTGGCATTTGCAGCGCTACGAGGCGCTGGCGTTCGGGGAGGCGGCGTAGGGCTTCTTCCTCCCCTCCTCTTCAGGAGGATTTATATCGATTGCAAACTTCCCCTCGTCACCCCGGCGAACTCGCGTCCCGCATTGTCGTAACAACGGATGCACCCTGATCCGGCGATGGTTGGGCGAACGCGAGGATACCCATGAGATCGCCGTGGAGCACGGCATGAACTTCACCGCGCTTGTCACCGGGTGAGAGGACGACCTTGCCGATGAGGCCGCGGATGTCACTTGCCGCTTCGAGACGGGTTTCCGGGTCTTCGAGCGCCTCGGCGAGCTTCGCGACCTTGCGCCGGTAAAGTTCAGCGATGCCCGGATGAACATCGGGCACGGCCTGCGGCGTTTGTGCAAGGCGCGCGGAGATTTCGGCCTTCTGCCGCTCAAGTTCGGCCATCCGCGCCTTCATCGCGGGCTGGTACAGCCCATCCTCGATCGCCGCCATGATCCCGGCGATGGCGCGCTCGACCTTGGCGAGCGCCTGCCGGTCGGCCTCAGCCTCCGCGCGCTGTGCCCGGTTCACCTCATTGATATGCTCCGCATAGGCCTTGACCGCAGCTTCCACCTTCTCCGGCGAGACCAGCCGGTACTTAACGCCGGCGAGCGCGCGATCTTCTATGGCCTTGCGGCTGATCGTGCGGTTGTTGCCGCAAACGCCGCGCCGATGATGACCAAGGCAGCCGTAGCGGTTGTTGACCGCAATGCCCACCTTGCCGCCGCAGACGCCGCATTCGATGAGTCCGGAGAGAAGGTACGCCGGGCGCCGGTACATGTGCATCCGTTCCGCATGTGCGGCGTGCACACCGGCTATGACCGGCGCCCAGCGTGCCGCAAGCGCCTGCTGCTGGCGGCGAACCGCCTGCCAGAGTTCATCGCTGACGATGCGGAGGTGTGGGACGGGAACGCGGACCCACTCGGCTTCGGGATTTGGCCGGTCCACCATCTTGCCCGTGCGCGGATCCTTGACCGTATGCTTGTGATTCCAGACCCGCACACCGACGTAGAGTTCATTGTTGAGAAGTCCCGTTCCACGGCGCTGCCGCCCCCGGATCGTCGTATCGCTCCACGGCCCGCCCGTCGGGCCGGGAACACCTTCGGCGTTCAGCGCCTGCGCGATGGCGCGCGGACTCCTTCCGGCCGCGAACTCGCGGAAGACGCGGTTTACGATCGCCGCTTCGGCAGCGTTCACCTCGCGCTCGCCACGCACAAGCTCACCCCGCTCGTCGAGACGCCGGACCATGCGGTAGCCGTAGCCCACCGCGCCCGCAGAGAAGCCCTTCTCGACGCGCCCGCGAAGGCCGCGATGCGTCTTCCTGGCGAGGTCTTTGAGGAACAGGGCGTTCATTGTGCCCTTGAGCCCGACATGAAGCTCGCTGATCTCGCCCTCGGCAAGCGTGACGAGGGTCACACCTGCAAACTGCAGATGCTTGTAGAGCGTCGCGACATCGGCCTGATCGCGCGACACACGGTCGAGTGCTTCGGCCAGAACAATGTCGAACGCGCCGCGTTCGGCGTCCTGAAGGAGCTGCCGGATGCCGGGGCGCAGTGTGACGCTGGCGCCGGAGATGGCGGCATCCTCATAGGTCTGGACCTCAGTCCAGTCTTCGCGGACCGCGCGTTCGCGGCAGATACGAAGCTGGTCCTCGATCGAGGCCGCGCTCTGCTGGTCGGAGGAATAGCGTGCATAGAGGGCAACGCGGGTCATGCGTCATCACCTTTGGAAGAGAAGAAAGGCCCGAGCCGGGAGACGCCGTCGCATCAAATGGACGGGGACATGTGATCGGCGAGCCGCTGCCCGCACCTTAGCCGCTATCGCCGTCATTGTCATTGGCGGCCTTGCGGGCGCGGATATGCTTGCGGGCGATATGGCGCCCGATCGCCTCGGCGATACGCGTGAGCGCCGCATCAACATCGGCGGGGTCAAGAGGAACGGCGTTGTCGTTCGCTACGGAGGGCGCCGGTCCCGGTGCTTCATCCCCGCTCATGACCGGCACCGCAGATGTCCTCGTTGTCGTTCCCGGCTTCGTAGAACATGGGGTTCTTCATCCAGGCGCTGACGGCGGACTCACGCCAACCGGTGCAGCGCGTTGCGATCTGGACCTGGCGAGGGAAGCTCCCGGCCTGCATCTTCCGGTAGAGCGTCGAGCGACTGAGCCCGGTGCGGTCGAGGACGGCGTGCAAGCGCAAGATACGGTCGTGGGACATGGCTGGTCTTCCCAAAAGTGGTTGTCAGCATCCCCTACGCCGCCCACGATGCCGCAAGCCTTGGCGCCGTCAAGAGTGCCGGAAACGGTGCCAGCTCAGCGCAAACAGCCTGCGGGACGGCTTGGGACGTCACCGACCGTCAGCGGATACACATTCGCCGCCAAAGAATATTTTGCAGCAGATCATAGCGATGCTGTCGCCGCGCCCCATGATATCCAGCGCGCCTGATCGGCGCGCGAATCAGGCGCCGGGCTTTTTGCCCGGCAGCGTGTTTGATCCGTCTGTTCAGGCGGGGATCGGGCGTCACGGGTCTTTAGGCGGGCCGCGCCGGCCTGCAACCTGCCTTCGACAGGTCTTTCACGTGCGTTCCAGCCCTTCGGGTGCACGCCGCCTCATGCGGCCCGCCTTTCCCCGTTCCTGCCGCCCGCCCCCGCCCTCCGGCCGGGGTTGCGGCTGTTGGCAGGAGAAAGATGATGAACGGCAAAGCAGTATCTGAACCGGGTGTGCCCGTTGAGCGAGATCGTCATGCTGTCATGCGGGCCTGGCTAAGGAAGCTGCCCGAGCGGACGCTGATGGTGTTCATTGCGCACAGGGTGGAGGGCAAGACCTATGCTGAGATCGCCAAGGACATGCACATCGGCGAATGGCGCGTGCGCTGGCATATGCGCCGGGCCATCCGGCACATCGTGAAGATCGGCAAGCCCTACCGGGAGGCGTTCGCGGCACTTAATCCTATAACGCAGCAGGTCATGGAGCTCGCCTGGGACGGCCTCCTCAATGACCGCATCGCGCAACGGCTCGGCCTCACCACCCAAGAGGTGGAAACCCGCATGGCGGCGGCATTGGTGGCACTGCACAGGGCCGCAACCCTCTGATCAGGGGGTTGTGGTGCCCGTACCTGCGGCAACAGCCTGTTCTTGCAGTGCAAAGTCACGCCCCAGTTGCTAGGAAGGTCTTCTATGCGCACGAGCCTCGATCATCTTCCGCCCGCAAAGCAGCGCGAACTTGAGCGCGCCCTGGAGATTTTGTTCGAGGAGTTCAATGACACCCTCGCGCTTGCCCAGCACCAGTGGAAGAAGAAGGGCCGCATCACCAAGGTCATCCTCTACGGCAGCTACGCGCGCGGCGGCTGGGTGGACGAGCCCCATACCGCCAAGGGCTACAAGTCCGACTTCGACCTCCTCGTCATCGTCAACGACAAGCGGCTCACCGACTATGTGACGTACTGGGCGAAGGCTGAGGAACGCTTCCACCGCGAGTACGGCATCACGAAGTCGATCAAGACGCCGGTCAACTTCATCGTACACACGCTGCAGGAGGTGAACGACGGCCTCGCGCATGGCCGGTACTTCTTCATGGACGTCGCGAAGGACGGCATCGCGCTCTACCAGAGCGACGACAGCGTGCTCCATACGCCGAAGCCCAAGACGCCCAAGGACGCGCTCAAGATGGCGCGCGAGTACTTCGACGAGTGGTTTCCTTCGGCCATGAAACGCTACAACATCGCTAAGTTTGATGTCGAGCAGGGCTATCTAAAAGATGCGGCCTTCGATTTTCATCAGGCAGCCGAGCGTCTTTACCACTGCGTGCTTCTGGTCTGCACGTTCTATACGCCTCACGTTCACAACCTTGGCTTTCTGCGCTCTCAGGCCAACCTCATCGACCGCCGATTGATGTATGTCTGGCCTGAGGACAACCGCAAGCAGCGGGCGATGTTCGAGAAGCTGAAGCAGGCCTATGTGAAGGCCCGCTATTCGAAGCATTACCGCATTAGCCAGGAAGAGCTCACGTGGCTCGGCGAGCAGGTCGAGGAGCTCGGCCGTGTCGTTCATGCCGTGTGCAGCGAGCGGATTGCCGAGCTTGAAGCGCCCGCCAAGGGCTGATTTAGGCCGATAGCGGTATGTACGGTCTCTCGCAGTGCAGCGGGACAGCGGCTATAGCCGCCGACAAAGTGATCTTTCGAAGCCCTGTCTTACACCCCTGATACCTGCCGTTGGTTCATCTTAGTCTATCTATAGCTGTTAGGTGCTGAACGGCCGACGAAGATGGCAGTACACGTGGATCGCTGACAGTCTGCGTGTGAGGCGGTAAGCCAGCGCGATGT
>JAEULI010000074.1 GCA_016793845.1 Sphingosinicella sp.
CAGAACTATGTGAAGATTTTCGACACCACGCTGCGTGACGGCGAGCAGTCCCCCGGCTGTTCCATGAACCTCGCCGAAAAGCTGCGCGTCGCCGAGCAATTGGAAGCGCTCGGCGTCGACATCATCGAGGCAGGCTTCGCCATCGCCTCCGAAGGCGATTTCGAAGCCGTACAGGCCGTCGCCCGTCAGGCGAAGAAGGCCACGGTGGCGAGCCTCGCACGTGCCGCCACCGGCGATATCGATCGCGCATGGGCCGCGCTCAAGGAGGCGGTGAGCCCCCGCATCCACACGTTCATCGCCACCTCGCCGCTCCACATGCGCGTGAAGCTGGAGATGGAGCCGGAAGCGGTGCTGGAGAAGATCCGCGCCTCGGTAAGCCATGCGCGCAATCTCTGCCCCGATGTCGAATGGTCGGCGGAAGACGCGACGCGCAGCGACCTCGATTTCCTGTGCCGCGCGGTCGAAACCGCGATCCGCGCCGGTGCCACCACGATCAACCTGCCTGATACGGTCGGTTACGCCACGCCGGAGACCTACGGCGCCATGTTCCGCGATGTGATCTCCCGCGTTCCCAATGCGGATCAGGCGATCTTCTCCACCCATTGCCACAACGACCTCGGCCTCGCCGTCGCCAACACGCTGGCAGCTGTCGCGGGCGGTGCGCGGCAGGTGGAATCGACGATCAACGGCATCGGCGAGCGCGCAGGCAACGCCGCGCTCGAAGAGATAGCGATGGCGCTGCGCGTGCGCCACGACGTGATGCCTTATGAAACAGGCGTCGAGACGCGCGAGATTACCCGCGCCTCGCGGCTGGTCTCGGCCGTCACCGGCTTTCAGGTGCAGCCCAACAAGGCGATCGTCGGCGCCAACGCCTTCGCGCATGAAAGCGGCATCCATCAGGACGGGATGCTGAAGGACGCGAGCACCTACGAGATCATGACCCCGGAATCGGTGGGTCTCTCCGAATCCAGCCTCGTCATGGGCAAGCACTCAGGCCGTCACGCTTTCCGCCAGAAGCTGGAAGAGCTGGGCTATAAGCTGGGCGACAATGAATTCCAGGATGCGTTCAAGCGCTTCAAGGATCTCGCCGACGCCAAGAAGCACGTCTACGACGAAGACATCATCGCCCTCGTCGACGACGAGACGATGCGCGAGAATCAGGCGATTCAGTTCAAGGAGCTGGAAATCTATTGCGGCTCCCACGGCCCGCAGCGCGCCATCCTGACGCTCGAAGTGGACGGCGAGGAACAGACCGTCACGACGCGCGGCAATGGCCCTGTCGACGCCGTGTTCAAGGCCATGCGCAAGATCGTGCCGCACGACGATGCGCAGCTGACGCTCTACGAGGTCCACGCCGTCACCGAGGGCACGGATGCGCAGGCGACGGTCAGCGTCGTGCTCGCCGAAGACGGCCGCACCGTGCGCGGCACGGGCGCGCATGTCGATACGATGGTCGCGTCCGCGAAAGCTTACGCAAATGCGCTCAACAAGCTGATCGTGAAGCGCGGCCGCCGCGAGCTTCCTGCAGTGGCCCGCGGGGGCAATTGAGCCTGACGGCTGAACGCTGATTTCCGGCATCCGGGCGGGCGCACGGTTGCGCCGCCCGCGAAGTCATGGTTACCAGCGGCAATGTCGTTGGGGTCGCGCATCAAAATTTGTCTTGCGTTTCTGATTGCTGCAGCGGCCTTCCCCGCTTCGGCGGGCACGGTCGCGCGCTTTCAGGACGACGACCTCGCGCTCTACAGCGAAACCGGCGACGCCCGTGTCCTGCGGCGCAGCGACCTGACGCCGTTGCTGCGCGGCAAGCCGGACTGGTCGGTAACGGCGGATATCGCCGCGCTCGGCAAGGCCGAGAAGAAATCGTGGCATCTCGTCGATGCCGATTGCCTGCCGCCCACCTTCGAGCGGTGTCTGTTCTTCCTTGCCGAAACCGGCCGACCGGGTGTCTCGCTGCGCGAATACGACACGAAGGCGGGCAGCTTCGTGCCGAACGGTTTCGCGCTGCCGCCGGGGCCGACGCAGGCGATCTGGTACGACGACAGCCGCATCCTCATCGCCGCCAACACGGGGCCGGGATCGCTGACGAGTGCAGGCGTGCCGCGCCTCCTCAAGCTCTGGACGCGCGGCCAGCCCGCTTATGCAGCGACGACGATCCTTGCCGCGCCGCTCGATGCACGCGGTATCCGCCCGTTCTTCTCGCTGTCGGGCGGCGGCCTCTTTCACGCCGCAGAGGTGACGACTGCGAGCGGGGATTTCGAGCTTTATCATTTCGGCTGGGCGCAGAATTTCCGCCGCTCGCAATTGCCGACGGACGCACGACTGCTCGATTTCTTTCAGGGTCGCGCCATCGCCGTGCTCGGCGACAGCGGCTGGATGACATCGGATGGCCGCCACCCGCCGGGCAGCCTCGTCGCCTATCCGATGGCGCCGCTGCTCGGCCCCGCCAGCCAGACACTGACCGAGCTTGCCTACACGCCGCCCGCGGGTTTCCGCATCATCGCCGCAAAGGCCGGCCGGGACACGCTTTACGTCCACCTGCGCGGCGCTTCCGGCGACCGGCTGGTTTCGCTCAGGAAGGGCGCGCCGAACTGGCCCGCCGCGAACATCGCGCTACCCTCTGCCGGCCCGCTCGAACTCGTCGCGGCGAGCGACCTTGCGGACGTCGCGCTCGTCGTCAGCGGCAGCGAATTCCATATTGTGGGCCGGGGGCGAACGCGTACCATAACGCCATGAAGCCTCCCGCCCCGCTCGACCTCGTCACCGTCCTCCGGCTTGCACTCACGATCTTCTGGCGGCAGTTCGCGCCGATCATCCTGCTCGGCCTCGTTTTCCTCACCCTGCCCGCCGTCGCGCTCCGCACGCTCAGCATCGCCACCACGTCAGCGCCTGACCCGGCGCTCGGCACCATCGCCGAAACGCTGCGCTGGCTGTTGGTGATGATCTTCCTCTGCGCCGTCACCGGCGGCGTTCTTGCCCGCACGAGTGATCCGCGCGCGTTCATACGCGCAGGGCTCAGCCGGCTCCAGCCGGGGCTTGTCGTCGCGCTCATCATCGGCATCGGCCTCATGACGCTGCGCATCATATTGCTGCTCGTCTCGCGCCTGCTTCAACTGGGGCAGATGAGTTCGCTGCTCTTCGTGGTCGCCTGCATCGCCGTCTTCGCCGTCTGGGTGCTCGCCATCCCTGCGGCACTCCACGAGCGGCAATGGCCGATGGTCGCATTTCAGCGCTCGGCAGAGCTGACACGCGGCAATCGCTGGCGCCTCTCCGCACTGTGCATCTTCATTGCGCTTGCACTGACGCCGGTGATCATGGCCATCCGCTTCGTCGTCTTTCACGCCGCGCAGACGCCGCAGCAGGTCGCCGCGATCGTTCAGTCGATGACGATCACTTCGCCCGCGCTCTGGATCGTCCAGCTTTCGACGCTGCTCATCTATGGGTTGTTGTCGGTGGTGCCCGTCGCGCTTTACCTGACGCTTGCAGGGCGCAGATAGAAAAAGGGCGCCACCTTCCGGCAGCGCCCCCTTTTCTGCAAAAGCCGCGAGGCTTAGCGCGAGTAGAACTCGACGACGAGGTTCGGTTCCATGCGGACCGGATAGGGCACCTCATCAAGCGTCGGCACGCGCACGTAAGTCGCCTTGCCGTCGCCGTCGACCGAGACATACTCGGGAATTTCACGCTCGCTGAGGCCCTGCGCCTCGAGAACCAGCGCCATTTCCTGCGCCTTCTTGCGCAGCGAGAGCACGTCGCCCGCCTTCACGCGGCGGCTGGCGATGTTGCACTTCTCGCCGTTCACTTCGATGTGACCGTGGTTCACGATCTGGCGCGCGGCGAAAATCGTCGGCGCCCACTTGGCGCGGTACACGACCATGTCGAGGCGCTGCTCAAGGAGACCGATCAGGTTCTGCGAGGTATCGCCCTTCATGCGGACGGCTTCCTCATAGACCTTGCGGAACTGCTTCTCGGTGACGTCGCCGTAGTAGCCCTTCAGCTTCTGCTTGGCGCGGAGCTGGATACCGAAGTCGGAAAGCTTGCTCTTGCGGCGCTGACCATGCTGGCCGGGGCCGTATTCGCGCTTGTTGACCGGGCTCTTCGGACGACCCCAGATGTTCTCGCCCATGCGGCGATCGAGCTTGTACTTGGCATTGCTGCGCTTGGACATGCGCAATCCTTTCAATTCGCGTTTCAAAAATGCCCGGAACCGCACCGCCCCGCCAAAACGCGGAACGCGGCCACTGCTTCACCGGACGTGCAGGGCCAATTGCGAAGGCGCGCGTTTAGCGGGCGGAAATGTGCAAGTCAACTGCCAACGCCATCACGACAGCTTTCTAGCTCACTTCGGGCTTGCAAGCCATTTCCACTTTGAAATAAACAAGTAACTTCAGGCAGGGGAGAAGATAAATGCGCATTTCTTTCCAGACATTCGCTGCAATTTTACTCTCTTCCACTTTTCCGTTACACGCCGCCGCCGAGACACGCGACCTCGCTCGCCTCTTCGGCGCGCGTGAAACCATTGAAAGTGTAAGCCTGTCTCCGCTCGGAGACTATGTCTCCTACAAAACACCTTCCGGACCACGCGAAACCAGCATCATCACGGCGGAGATCGCAACAGGGAAGCAGGCAACAGTCGTGCGTTCGAAAGGAGATGAGTATCGAATCTCCGACTGCACGTGGGCCAAAAACGACAGGCTCGTGTGCGCCGTCGAGGGCGAAACGCTCGTAGACAACATCAAGGTCGGCTTCACGCGCACATTTGCCGTAAGCAAGGACGGCACTACCCCCCAACAGCTTGGAACCCGCAACACCCATCGTTCGTTGGAAATCAATCAGTATTCGGGCCGCGTGATCGACTACCTCCCTGACGATCCGCAGAACGTGCTGATGCAAGTTCCCTTCATTCCGGAATTCTCGACGGATACGCGAATAGCGCAGCGCCGGTCCGGCCTCGGCGTCCAGAAATTCAATATCTACACCGGTCGCGCCTCCCTCTTCGAACGTCCGCTCGACGATGCAACACGTTTCATCACGGATGGGCGTGGTGAGGTCCGATTGCGGGTTACGAGCGACAGCGATCCGCAAGGGCGGCTCACCGGTACACGTCGTTACTGGGTACGAGCAAAAAGTGGCGGCGAGTGGAAATCGCTCGCCGTGCGGACTCTGGACACGGAGTTTTTCTCTCCGCTGGCTTTCGATGAAACGGGGGACAGCCTTTATGTGCTACGGCCCGAAAATGGCAGGGATGCGCTCGTTCGGTTGGCGCTTGATGGAAGCGGGAAAGAAGAAGTCGTATTCGCGCACCCCCGTGTAGATGTGGACAGCGTCGTCAGGTTCGGACGATACGGCAGGCCGGTCGGTGTCCGGTATTTCGAAGAATACCAGCATATCGAATACTTCGATCCGAACCTGAAAAAGCTGGAGAGCGCGCTGAGCAAGGCACTGCCAGGCAAAACGGTAAGTCCCGTCGACATGTCATGGGACGAGAATCGAATCCTGATTTTCGCGTACTCCGATACCGATTCAGGGACGTATTACGTGCTTGATCGCAAGACGCGCGAACTCATGCCGGTGAGCGAGACACGCCCGGAACTGGTCGGTGTCCCGCTGGCGAAAACAACGCCTCTCACCTACCCAGCAAGTGACGGCGCACAGGTTCCGGGTTACCTGACCCTGCCTGTCGGCAGCGACGGAAAGAACCTACCGCTTGTCGTCATGCCGCACGGTGGACCGGAATCTCGGGACGTGTGGGGCTTCGACTGGCTGGCGCAGTTCCTTGCCGCAAACGGCTACGCCGTACTCCAGCCGAACTTCCGGGGGTCATCGGGCTATGGAGCCGAATGGATCGGGGACAATGGCTTCCAAGGCTGGCAAAAGGCCATCGGCGACATCAACGACGGCGCGCACTGGGCCATCAAGAGCGGCCTTGCGAACCCCCAAAATGTTGCGATCGTCGGATGGAGCTATGGTGGTTATGCGGCCTTGCAGGCCAACGTCGTCGACCCCACCCTGTATAAGGCGGCCGTGGCCATCGCGCCCGTTACGGATCTTCCCCAGATGGTGGAAGAATCAAAACGCTATACCCATTCCCGTCTCGTGAAGAATTTCGTCGGAACCGGTCCGCAGTTGAATGCCGCATCCCCGGCGCGCAATGCTGCTGCAATTCAGGCACCCGTCCTGCTCTTCCATGGAACGATGGATCTGAACGTCTTGGTCGGGCAATCACGGCGTATGGAAAGCGTCCTGAAAAACGCGGGAAAATCCGTCGAATATGTTGAGTATCCAGGCCTCCAGCACAGTCTCCTCGACAGCAACGCGCGCATCGACATGCTGACGCGGATCGGCGCGTTCCTGAAAGCTAATGTCCGCTAGCGCCGCTCTTTCGTCAGTGCCGTGATGATGCCCCTGAAGGTTCGCACCTCCTTCGCCGAGAAGCCGGGGCGCGTCAGCATGTTCCTGAGTGTGCGGCGAGAGGCGGGTGCGCGGCTTTCGACGCGGAAGTATTCTGCCGCGTCGAGCGCGGTCTCGATCTGCCCGATGAGCCCTTCGAGGTCGGCCTGCGGGGCCGGGCCCTCGTAATTGTCGAAGGCCGCTGCCTCGCCCACGCCGGCCTTCGACCATTCGTAGGCGAAGAGGATCACGGCCTGCGCGAGGTTCAGAGACCCGAATTCGGGGTTCACGGGCACGGTGAGGATCGCCTGCGCCAGCGCGACATCGTCGGTTTCAAGGCCGGAGCGTTCGGGGCCGAACAGGATCGCCGTGCGTCCCGCGCGACCGCGCGTATCCTGCGCCGCCTTTTCGGGGCCGACGACTTCCTTGGTAAGCCCCCGCTTGCGAACCGTCGTGGCGTAGACGAATGCGCAGTCCGCCACCGCATCGGCAACCGTTCCATAGACGCGCGCGTTTTCAAGCACGAGATCGGCGCCGCTCGCCGCCGGACCCGCATCGGGGTTCGGCCAGCCGTCGCGCGGGGAGACGAGCCGCATCTCGGCGAGCCCGAAATTGAGCATCGCGCGCGCCGCCTTGCCGATGTTCTCGCCAAGCTGCGGCCGCACCAGCACGATGGCGGGCGGCGGCGCGGCGGCCACCGCATCCGTCACTTCGCGCCCGTCCTCGCGACGGTCTCGATGGCGCCGATGAACTCCTCGAAGTCCTTCGCCTCGCGGAAATCGCGATAGACGCTCGCGAAGCGCACATAAGCGACGGCGTCGAGGCTCTTCAGCCCCTCCATCACCGCCTGCCCGATCACCTCGGCCTCGATCTCGGCCTCGCCGATCGCTTCCATCTGGCGAACGATACCGGAGACGAGCCGCTCGATGCGCTCGGGCGCGATCGGGCGCTTGCGGCAGGCAATCTCGATGGAGCGGGCAAGCTTGTCGCGCTCGAACACTTCCTTGTCGCCGGACTTCTTGAGGATCACGAGTTCGCGAAGCTGCACGCGCTCGAACGTCGTGAAACGCGCGCCGCACGCCGGGCACTGCCGGCGGCGGCGGATCGCGCTGCCGTCTTCCGTTGGCCGCGAGTCCTTGACCTGGCTATCCTCGCCTCCGCAAAACGGGCAGCGCATCGCTCGTCCCCCCTCCCGCTATGCCTTTACCGCGTCAGAGCCCCGGATAGATCGGGAAACGATCGCAGAGCGCCTTCACCCGCGCACGCACGTCCGCTTCCACCGCACCGTTACCCGCTTCGCCGTTCGCGGCAAGGCCGTCCAGCACATCGGCGATCATGTCGGCGATGAGCGTGAACTCCGCCTGCCCGAACCCGCGGGTCGTCCCTGCGGGCGAGCCGACGCGGATGCCGCTCGTCTTCGTCGGCGGCAACGGATCGAACGGCACGCCGTTCTTGTTGCAGGTGATGTGGCTGCGCTCCAGCGCCTCGTCGGCGTCCTTGCCGGTAAGGCCCTTGGGACGAAGATCGATCAGCGCGAGGTGCGTATCTGTGCCACCCGCGACGACATCGCAGCCGCGTTCCTTCAGGCGGCCCGCAAGCGTCTTTGCGTTGGCGATCACCGCCTGCGCATAGACCTTGAAGCTCGGGTCGAGCGCCTCACCGAACGCCACCGCCTTCGCGGCGATCACGTGCATCAGCGGGCCGCCCTGAAGACCGGGGAACACTGCCGAGTTGATCTTCTTGCCGAGCGCCTCGTCGTTCGAGAGCACCATGCCGCCGCGCGGCCCGCGCAGCGTCTTGTGCGTCGTGGTGGTGACGACGTGCGCGTGCGGGAGCGGGCTCGGGTGTAGACCCGCCGCGACGAGCCCCGCGAAGTGCGCCATGTCGACGAGCAGATACGCGCCTACCTTGTCGGCGATCTCGCGGAAGCGCGGGAAATCGAGCGTGCGCGGATAGGCCGAGCCGCCCGCGATGATCAGCTTCGGCTTGTGCTCCAGCGCCAGCCGCTCGACCTCGTCGAAGTCGACAAGGTGGTCGCTTTCGCGCACGCCGTACTGCACGGCGTTGAACCATTTGCCGGACTGCGCGGGCGGCGCGCCGTGCGTCAGATGGCCGCCGGCGGCGAGGCTCATGCCGAGGATCGTCTCGCCCGGCTGCACCAGCGCCATCATCACCGCGCCGTTCGCCTGTGCGCCGGAGTGCGGCTGCACATTGACATAGGCGCAGTCGAAGAGCTTGCGGGCGCGGTCGATGGCGAGTTGCTCGACCTCGTCCGAAGGCGCGCAGCCCTGATAGTAGCGCTTGCCCGGATAGCCTTCGGCATATTTGTTGGTGAACACCGACCCCTGCGCTTCCAGAACCGCGCGGCTCACGATGTTCTCGGAGGCGATCAGCTCGATCTGGTCACGCTCGCGGGTCAGTTCCCTGGTGATTGCGTCGAAAACCGCCTTGTCGGCAGTGGCGACGCCATCGGTGAAGAACCCGTCCTGGGCAAGCGGCGTGGCGGCGGCGGTGCTCATGCTCGTATCTCCTTCGTGGGCTACGCCGACAATTTGTCGACGCGCCGCTGGTGACGTCCGCCCTCGAAGGGCGTGTTCAGAAATTCATTGAGGCAATCCCGCGCCGTCTCGATGCCGATCAGACGCTCGCCGAGCGCGAGGATGTTCGCATCGTTGTGCTGGCGCGAAAGCCGCGCCATCAGCCCGTTCATGCAGAGCGCGGCGCGCGCGCCCTTCACGCGGTTCGCCGCGATCGAGATGCCGATGCCGGAACCGCAGACGACAACGCCCTTCTCGGCCCTGCCTGAAGCGACCGCTTCGCCGACCGCACGGCCGAAATCCGGGTAATCCACAGACTCGCCGCCGTTCGTGCCGAGGTCCAGAACCTCGTGCCCAGCCTCCTTCAGCCAGTCCGCAACAGCGGACTTCAGAACGTAACCGGCGTGGTCGCTGCCAATGGCGATAACGGACATGGAGCGGCGGGCCTCATGCAAGCTGCGGGTGCGATTCGCGTGAGCGCACTATCTAGGGGAGCGCCCCTTCCGAAGCTACCAAGAATTGTAACATGGCTGCTATTCGAAGATGCCCCTGAGATCGAGCGTCGCCCGCTTTCCAACGGCTGCATAGTTCGCCTTCAGCCAATGCTCCGCCTTCACGCGGCCGAGATCGCGCAGCGCCGTGAGGAACGGCCAGTCCGCATTCATCTTGGTGGCGGGCGGATAGGCCGCAAGCTCGGCGCCGCCGTCCACGCGGTGCATCAGGATCTTGCGGTAGCGCTTGCCCGCCACGATCTGCCCTTCCCCGATCAGCCGGTCGACGAACTCGATGGCGCGAAGCTCGCGGAGCAGCGAGCCGTTGAAGGCGATCTCGTCGATGCGGTTGTCGATATCCTCGACACTGGTGGGCGTCTGGCGCCGCTCGATGGGGCTCACCTGCACGAGCAATATGTCTTCCGGTCCCTCGTGGTAGAACAGCGGGAACAGCGCCGGATTGCCCATGTAGCCGCCGTCCCAATAAGGCTCGCCGTCGATCTCGACCGCCTGGAAGAGCTGCGGCAGGCAGGCCGAGGCGGCGAGCACATCTGCCGTCACCTCTTTTCCGGAGAATACGCGCACCTTGCCGGTGAAGACGTTGGTCGCCGCGATGAACAGCGTCAGCGCCTTGCAGGTGGCGAGCTTTTCGAAATCGAAGGACTCGGCGACGATATCGCGCAGCGGGTTCAGGCCCGCGGGATTGAACTGATACGGGCTCATCGCACGCATGACGTTACTCGTCCAGGCGTTCCACCAGGCATCCCACGGCGTGTCGCGCACGGGAACGAACATCGCCGCGTCGGACACACGCTTCCAGAACCGGTCGAGGCTTTCCCGCGCGCCGTCGCGCCCGCCGTCCATCCAGCCTTGCGCCAGTGCAGCGGCATTCATCGCGCCCGCGCTGGTCCCGGAAATCGCGGAGAGTTCGATGCGCTTGTCTTCCAGCAGCCGGTCGAGCACGCCCCAGGTGAACGCACCGTGGCTGCCGCCGCCCTGGAGCGCGAGGTTGATGGTTTTCGTCGCCATGATCGGAGCTTAGCGCGCAGGCAGAGGCTTGCCTATCGGTCAAGTGTATTGCATGAATAATACACAATCAGGGGAGGTTTTCATGCGCATTGCCATGCTTGCCGTCATCGGGGCCGCTTTCGCCGTGCCCGCAGCCGCCGCGGACACGTCGATCATGGTGCTCGGCACCTACCATTTCTCGAATGCTGGTCTCGACAAGGCGAACATGAAGGCGGACGACGTGACCGCCCCTGCCCGGCAAGCCGAACTCGAACGACTGACGACCGCGCTCGCGGCATGGACGCCGGACAAGGTGCTGGTGGAATGGCAGTATCCCCAGCCCTTCACCGTGCCCGAATACCGGGCGTTCAAGCCCGAAGACCTGAAGACCAAGACCAACGAGGTGATCCAGATCGGCTTCCGGCTGGCGCGGAAACTCGGCCACGCCGAGGTCTACGGCTTCGACGAGCAGCCCGGCCCCGGCGAGCCCGACTATTTCCCGTTCGGCCCCGTCGAGGCGTTCGCCGCCGCGCACGGACAGAAGGCCGAGCTCGACGCGGTCTTCGATTACTTCAGGCAACAAGCCGATGCGCAGACGAAAGCACAGGAAACCCAATCGATCCCGGCGCTGCTGCTCACCATCAACGACCCGGCGCGCAGCACGGCCGAACATGCGAAGGGCTATTACGACATGCTCCGCTTCGGCGACGGCGAGGACCAGCCGGGCGCGGTGCTGAACGCGATGTGGTACATGCGGAACGCCAAGATGTTCGCCAAGATCGGCCTCATCGCGAAGCCGGGTGAGCGCGTGCTGGTGCTCGTGGGCTCAGGCCACAAATACTGGCTGGAGCATTTCGCCGGAACGACGCCGGGGTTCGTATCGGTCGATCCGAGGCCGTATCTCGAAAAGCCGCGTTAAGCGGCGATGCGCATTTCCAACCGGTCCCAGATTTCCACAAGTGCGCGGACGAGATCGTCCATCATCGCTTCGTCGTGGTTGGGGCCGGGGGTGAAGCGCAGCCGCTCCGTGCCACGCGGCACGGTCGGGTAATTGATCGGCTGCACGTAGACGCCGTACTCGATGAGCAGGATATCGCTGATCTTCTTGCACTTCGCGGGATCGCCGACGAGCAGCGGCACGATGTGCGTGGTGGACGGCATTACCGGCAGACCCGCGTCGCCCATCTTCGCCTTGAGCGTGGCAGCAGCCGCCTGCTGACCTTCGCGCTCCGCACCCGAGGCCTTCAGGTGCCGCACGCTGGCGAGCGCGCCCGCGACGAGGACCGGCGCAAGGCTGGTCGTGAAGATGAAGCCCGGCGCATAGCTGCGGATCACGTCCGTCAGCGTCTTGGATGCGGCGATATAGCCGCCCATGATGCCGAACGCCTTTGCGAGCGTGCCTTCGATGATGGTGAGGCGGTGCGCGACGCCGTCCCGTTCCGAAATGCCGCCGCCGTGCTCGCCGTACATGCCCACCGCGTGCACCTCGTCCAAGTAGGTGAGCGCATTATACTTGTCGGCGAGGTCGCAAATCTCCGCGATCGGCGCGATGTCGCCGTCCATCGAATAGACGCTCTCGAACGCGATCAGCTTCGCGGCGTCCTTGGGCGCCTCGGCGAGCAGTTCTTCGAGGTGTTCGAGGTCGTTGTGGCGGAACACGCGCTTTTCGCAGCCCGCGCCGCGGATGCCCGCGATCATCGAGGCATGGTTCAGTTCGTCGGAGAACACGATGCAGCCCGGCAGCAGCTTGCCGAGCGTGGAGAGCGTCGCCTCGTTCGAGATGTAGCCCGAGGTGAAGAGCAGCGCGGCTTCCTTGCCGTGAAGCTCGGCGAGCTCGGTCTCAAGCTCGAGGTGATAGTGCGTGTTGCCGCCGATGTTGCGCGTGCCGCCCGAGCCCGCGCCGACATCGCGCAGCGCTTCTTCCATGGCGCCGATCACGTCCGGGTGCTGGCCCATGCCGAGATAGTCGTTCGAGCACCACACGGTGATCGGGCGCGCGCCGTTGTGACCGGCGAAGCAGCGCGCGTTCGGGTAGTTGCCCCGGTTGCGCAGAATGTCGATGAACACGCGGTAGCGACCCTCGGCGTGCAGCCGGTCGATCGCGTCCTTGAAAATGCGGTTGTAGTCCACGCTCTCTAACCCGTCCTGCCCGCTCTTTTGCCCGCTTTACATCGGAGGTGGCGGTCCCGTCACCCCACTTTATGTCGCAGGCCTCTGTTGCGATCTGTTCGCAACTTTTACGAGGGGCTGGAATGACTTAGATCAACTTCTCGACAAGAAAACTGTCGATGGCGAATTTCGCCGCCCAGTTGAGGTACGCCCACTGGCCATACTCGCCGTCGATGGGGAACGAACCGCGCACGCCGCCGACGAGATCGGGATTGCCTTCCACGGCGATCGTGCGACGCACGAAGGCGTTCAGCCCCTTGCCCGCCTTCACGAAACCCTCGCCACCGCCAAGCGGAGCAAGATAGAACAGGCTTTCGGCGATCTGCACGTTGCCGGTGAGGCACGACCAGTCGACCGCCGCCGCCCAGTCCGAGCGCAGACGGCCCGGAAGCGCCCCGTCGCTGCGGAGCGCGCCGACGAGGGCCCGCGCCATCTTCAGCGCCGCATCGAGATAGGGCTGTTCGCCGGAAAGCCGGTGCGCCTCCACAACGCCGCGCAGATAATAGCCGAGCGTGTGGGTGAGCGGCCGGTCCTTGTGCTGCAGGCAGCAATCATTGACCCAACCGTTCGCCTGCATCTTGCCGAGCGCCCAGTCGACCTGTTTGAGCCCCGCTGCGCCATAGCCTTCGCCGGGCGCAGTGCGCTCGGCCTCGAACAGGCCCCACGACACGTGCGTTTCATAGGCCTTCTCGCCCGCGTGCGTGAACGGCGACGGATGCGAGCGCCAGCAGCCGTCCGGATCGAGCGAGTCCCTCAGGAAACGCGCGGCGCCGTGCATGGCCTCCAGATACTTCGCATCGCCGAGCGTGCGTGCGCCGATGGCAAGGCCGATCAGGATCTGGCCGGTGTTGAAGGTGACGGACTTCACCGGCACGGCATCGATCTTGCCGCCCTGAAAGCCGCCATCGTCGAGCTGGATCGCGCAGAGCCAGTCGAGCATCCGCCGTGCGCGGGCTTCCTCGCCCAGCGTCAGCAGCGTCGGAATGATGTAGCCCGTCGTCTCCGGGTAGCTCGTCGCCCAGCCTTTCGCGACGTGATAGTCGCGGGCGACACCACCGTCTGCGGTGGCGGAGCAGTCCTGCGCGCGGCCAAGCCATGCGGTGCACGCCGCAACAGCCGCGTCGATGCCGGGATCGGCGAACGGCAGGCCGGCCGCGTCGCGTTTCTTCGCCTCGCGTTCAGCGGGCGCAAGCTGGAAGTCGTTGTAGAGCGATTTCAAGGTATTGAGCATGAACCCTGCCTAGCCGGAGACGGTTAAGGTTTTATCGCCGGCCGCCGAGGCCGAGCTTGCGCGCGATGCGTCCCCGTCCCGAGGCAAGCCACGGCCCGGGATCGTCGCCGCGCCAGAGCGCGTCCACCGCCCGCCAGCCGGACCCCGATTTGGGCACGACCGCGCCCGATGCGACCGCGCCGGGATCGCGCCAGCCGAACCGGTGCCGAGGCTGGGCGGAAGGCAGCGGCAGGCGCATCTGGTCGGCGAACTGCACTGCGGGCAGGTTCACGCCGTTCAGCGTCGCCAGCTCAGACTGGTAGTCCGTGCGGCACGCGGTCGGCTCAATCATGGTGAACGCGCCCGTTATCGCGTGGCGCTTGAATTCGAGGCTGCCCATGCCCTGGAAGTGCGCTGCGGCGAAGAATGCCTGCGTGTCGGCCGCGAGCCGCGCGTGCGCTTCGGGCGCGGGCGCGCAGCCCGCCGTGCCGCCCACGCGCGGCGGCCAGCTCGCCGTCTTGTAGCCCGTATAGGCAGCGAGCATGTCACTCTCGGCGCCGAAATAACCGAGGCAGAAGAAGACGCTGCCGTCATCCCCCGGCACATACTCCTGCGCCACGAGTTCGCCCGCGGCGGCGAGCATGTCCGGGATCATCGGGGCGGCGTCGGCAGCGCTGTCGAACACATACGCCTTCTTGAAGCGCGCCTGATAGGCGGCGACATGCTCGCTCGGCTTCACGATCAGCGGCGGCGTCAGCTTTTCAAGGAGCGCGAGATCGTCGGCGCTGCGCAGCGTCACTGTGCGCGGCACGGAAAGCCCGGCACGCGCAGCGATCGGCATGAACCGATCCTTGTTGACCATCGCCTCTACGACGTCGCGTTCCGGCATCGCGATGCGATAACCCGGAATCCGGTCCCGGTTCGCGGCCACCGTGGCAACGCCGTCCTCGCGCGTCAGAAACAGTACAGGATCATGATCGAGCCGGGCGCGATACGCCGCAAGCGCCTCGACAAGCCCTTCGCCTGCAAGCGGTGCCTTCGCCTTGGTGCCGTGGCGCGTGGCGGTAAACGGCCCCATCGTGTCGTCGAAGGCGTGCACGCGGATGCCCGCCGCCGCCAGCGACCGCACGACGCCAAGGCCATTGAGGCCAAGGCCCACGACAAGCGCGCTGCCTCTCAAAAGCTGAGGTCTCCCCACGCCGGCGGTGCAAAGTAGCCGTCCACCATTTCCTCCGTCACGTCGCGGAGCGCGGCGGGACGCCAGCGCGGCGACTTGTCCTTGTCAATGAGCTGGGCGCGGATGCCTTCGAAGAAATCATGGCCCGACTTGATCGCCGACACCAGCCTGTATTCGCGGCGGAGGCATCCGGCGAGGTCGTCGCCCCGTGCTTCGCGGAGCGCGCGGAGGCTGATTTTCATGCTCGTCGGCGACATTTTCATCAGCACGTCGCGCTGCGCCACGGCCCACTCGCTGCCGAGCGAAAGCGATTCCATGATCGCCTCCACCGTATCGAAGGCGAAGTGCCGCTCGATCTCGGCGCGAACCGCCTCAAGCGGTGCGGGGCCCGCATCCGAATGGAAGGCGTTCAGCGTCTGCGCGACATCGCCGCCCTCGGCAAGCGCATCGGTCAGCGCCTCGATCTGTGCGCTCGTGCAGTGGTGCGTGCCATATCCCGCATACATGCAGTCTGCCGCTTTCAGCCGCGCACCGGTCAGGCCGAGATAGGTGCCGACCTCGCCCGGCATCTGCGCGAGCGCATGTGTGCCGCCAACGTCCGGGATCAGGCCGATGCCGGTTTCAGGCATTGCGAACAGCGTCTTTTCCGTAACGACACGATACGGCGCATGAACCGAAACACCGACACCGCCGCCCATGCTGAACCCGTCGACAAGCGCCACATAGGGCTTCGGAAACGTGCCGATGGCGAGGTTCATGCGGTATTCGTCCGCGAAGAAGCCTTCCCACTCCGAAGTGCCTTCTTTGCCGGAATGGTAGAGGCCCACCACGTCGCCGCCCGCGCAGAACGCCTTTTCGCCCGCGCCGCGTATGATCACCACCGAAACGTCGTCGTCAACGGCCCACGCATCGAGCTGCCGATGCAGCGCGAGGCACATCTCGCGATTGAGCGCATTCAGCGCCTGCGGTCGGTTCAGCGTCATCAGCCCGGCACGGCCGCGCCTTTCGAACAGGATGTCGTCGGTCATTCAGCTCCCCTCGAAGTCTTTCAGAATGCGCGCGGCGCGGCGGTGGAGGTCATACGCGCAAGCAGCGCGCCTTCGCCATCGAAAAGGTCCGCCTCCAGGAAGGCGATCATGCGACCACGCTTGATGACGCGGCCTTCCGCGTAGAGTTTCCCGGCCTTCGCGGGCAGCAGGAAGCTCACCTTCATCTCGATCGTCGCCACGAAGATACGCTTGCCCGCATCGGCGACGCAGGCCATTTCCGCCGCGTCGTCGAGCATCGCCGCGACGATGCCGCCCTGAACCGTGCCGTTGGGATTGCAGAACGCAGGCGTCGCGACGAACGACATGCGGACGCGCCCTGCCGGGTCCAGCTCCAGAATCTCGGCGCCGAGCAAAATGCCGGTGGGCGGCAGATCGGCGTTGAGGCGCGCGAGCAATTCCTCATGCGTCGTCATAAGTTTCGCCGCGATCCCTTTGTTAGAGATAATCTACATCAAGCCCGCGTGCCGCGAGTGCGGGCACCAGCGCGGCGGACTTTTCGTCTCTCAGTGTGAAAACGGCAAGGCCTGTCGGCGCACAGCCGGTCCAGTCGGCATCCTGTAGCAGATGCGCCACGCGGCGCGCGATGCCCTGCCCGCCGTGGACGAAGCGCAGGGGACGGCGGGCGGCAGCGGCAAGCTCATCCTCCACCAGCGGGAAGTGCGTGCACGCGAGCACAACGATGTCCATGTCCTCACCGCGCGGCTGCCCGGTCAGCCCCGCCATCACCGCCGCATAGTCCTCCGCCGGAACCACCTCCCCGCGCAGCTTCGCCTCCGCCATTGCCGCAAGCTCCGGCGTGCCATGGCGGAGCACCACACAGTCCGAAGCGAACTCGGCGGCCAGATTGTCGACATAGGCCTGCCGCACCGTGGCGGGCGTACCGAGCACGCCGATCACCTTCGTCTCCGTCGCTTCGGCGGCAGGCTTGATCGCGGGCACCGTGCCCACCACCGGCACGTCGAGCGCGGCGCGCACGTGCGCCAGCGCGATCGTGGAGGCGGTGTTGCAGGCGATGACGATGAGGCGGGGCCGATACCGCTCGGTGAGCCGCCCGAGCAGCGCGGGCACGCGCGCGGCAATCTCCGCCTCGCTCTTGCTGCCGTAAGGAAACCCGGCGTTGTCCGCCACGTACACGACCGGCGCCTGCGGCAGCGCAGCGCGGATCGGCGCCAGCACGGAGAGGCCGCCCATGCCCGAATCGAAAACGAGAATCGGCGGGCAGGTCATGCCGACATCATTCGCGCGCGCTCGCGCCATTCGGCGGACAGCAGCTTCAGACCCGAAAGCGCCTTCAGCGACACGGGGTCGGACTTCCCCGCCCCGCCGACGATCAAGCCGAAGACGCGCGCCACGGTCCATTCGGGATGCGGCCTGCGTTCGAGCGTCAGCGCATCGCCGACCGCGACGACGCCGGGCTCGATCACACGGTAGTACCAGCCCGAACGACCCGTCTTGACGATCTCGGCGACAAGCGCCGGGCGCCCGAGCCGGTGCGCGGGTTTCCAGCAGGGTTTGCGACCCTGCGAGATTTCGACGAGTGCGGTGCCGAGCCGATAGCGATCCCCGATGCAGGCGGTGTTCTCGTCGAGACCCGTCGTCGAGATATTCTCGCCGAACGCCCCCGCCGCGCCGAGCAGCGCCTGGTCGGGCATCCGTTCCGCCCACCACGCATAGTGATCGCGCGGATAGTGGTGGACCGCCATGTCGACGCCGCCGTGGTGGACCGTATCCGCCTGCTCGTCGCCATCAAGACCGAGCGGCTTCACCACCACTGCGCCGAGCCGGGGCGCCTTGACGATCGCGCTCATCTCCTCGCCGCGCAGCGGACGTGCGGTGCCGGTGAGCACGGCTTCTATCGTGAGTCCCGTCATGATCCGCGATTAGCGCCCGCGCCGCACCCCGGTAAAGCCCGTGCTTCTCAAGGCGTGCGTTTTCGACCATAGATGCCGCCCATGTCTCCCGTCCCCAAACCCGCCGCCGCCTACCCCGCCACCCGCCTGAGACGCCCCCGCGCACATGCATGGTCGCGCGCGCTGTTCGCGGAAGTGACGCTCTCTCCGGCCGATTTCATCTGGCCGCTTTTCGTGACCGAGGGCACGGGCGAGCGCACGGCGGTGCCGACGATGCCGGGTGTCGAGCGCCTCTCGGTCGATCTTGTCGCCGAGGCCGCGAAGGAAGCCGAAAGCCTCGGCATCCCCTGTATCGCGCTCTTCCCGAACACGCCACCCGAACGCCGCACCGCCGACGGTCGCGAGGCGCTCAATCCCGACAATCTCACCTGCCACGCCATCAAGGCCATCAAGGACGCCGCCCCCGGCATCGGCGTGCTGACGGACGTCGCGCTCGACCCCTACACGACGCACGGCCACGACGGCCTGCTTTCGGAAGACGGCCGCATCCTCAACGATGAGACGATCGAGATGCTGCAGGGCCAGGCGCTCGTGCAGGCCCGCGCCGGAGCCGACATCATCGCCCCGTCGGACATGATGGACGGCCGCGTCGGCGCGATCCGCAAGGTGCTGGAAGCGGGCAGCTTCCACGACGTGCAGATCATGAGCTACGCCGCCAAATACGCCTCTGCCTTCTACGGCCCGTTCCGCGACGCGGTCGGCTCCGGCGGCTTCCTCAAAGGCGACAAGAAGACCTACCAGATGAACCCCGCGAACGCCGACGAGGCACTGCGCGAGGTCGCGCTCGACATCGCCGAGGGCGCGGACAGCGTGATGGTGAAGCCGGGAATGCCGTATCTCGACGTGATCGCCCGCGTGAAGGACGCCTTCAACATCCCCGTGTTCGCCTACCAGGTCTCCGGCGAGTACGCGATGCTTGAAACCGCCGCGCGCGCCGGTCTCATCGAGCGCGACCGCATGATCATCGAAGCG